>DIPL01000021.1:0-2150 GCA_002424095.1 Christensenella sp. UBA5489
AGTTTTAAAATTTTCAAGATATGGATTAAATTCTCTATCTATCGTTTCATATTTTTTTAAACTATTTGAAATATTTATTTCGCTTGTAATATAAGTATCACTTTCAATTATGATTGGGGCAATTACTTTGCAACCATTTCCGATAAAAACACGGTCGCCAATTTTTGATTTAAAATTTTCCTCTCCATTGAATTCGCAAAAAATTACGCCACAACCAATATGACAATTGTTCCCTATATTCGCGTCGCCGATATGGCTAAGTTGTGAAATAAAAGTTTCGCTCAAAATACTTGAATTTTCAATTACTACAAAACTTTTGACTTTACATTGCTCTCCTATAAAAGAATTTTCAATATGCGTAAACGAACCAATTTCACAAAGAGAATCAATCTTACTATTTATTATAATTGAATTTGTAATTTTAACATTGTCTGCAATTTTGCAATTTTTTATATAACAATTAACAAGACAGCAATTTTCTCCGATAACATTTTCTCCAAAAAATTTGCAGGTTTTATATTTGTCGATGAAATTGGTCTTTTTTAATTTTTTTTTCATAAAAATATATATTCAATATTAAATATATAGTGATAATTATAAGATTTTTTGTAATTAATTTGCAAAATGCATCTTTACATTATGTTTATTTTATGGTACAATATTTTTAATAAAAGAGCGAAATTCTTTATAAGAAAAAAGAAAATAAGGGGAAAGAAAATGAACATCAATAGATTTGGAAAAGGGCTTAAACTTATATGGAAAGATAGAAAAAGATGGGCGGGAATGCCACTTTCTTTTACACGCTATTTTTTGCTTGAAAAACCTAATCAATGGATTAAACTTTTTACCTCAGTAGGGTTTTTGTCGACCATAGATGAAGAATTATATTTGTTCCGTGTTTTTGATATAACAATTCATCAAACCTTCTCGAACAAATTTTTTAATGTTGGGACTATAATTTTACATGTTAACGATGAAAGTTCCGAAAAAATATATTTAAGAAGAGTTTTAAATCCGTTTAGAGTTAAAGAAATCATTGCTGACAAAGTTGAATTTGAAAGAAGACGCCGTGGAATGAAACTTGCAGAAATCACATCCTAGATTCAGATTTTTCGAAAGTGATTTAGTGAGAACTCAACATCTTAATTAAATCTATTTACTTTAAACTTAAAATTATAATGCCATAAGAAATTGTGTGTTAGAAAACACAATTATTGCAGTCGCTTTGCGACTGCTTTTTAATATAAATAAAAAAAATATTAAAATAATATTTTATATTAAAAAATATTCTATTGAATTAATGTAAATAAAGGAAAGTTTATTTCTATTTAAGTTTTCCTAAATTGAATATTAACCACGGCATTTTTTCTTCTGGTGGGAAAACCTTGAATTTTAAATTTTTATTCTGAGTTGGATGTTTAAAAATAAGTTCAAATGCCCATAATGCCAATTCGGTTGTTTTTAAATTGCAAAACTTTTGTTCATCTTTGACAGATTTTTTAAGCCCATATTTCATATCGCCAAAAATCGGTGTTCCAATATTTGCAAGTTGAAGTCTTATTTGATGCGAGCGACCTGTAATCAATTTAACTTTCAACAAACTTAAATCATCTATCGTTTCTAAAACCTCATATTCCATTTCAGCCTTTTTTGCTCCCTGCTCGCTCATCGGAACAATTTTAGATTTGTTTTCATTTGTATCTTTTTTAATATAATTGACAAGTCTGTTTTTATTTTGACGAGGAGCACCTTGAACAACAGCGAGATAAGTTCTTTCAAATTCACCGTTTTGAATTTGCTGTGAAATTCTATTTGCTGATTTGGAATTACGTGCAAAAGCCATAACGCCACCAACGGGCTGGTCTAACCTATGCACAAGCCCAATAAAAGCCTCGCCTGGCTTATTGTATTTTATTTTTACATAATCCTTAACTAAATCAAGCATATTTACTTCGCCACTTTTATCTGCTTGTGATGATATATTTTGCGGTTTTATAACAACCACCAATTGATTATCTTCATAAATTATATCTAATAAATTTTCGTCTTTCACTTATTTCTCCCTTAATTATTTTTAACTATATATTTTATTATTTTTAATTAATTATTTATTATTTGATTTTTTTATTATTTATTTAATTTTTATTTGT
>DIPL01000021.1:2225-10140 GCA_002424095.1 Christensenella sp. UBA5489
TATTTATTTAATTTTTATTTGTTTTGTCATTTTAATTTAATTTTATCATTATTGTTATTATTTTCAACTGTTTTATTTCTTTTGATTTTTGTGCTAATTTTAAAAATTATTATTATAATAATTATCAATAAAACTCCTGACACTTTTAAAATCCAATCAGAAAAGATTAAAGAGTTTATTTGTCCCGCATAAAAATTCGTTTCATTAAAATTGTCATCAGTCAAAACTGAAAAACAAAAACTTACGGTATTTGCAATATTATTATAATACGTTTCTCCAAAAATTAAATCAATTGTTTCTTTGGAATCCGTTTTATGCATAATTAATTGTTCGCCTTGTTTTTCAAAAAAACCAAGGCCGTTAAAAGAATCTAAATTTCCAGCAAAGAAAAACAACGAATTAATTCCATTTTTTAAATGCGAAGCATTATCAGATTTTAAACCTATATTTGAATAGTTCAACCCATTGCCGGTTAAAGTTGTAAAAAGACGATTGAATCCTAGTTTTTTTAGTGCATCATTGCTATTGGCTAAAACATCAATTGACTCGCCATACGTTGTTGGAAAGTCCGAGTGATAATAATATAAAAAATCACCCGCTCCAATACTGTCAAAATTGATTGCAAGTAAAATTTTAGATTTTATATCAGACGCAAGTTTTTCCATAAAAAATTCAGAACCTTTGCACCCAATTTCCTCAGCACCATAAAAAGCAACTATTATATTAAAATTTGGCTGTGGAGTTAAATTTTGCAATATTTCCGTTAAACTTAGAACTCCGATTACACCACTGAGATTATCATTAAATCCGTAAGAAATTGTTTCTCCCACCATATCTTCTTTATAAATTGAATCATAGTGTGCACTTAAAATTATGTTATTTTGCGAATTGTTGTTTATAAAACCAACGACATTTTGTGAATTCAAATCATTTGAAATTTGAAATGACTGAATGAAACTTTCTGAATTCGGTAAGAATTCAAAACCTTTTGAACTTAGTTTTTCTGCAAGAATATTTGCAAAGTCTCTTTCCCCCGAACTACCAGCACTACGATTTTTAACATTATCATAATTATCTATAAAAATTTCGCTCATTAAACTTTCTAAATCTGAATTTGAAATTTCGCTTTGACTTGTTAAAGGCATAGAAAAAATTTTTTCATTATTGTGAAAAGTTAAACCTATTAAAATAAAAAACAAAAAAAATATTATTAATATAAAATTAAATATATTTTTCGAGAATGTGTAACTTTTTTTCATTTTTTAACCTTTTTTTGAATAATATTTTTATTTTTCAACCTTTTTGATAACATTTAATTTTTCAGAAAAGTCCCCACAGAAACACAAGCAAAAATAAATAGACAAAAACTAAATTAAAGAATAGTTTTTGAAAATCATTTTTTTGATTTTGATTTTTTTCATTATCTTTATTATCTCTTTTTAAATCTTGTAAATTTTGTGTTAAAAATTTATCTTTTATTATTTTATAAAAAACACATAGCACTAAAAAACTTATAATAATATTAAAAAATAAAATGAAATAAGCAGTATAAAAATTTATATAAATAAAAAAAACCGTTGCAAAAAAAATTATCAAGTTGGAAAATAAAATAATAGTTCGCAACACATTCATAAATTGATTATAACTCATAGATTTTTCTAAATTTAATCTTAATGCACTGTAAAAAAATCCTGCTATAACTTCGAAAATAAGCCAATATAAAATGCCATAAAAAGTAAGCAAAGATGGAAAAATTCCGTTTATGAAGTGCAAGGCAATAGGATTAAATGCTTTCGTTAAGATAAATGAAAAAACTAAAAAAACTATGAGTAATGCTTGCTTGAAGCCAGTAAATTCTGCTACTTTTAAGTTCTTTTTCAATTTTCTTTTCCTTTTATTTAAATGTTCTAATTAATTAAACTAGATAAATCTTTCAATTTTTTCAATTTTGTAAAATTTCAATTATTTTAAAAACTAAATAATACATTGCATTTTTTGCAGCAATTTTTCCATCTTTGATTTGAAAGTTGATGTTTAAAATCAACTCATTTATTTCTAAAATTTGCGTTAGTTTTAGTTGCTTTGCCGTTTGTTTAGACTTGATGACAGCATATTCCTTAACACCGAGTTTTGATGCTATTTCAGCAGTTGTTCCGCCTGACATTGCACTATACATCATTCGCCTAAAATGCGAAGAAATCAATCCAAGAATTGATGAGAAATCTTTTGTTTCAAGCATCTTATTTAAAAGATTGAGTGCCCTATCGCCCTGAGATTTTGTAAGTGCATCAGAGATTTCAAAAATTGTATATTCATCGTTTTGATGCACAAGTTTTTTTATTATTTTTTCATCAATTATAATTTTTTCATTGTTTTGTTTTTCATCATTTGGATTATAGAATTTTAATTTTTCAATTTCATTTTTTATAAGAATTAAATCTTTTAAACAAAAATTTATAAATAAATTCACTGCATTTAGAGTGATTTCTCTGCCTGATTCTTTCAAGTTATCTATCACAATTTTTCTAAGTTCATATTCTGAAAGTTTTTTACATTCAACCTTTTCAAACTTAAATTTTCCAAAAACATTCATATCTGGTAATTCGAGAAAAACTAAAACGCACTCGTCGGACGGTTTCTTTTCATATTCAGAAAGTTTTTTTGCATCGGCTTCCGACAACTTTGAAACGTGTTTAACAAGAATAAATCGCCTGTCCGCAAACATCGGTATTTGATTACAAATTAACAGCAATTCATCCATATTAAAATTTTCATCTGTAAATACAGTTTTGTTAAATTCACGAATTTTATTATTGCATTCATTTTCAATCAAACGACAAGCCTCTTCCATTAAAAATAAATCGTTGCCGAAAATATGATAGATGTTTTTTAATCCTTTCTTTAAATTTTGTTTAAGATTTAACAAGTTTTGCTCCTATTTATGTGTTTTTCTTAATATGATTTTGAATTTTAAATTTATTTTATGCTTTTCTTACCTCCCCTATTTTACCATTATCGAAATCAAAAGTAAAGGTTCCGAATGAATAAAGCGAATATGATTTATTATAATCGTCTGCGTTTTGTTTAAAAGTTGTTGCATTCAAATCAAAACTAGTTAAATCGGAAAAGCCTTGTGTTTCTTTTTTTGAAAAAACCATATCAAGTTCACTTTGTTGCAATTCATCTTTTAATATTTCAATTTGACTACTTCCAAGACGCACATTATCACAAGCAAATAAAATACTGAAATCGTTGACACTAACCTGTATCGCTTTTTTTAATTGATTCATATAGATAAATTCAACATTAAAACTTCCAACAGTGCCTTTGTCATTCTCGTTGCATAATATTTTTTCAACTTTATAGTTTGAAATGAATTGCTGTGTTTTTTCATTTTCTAATGAATTTTCGGAAGTTACAACCAAATAATCAACACGACAAATATGTTTATAGTTTAAATAATCTATAAGATAATCAGGATTTTTAATCCCGCCAATGACTAAAACTTCGCCGTTTGCTGTTGTCATAACAGCACAAGAGTCGTTCGAATTAAGTTGCGTGTATGTGTAATTATTAGGAACATACGGCATATTAAAAATTAAAGCAAGTGTTACGCATATAATTGCAATGCCGTTAATCATAATAACCTTGTCAATAAATTTAACAAGCACGAAACAACTTAAAATGAAAAGCGAACTATAAAAAAGTATAAGCCAAATTATATTCATATACACCAGCGATAAAATAAGATTATCAATTCCAGCGACAAAGTTTGCAATTGAAATCATTACTTTTAAGGCAAGGTCGGGAAGTAATAAAAAAAAGCCCAAAAAATTAAATATTGACGCAAAAAGTGTGACTATCACAATCAAAACGAAACTAAAACCAAATAACGGAACACAAATCAAATTTGCAAAAGTCGTTAAAATTGAAAGTCTGCCGAAATAAAGACTTAGCAACGGAAAAATTGCTATTGTTGTGCTTATATCAATTGCCAATGCCACACTTAATTGTTTCGGAATTTTCAATTTTATAAAGAACGCAGTGAACGGTTTAACAAAAAATGCAATAGCAAACACGCAAATAAAACTCATTTGAAAACCTACGTCAAAAATCATAAGCGGGGCAAATGCTAAAATTAAAATACCTGAAATTGCAATTGAATTTAATAAATCATATGGGCGCCCGAACAGTCCGGAACTTAAAAAAACAAGGCACATAAAAGCCGCTCTAACAACCGAAGCTGAAAAATTGCACATATAAGCATATAAAAACAATATAATAGCAATGATAAGAAAATTTTTATATTTTCCAAGTTTGAATTTATTTAAGAATAAATATAGAATAGCCACTAAAAAATTTATATTCAATCCTGAAACTGCTAGTAAATGAGAAATTCCTGAAATTCCAAAATTTTCTTTTATATCAGGGTTTAATTCGGATTTTTCGCCAAACAGCATATTATAAGCAAATTGTGCACCATTAACGGACATATAATCGCCATATAAATTTTTGATATAATCTTTTACCTTTTCAGATAAAATCATTTCTCCATCTATAATAAATATATCTTCATAAGCAATATAACAAAAATATGGTGCATTATTCATATAAGAGTAATAATTAAATTTATTGTTTTCAAATAAAAATTCATTATAAATATCAGCAATAAATGTTATGTGATTTCCCGTTTTAATTTTTTCGAATTCAGTCAAGCCTGAAATACAAACGTTGATATTATGCTCATTTTTTCCGTCAATCTCAACATTTTCCAAGATTAGATATGCGAAATTGTCATATTCACTTACTTTACTACCTATCCTGCCGACAACAAATGCTTCATTGCCGTCAAATTTTGTTGGCGAAAAATTATTTGCATCTATAAAAAAAGCACCGACGCCGATTATAAAAACAAATAATAGACAAAAAAAACGTTTCCAATGTTTATGAAAAAAACAGACTGTCGCAAGACCTAAAATGCTTATAATTATGATTGAAATAACTAGATAGTTTGGTGCGAAAATAAAATTCGCAAAACCAATTCCAGCGGCAAAAGCCAAAAAGCAAAAGAATAAAGGTCTGTAATTTATAAACTTTTTCATAAGTCAACTTTTATAATTACGTTTTATGTGTTTCGTGTGTTTTTTGTTGCGTCGTGAATTAATCCAATAATATAATCCAAATAACGATAAGGAACAACATTTACATTAACCGCATTTGAATTTTGTGTTATATGTTTTTGCCCTGCACATAATGTTTTGTCCAATTTATAAAAATAAATATTACCAAGACTTGCATGAGAAGTTTTAGGATGTATGATTTGATCAAACTCAATTTCGCAAATTAAATTTATTGCTGGCATAATATGCACCAAAGACTTAAATTCATTTTCAGTGTCTAGTTTGTTTGGTATAAAATTATGCTGAAACAATTTTTCACAGAACTTTTTTGGTTCGACAATTATTCCAATAAATTTGTCAACTGAAATGCATGATGCGGAAAATTCATTTAATTGAATTTTTGGTTTTTTGAATTGATTGAAAGTTGGATTTTTGAAATAATCAAATATTTTTTCATATTTATAATCACAGTCAAGCGGATGAATTATTCCGATATAAATTTCTATATTTTCTGTTGAATTTTTTTCATTATATTTTTCGTTGGTCTTTTCTTTTTGATTTTCTACTTTTTCAATTTTTTCTATTAAAGATTCGCTAATTAAAAATTTTGAAGTTTGATTTTCTATTATGAAAGCATTTTGAAGTTTCCCAAGCCAATATTCTCCGAAAACGAGATTTTGTCCCAATTTATTAAAAAGTCGATTTTTTATAAATAGTTTTTTAAAAGTCTCAGTCTTATAAAACTTTCCGCAAATAAAAGCATTGAACAATCTTTTCTTTTCGTTTTCATAGGTTTGTTCATCATAATTATCCGTTACTAAAATATCTTTTATGTCTTCAATTTCAATATCACAATTATTTGAAATAAGTTCTATAAAATCAGATAAATTTTCAATAATAAATTCATTTTTTTCTTCAACTAAACGCTTTAAAACATTGATTATTTCCAATTTTTTGCTATAAATCATACATAAAGTGAGATATTTGCCTTCTTTATAGCGATATTCTCTGAAAAGTTTTAAAATAAAATCATAAATCTTATTGTCAAGTTCTGCATCTCCTAGAAACGCTGACATTCTCAATGCCCATTTTGCTTGATTTATATCTTCTTTTGTTATAAGAATTTCAAAAACTTTTTCAACAAATTCATTTAAACTTTCTCTCTCAAAAATTTTATATAAAACTGAGGTTTTCGGCAAGTTAACAAGTTTCTTATCCTCTTTAAAAATATTAATTAGATATGTATAAACAGCATCATCCGCTGGATATTCACTGATGAATTTTAAATTAAACTTATCAAAAGGAATGCCTAAAACACGGTGTTGCTGTTCTTTAATTTCACGCCTAACAGCATTTAAAAATTGCTTTTCGGTTTTTTTATTCAACTTCTCGCTTATGCCCATATGTTCAGAAATTAATTCTTTTATGTTTTGGTTTTCCGTGTTTTTTAAAATATGTTCAAGACGCAATTTGACTTCGTCATCGGAATCTAAGGCAAACAAAATTTCAATAAATTTTTCTTGTCGCTCAGGTTTAACTTGTGAGATTTCGTTGTCTATAAAAATCAAAACTTCTCGTTTATATAATTTCATTAGATTTATTATTTGTTCATTTGAGTCATCTATAAAATCAGAAATAAATTCGTCAATTAAAAACTCAACCCCTTTTGCAGTATTAAACTCTAAAACTGCCGAGAGTGCCGTATATTTATTTTCTATATTGTTATTTATAAAGTCTTTTAACTCATCTTCGCTTTGTCTATTCCAAAAATTTTGCAAATATTCAAGTGCAGGGTTTTTCCAAACAAAATAATTTTTAGTTCTATCGCTTTTATGAATTGCAATTAAAAACGGTAAATAGAGACTGCTTTTAATGTTGCCATATTCAATAATTTCTATAAAGCGGTCAAAGTTTCGTTCAGCAAAAGTTGTACTACGCATTGAGCGATAAATTTTATTTCCTATATGTGCGACAAAAATTTTATTCACAACCACAAAAACTTCCTCAAACTTACGAGCGGATAAAAACAGTTGCACAATATTGCATAAAAGCGGAATAAAATTATTGAGTTGAAAAATAAGATTTGATAATTTTACTATTTCATCAGAATTAAAATCAATTTTTCTTATATAATTTGAAAGAGTTTCAATAATTTGTTGGTCAACAATTTTAAGAACAAAATTATTTTGTTGTAAAAAGTCTTTTGTTATAACTGGGAAAGTGCTGTCGTTTTTCTTTTTGAAATTTTGAGAATTGTCATCATCATTGTTATCAAAAAAATCAAATCTTTCGGACTTTTTGATTTCATCTAAAAATTCATCTCTGCCCTTTTCAGTTGAAAAAGTTCCATTTTCACTTTTGTTTGTCTCTTCAATATTTTTAAGTTTAAATAATTTATTTAATAAATCATATAGTTGATTTATGTTCTTTAAAATTTCCATACTTTAATTTTATCATTTTTTGTCAAAAATACAAGCGAATTTTAGTTGTTTGTAAAATTAAATCGGTATTTTTCACCAAAATAAGATATATATATTTTTTTATTTAAAAAAAGTTTATGAAAAAAAGAATCGTCGAGCAAATTTTCGACAAGGGTTCGCAATTTTAATACCGAAAAATTTTTATCATACTTATTAACATTAAAAAACTGTGCCTCCAACGGAAAATATTCAAAATTAAAGGCTCTGTCGTTCGCAAATTGATTTCCCCCAAAACTTATATATTTATTTATGCTATGAAAATTGAAATATAGATGTTTAATTTCATATGGAAGTGGCGTATCTTCTTCAATCCCA
>DIPL01000021.1:10327-14067 GCA_002424095.1 Christensenella sp. UBA5489
AGAACCTAAAATTGCTATTATTCCAATACCAAGCATAACCGAGAGAAATAAAAAAATCAAAGAAAGATTAAAATAAAGGTATTTCAAATTTACAACTTTTGCAAGGGCAATGACTTGTCTTGCCAAGTCATAATCTAAATTATCAGGCTTGTACGATGAAGGAAATTTATATCTTTTTATCATTTCTTCAACATAACTATATTCGTCAAATTGTATTATGATTTTATAATACATCATATTGTTAATTTTTTTCGGTTTTTTATCATAAGGTAGTTTTATTCGGCGTGCGGAAAGTGCAACAAAACCATATAGAATTGAAATTAATGCAAAAGCAACGCAAGCGGCCGCAAGTGTTTTAATTAATATATCTTGCTGTTCAAAAAACGTACTTCCAAAAATAATTACAGCACTTGCAAGTGCAATTGTTATGGAATGTTTTGTTTCCGCCATTTTAAAACTGTCTAAAAGTCGCTCGTAAATATATTTTAGAGTCTGTTTCATAAAATATATTATTTCCAAATATAAAAGGAAATAGACGAGATTAAATTCTATAAATTTCATTTAATTTAGTTTTTAACGGATATTTTAAAAGTAAACTTTTAAGTGTTTTTTGCGTTATTATTTTTATATCTTCATTTTGAGAAATCACATAAATAATATTATATTTATTTTTATCAGTATATTTTATAATTTTATATAATTCAATATTGCTTTTAACTGCAAAAACTTTGACTGATATATACTTTTTAAATTTATTTTTTTCATTTTCCAAATTAAAAGAAAGAAAATTATATGACCCGCCATATTTATTTTCAAAGGTGCCAAAAAAAATGAAAATCGCCATGATGGCAAAAGTTAAATTTATACCGCTTTTCAAATAAAATAAAAAAAGAATAAAGAAAATTGCCGAAATTAAATAGTTAAAGATAAAGCATATATTCAACGCTCTTTTTCTTTCAATTTTTCTTTTTAAGCACGCAACAAAAATTCTGCCACCGTCAAGCGGATAACAAGGCAAAAGATTTACAAGTCCGTTGACAAAGTTCGCAAAAACAAATTCTTTTGTATAATTAAAAATTTCCGGTTCAATCCACCAAAGAGAAATGCAAAAAAATGCCAATATAAAATTAAAAAGCGGACCTGCAAGTGCAACATAAATTTCATCTTTCTCGTCAACAAAGTTTTGCTCTAAACTGAGTTGTGCTCCAAACGGTAGTAAGAAAACTTTATTGATTTTATACCCTAAACGCTTTGCAATAAAAGCGTGTGCCAGTTCGTGAAGAATTACCGCAAGTAAATATACAAAAAAAAGAAACCCGAATCCAAGCACAATAAGCAGTAGCCCGAGAAGAATAAAAAGCGGATGTAATCCAATTTTTTTCATGTATTATTTATATGTTCCGCCGCCCGTTTATATCAGTTTTTATTAACCTAAATTTTCAAAATATTTTTTTAATTTGTTTTTTTGAGCCGTGCTACCGCTTGTGCTTAAAAATATAATTTTTGCTTTTTTTGTTTGTTTCAGAATAGGTGCAGAGTTGAATTTATCATTTATTAAATGTTCAACACGTTTAGAAACAGGAACTGCTCCATCTAAAATTTGCATATTTTCGGCTAGAATTTCTTTAAGTTGTTTTTTTATTGCCATAAAATGAGTGCAACCTAAAACCAAATTTTCTGCTTTTTTAAATTTTTCTTTGTCAAACTTTTTTAATAGAATAGGCATTAAACTATCAAGTTTATCGCTATGCTCATCTATTAAAATAGACAACTGCGGAATTGATACTTTGAAAATCCTATCACTATTTTTATAAACCAGTCCTAAACTTTTAAATTCCTGTTTTAACTGTTTTGTTATTTTTCTATTCAATTTTCCATATGAGTTTAAAGTGCTTTGTGTGGCAAATATTATTGTGTTTCCGCCGTTAATTCTCGCTGTTTTCAATGCAGGTTCAACTCCAACAAATTGTTTGTTAAATTTTCCTCGCAAAAAATTTATGCAATTTACCGTTAATGTATTACACGCCAAAACAAAAAGTTGCGGATTATAAGCATCGTTTAATTCTTTAATGAGATTATATGCAATTTTTCTTAAACTTTTCCTGCTTTTATCGCCATAAGGTGCATTTACAGTATCGGCAACATAAATATAATTAAATTGCGGAAGCCGTCTTTGGCATTCTTTTAGAATATGTAAACCACCTATACCACTATCAATCACCACAATATTTTCATTATAATTCATACAAATCTATATGAAAAATTTTTAATTAAAGTGAAATCTAGCATAAAATAAATAAATTATTCAAACCATTGATTTGGTTATTTAATGTAACAGAAATTATTGTAAGTTGCCTATTTATTGTGTTTATATCTATAATGCGTAAGAGTTGTAGGATTATGTTTTGTATTGAACTTGCATAGTTAATTGCAGTTCCTAAATCCGTACAAAAATCACCTGTCAAAGTCTGCGGTGGAAAATTTATTGATGTCGGATATAGCATTCTACCAGTAAGTGAGCGATATATTTCGAATATTGCCTGTCGGAGTATTACAACTTCATTTGCATAGCCATTTAAGAAATTTGCCGTATTAGAATCAGGTGCAATGGAAGCAAGTTGCAGATAAATATTTTGCAAATTTCCAAGTTCATAATAAAGTTGATTTAATAAAATAATTGCACGTCGACTTGCCGTTTGTTGTGGAAATTGTGGAAATATAGGCTGGAACGGCTGTGCTGGTTGTGGAAACGGTTGTTGTGGCATAGTTGGACTCGGAGGAGATGTAAAAGGTGGGGCAAATGGGCGTTGCTGTTGTGGACCAAAACCTTGTTGCGGGCCAAAACCTTGTTGTGGTTGTAATGGCGGTGTCGGCTGTGTTTCAATTGGTTGTGGCAAAGGGTTTATTGGTTGAACAGGTGTTCCCGGTGCTTCACGCTGAATTTCGCTGTTGTTTTCTCTTTTTTCCAATTCGTTTAAATTCTCATTTATTTTTTCATATTTTTGCTTTTTTCTATTAATTCCGCTTTCGTTTTCATCGTTGTATTCGGTATAATCACTTTTAATTTTTTTGATTTCATTAATCGAATCATCTTCACCAATTATCTTAATTTTTCTCTCATATTCATTTTGTGGTTTTCGTTTGTTGATTTCATAATCGTCAGCCATCTCTTCAATTCTATTGTAACCATCTAATTTTTCTCGTTCTATTTCTGTATTATGTAAATTTTGGAAATTACTTTCGTTTAAACAATTTCTATTTCTACGCCTTTGAAAAAAGTTTGGACATCTTGTCAAAGAAAAGTTGTTTTTTTTCTTTTTTTCATAATCGGCTTTTCTAATAATTTTATAATCATTTGTATAAACATCAAAAATTTCCATAAATTCTTTATTTAATTTCATAAAAAAACTCCTATCTTATTATTTTTATGAAATCTAAGAATTTAATGTTAAAAGCGACACGAATATTTGACAAATAACCTTCTTTTTTATTTTATTTTTTAAGTGTGTATATTTAATATATTTGACTTACATTATAAATCGTTGTATAATTAAAAGTATAAACATGCTAGATGGCTTTCAGTTTGATTCGAAAAATCAGAACAAATTCATTTGTGCATTATCAGTTTATTAAGAATTTGAATTCGAGTTGTAGATTAAATAATATAAAATAAAAGTTTGCTTTATATTATTAAAATTATGCGTCCATGGTGAAAGGGATATCACACAAGTCTTCGGAAC
>DIPL01000006.1:0-2703 GCA_002424095.1 Christensenella sp. UBA5489
TAATTTTTAATTATAATTTTGGACAAGTTATGCTTTGTTGCATTTGCACTGTTAGGAATTATTTATGGTTTTAAAATGTTTGTTTTGCTTTTCGCTTGCATTTGTGGTGGCATTTATAATAAGTCCGCTGATTTTTTCTTTTTGCAAAAAAATCAAAGCCTCTCAAACAATTTTGCACTATGTCGACGCACATAAATCAAAGCAAGGTACGCCGACTATGGGCGGAATTATTTTCATTGCAGGTACAATTGTATCATCTTTCTTTGCTTTTAATACGGATTATACTTTTGCACTTTTAATCGTTATTACAATGCTTGCATATGCAACGCTTGGTTTTTTAGATGATTTTATTAAAATTAAAGAAAAACAAAATCGTGGGCTTCGTGCCTATCAAAAGGTTATTGGACAAGTTGGCATAAGTCTTATTATTGCACTTTTTGTTTATTCTTATGTTGGGACAAGCATTGCCATTCCGTTTTCCAGTACAAAGTTAGATTTAGGAATTTTTATCATTCCATTTATTGTGATTTTTTTTGTTGCGTTTGTTAATAGTGTTAATTTAATTGACGGGCTGGACGGGCTTTGCAGTGGTGTGAGCATTGCATATTTAATTTCTTTTATTTTTCTTTTAAGTTTAAGTCTGATTTCTTTAAGCGGGACTATCTTAACTGAAATCCAAAATTTGATTTTAGTTTGCTCGTGTTTGGTTGGGGCTTTATTTGCTTGGCAAATTTTCAACGGCTATCCGGCAACAATTTTTATGGGCGACACAGGTTCGCTCGCAATCGGCGGATTTTTAAGTGCCGCCGCCGTTTTTTCAGGATATGAACTCTATGTTCTTATTTTAGGTTTGCCATTTGTCTTGACTTCGCTTTCTGACATTATTCAAGTTGCATACTTTAAGAAAACAAAGAAAAGAGTTTTTTTAATGGCACCATTGCATCATCATTTTGAAAAAAAAGGTTTTAATGAAAACAAAATCGTCATAGTATATATAATAATAACCTGCTTATTAGGTGTTTTAACTTATTCGCTGGCAAGTATTTTCGGAGTTTAATTTTATAAATTTAATCGCCGAAAAAAACAAGCTGCGAACTAAATTAGTAAGCAAATTTGGCGGAGGCGATTTTGGAAATGTTTAAGGACAAAAACATTTTGATTTTTGGATATGAGCGAAGCGGACGAGGAGCGTTATCTCTCCTTAAAAAAAATGGCGCACGGCTTTTTGTTTATGATGATAAATTAACTGCAAAGATTATGAGAAATACGAATAAAAAAACAGTTGAAAATAATATAGAAAAATCAACGGTTAAAAATTCGAAAAGCGAAAAATTTGAAAATTTAGAAAATGAAAATCAGAAAACTGAAAATTTTGAAAATCAGAACAGCGAAAACAATAAGGAAATTAAGTCCAAAGAAAACAAAAAATCCGAAGTTTTTCTCACTGAATTTTTGAATGACAACATTTGCTTTATTGAAAACTTTTCTGATTTTATAAAATATAATATAAGTCTTTGTGTAATCAGTCCAGGTATAAGTTTGGAAAATCCAAAAATTAAAGAGTTGCAAAAAGCAAAAATTAAAATAATAAGCGAACTAGAACTTGGTGCACTTCTTTGTAAAGGAAAAATTTTTGCTATAACGGGGACGAACGGAAAAACAACTGCAAGTCATCTTTTATATGAGATTTTTAAGACTAGCGGAGCAAAATGTTTTTTATGCGGAAATGTAGGAATTCCTATTTGCGAAATCACACCCTTGACAACGCCTGATTGCCTAATTGTTTGTGAAGTTAGCAGTTTTCAACTTGAAACAACAAAATTTTTTAAATGCTTTGCTGCAACGATTTTAAACATACAGCCTGACCACCTAAACCGCCATAAATCAATGGAAAATTATACAAATATTAAAAACAAAATTAATAAATTTTTTAAAACTAAAAAGATTTTCAATATTGATGATGAAATTACAGCAAAAATTTCAAAGAAATTTAATTCAGCAATTGAATGTTCGACAATTAAAAAAACAAATGGCTGTTACATAAAAGAGAAAAGTAAAACGAAAGAATTAAATAAAAATAGCGAAAAAAACAATAAAAATAATGAAAAATTAGATAGTTTTAATGAAAAAAAATTCATATATTATAAAAATCAAGAGATTATGCCGATTGATAACATTAAACTTATCGGCACTAAAAATCTAGAAAATATTTTATGTACGGTCGCATTAGCGAAACAGGTGGAAATTAAAAATGAGCATATTCGCTTTGCTGTTGAAAATTTCAAGCCGCTACCAAACCGCCTTGAATTTATTGATAGAATCAACGATATTACTTTCATTAATGATTCAAAGTCAACCAACATTTTAAGCACACTTATGGCACTTGAATCGGTTGGCGACAATGTGATTTTGCTTCTTGGCGGAAGTGATAAGGGACTTGATTTTTCGCCTATTTTTTTACGCCATAAAATCAAAACAACAATTGCATTTGGCGAATCCTTACAAAAAATTGAGTTGGCTGCTTTTGATACAAATTTAATAAAAGCTAAAAATTTTAATAATGCCTGTTTTACCGCTTTTGAAATTGCGAAAAAAAATGATATTGTGCTACTTTCTCCGGCTTGTGCAAGTTTTGATGAATTCACCTCGTTTGAGGAGCGAGGTGAACGATTTAAAAATAATATTAAAAATTTTTTCAAAAAA
>DIPL01000006.1:2878-4645 GCA_002424095.1 Christensenella sp. UBA5489
AAAATTTAACACTATTTTTAATAGATTTAAAAAAAATGATTACGTTGTTTGGAGCGTTGTTTTAAGTGTTATTTTTTTGGCAGGCTTTGGCTGTGTTATGGTTTATAGTGCAAGTTTTTACGTTGCTGATGTGCGTTTTGGAAATCAATATCATTTTTTAGTTAAGCAAATTATTGGTGTCATTTTGGGTTTTGTGGCACTTGTGGTTATGAGTTTTATAGACTATCGTAAACTTATTAAGTTTAAATGGTGGGCAGTTTTTATCAGTATTATTTTATTGTGCCTTGTTTTTATTCCAGGTATTGGAGTTGAGAATTATGGAGCAAAGCGTTGGATTGGCTTTTCATCGCTTACTTTTCAACCTAGCGAAATTGCTAAATTTGTTTTGGTGTTTTTTTGTGCAGTACATCTTTCACAAAATTATGATAAAGCGAAAAGTTTTAAAACACTTTTGCCTATATTTTTAGTTGGCGGTATTTTTTGTACACTTGTAATTTTAGAACCGAATATGAGCATTACAATTTGTATGGCTGTAATTTTATTTATTATGCTTTTTTTGGGCGGACTTAGCAAAAAGCATTTTTTTTTATTGAGTAGTGCAGGTGCATTGGCAATTCCTGCACTTATAATTGCTGAGCCTTATCGAATTAAACGAATTAGTGCTTTTTTGAACCCGTGGGCGAGTCCGCAAGGTGAGGGCTTTCAACTTATTCAATCACTTTATGCGTTGGGCAGTGGCGGGCTTTTTGGGATGGGATTATTTCAATCACGGCAAAAGTTTTTATATTTGCCTTTTGCGGAAAGTGATTTTATCTTTTCAATTATGGGCGAAGAAATTGGTTTTGTGGGATGTGTTGCAGTTCTTTCAGCTTTTGCCTTTTTGTTTTTTATGCTTATAAAAATTGCACGTCGTGCGTGCGACCGTTACGGATCACTTCTCGCTGCTGGAATTGCAAGCGTAATTGCCGTTCAAACACTTTTAAATATTGCCGTTGTTTCAGGCAGTATTCCGCCAACTGGTGTGCCTCTTCCTTTTATAAGTGCAGGTTCAAGTTCTTTGATTGTATTTATGGGTGCAGTCGGGCTTTGTTTAAATATTTACAAAAATAGAAACCGAGATAAAAATTTGATTTTTTCGCACAATTAAACCTTTTTTTTCATATTGTAAATTAGATAGGAGGTAATATGTCTTTTTATATAAACAATTCCAATCCAAACAGACCCGGGGTTATCAACAGTTCCGCTTTGAACAGCATATGCGAAAAAGTTTTGATTGAAGTAAATAAAGTTTTTGACGCTTGTATGACACGTGAAGAAAACGATCCTTATATTTTAACCGTTTCAAACTTTAATCCAGCAAATCCAACATTTCCACTGAACTTTATCACGGTTGATAGCATTCCAAATCAGCCAGCGACAATTGTTTCGGCAAATATTGAACGACTTGAAAATAAACCTAATTTTGCAAATGTTACGGTTAATTTTTCAATTCCATTACAAGTCAACTACACCGATGCAAACGGCGTTTCAGGCACTGCTTCTTCAACGTTGAACGTTACAAGAACTTCTGTGTTATTTGTTCCACAAGATTCGCTGAGCCCTATACAAGTTAGCGCATTTGCGTTTTTTTCAAGTCAAATTGGAACTTTTACTGATAACAACACACTTTCCGTTACTGGCTGTTTACAGGTTATAATTAAAATTGTTGCTTTGGTTGATTTACTTATTCCAAGTTTTGGATATCCTTGCTTGCCACCGTGCCACGAA
>DIPL01000018.1:0-617 GCA_002424095.1 Christensenella sp. UBA5489
TAATCAGTATATCTAATTCCTAAATCAAACGTAACGGGCACGGCTTTTATTATAATATTTTCTATATGCTGTTGTCCGCCACTCGAACTGAACATATACGAAACATTTTCATTTATTAATTCTAATACATAATTACCCACATTTTTAAGAACGTTGGTTGCCGATGCTGATACACTATTTATATTTAATTTTAATATATCGGTTGATATTGAAACACCTGTTGATTTATATTTAAACTGTTCATTGTCGTAATCATATTCAAATTCAGTTTCGTCGACAAATATTCCACTTTCAAATCTTGTAAGTTTCATAGAAATTTCGAATCTTTCGCCATTATATACAAGCGAGTCAAGATTAGTGAATTCAACCAAAGTACTTTGCAATATAATTTCAATTCCGCCTTCGACACTTATAATATAATTTGCCATCCCCCCAACGATTTCGCCGTTTTTATCATAAATAGACAAATCACCTAGTTGGTTTACACCACCTGCGTCATAAAAATATTTACCTACACTTTCAGCAAATGTTATATATGACACAACGACATACTCGTTGCCTGCTGCACCGCTTGTGAGTTTTACATTCGTATTATCAAGTTGAACAATTATAGGAGA
>DIPL01000018.1:798-47746 GCA_002424095.1 Christensenella sp. UBA5489
GTCGAATTTTAAGAGCGGCTTGTCCCATCGAAAAAATTATATCAATATAATTCTCTCCGCCGAGAATTTCGCTATTATTTCCGCCCATAAACCTATAATTTGTCGAACTTAACCTTGCAGTATATTCACCTGCATTTTTTATTACATCGGTTATGGTTGAGTCTTTTAAAAATGTTAAGCCATAATCCCAATTAACTTCCAGTGCCAAACTCCCCTCAGGATTACTTTCCGCATCTTGAAAATTTATCTGTGCATTTCTTACCTTGCTGATTTGATTTTGACTGTTATATATAAGGTTAAGGGAAACAAAATCTATACTTGCAGTTACACTTCGTGGAACTATTGTCAGTGTCCCCGATATTGTTACATTATAATTTTTAAATTCTGCAACTTTTTCCCATCCTGCTGGCGGTGTAATTGGCTGATAATCCTTTGATGTGATTATATCACTTAAATTATATTCACCAACATCAAATGATTCTGTATCGCAATTAGCCTCAATAAAGAATTTTTCAAAAAATTCACCTTCACCAACTCCATCAAATTCTCGCTCCACATTCCAATTTTTGCCATATGCTATTTGATTTTCGCCAAAATTGAAATTTACAGATGCTTTTGCCACTGTCGCTGTTGTTTCATACGTTATTGACGGCGCTTCCAACCCGATTACAAACGTATAATAATAGTTCTCGCTGATTAATGTCAAATTATACTCACCAGCATCTTTTATCCAATCAACATTTGCTCCGCTAAATTTTATGTCAAGGTCTAACCTTTCGGTTGGAATTTCTTCATATATTCCTTTATTAAAATAATTATTTGGTTTGTAAATATATTCGAATTCTTCCCTATCTTCGCCACGCCCATCATTTAATGGTGTATAGTCTGTTACTAAAACTACTTTTATTATATAAATTTCTGCGTTATATATTGGATTTAATATAGATATATATTCAGGACTTTGTACATAGATAAATTCAACCTCTGTTAATATATAAATTATATCAATTCCGCCTATAATTGTTATATTGTAATTGTTCACACCGTTTCTGACTTCACCCTCTGCATTAAAAACAGCAAAGTCATCAAATTTACGTGTGCAAGCGTCTTCTGACACATCATCACTATATGGATAAGAACCTTTTGTGCTATCGCTCGTTACAAATGTTGCAGTTATATATTCACCAAATGCTGTGCCTTTTACAAAATTTTGGTTTGTCTCTGTTATAGCAAATATTAAAATCTGATTTGAAAACTTCAACTTAATAAATTCACCTGCAGTTTCGTCTTTATAAAGTGATATAATTGCGTCTTTTTTTGCAATTTCAAATTCAAGTTCAACAAAATTATATTCGCCAAGTTCAGCCGGTGTTTCGCCCAAAAGTACGTAATTTTTCGAGCTTAAAATCGCCGTATATGTGCCAGCATTAATTAATTCCTCAGTTTCATTGTTATTAAAAAGAAATTTCAACCAAAAATCTATGCCTTTTGTAAGTTCTATCGGATTGTTCTCGTTATCTCTAAATATATTCGCTGTAAAGTTAGCATGTTCGTAATAATTTTCTCCTGAATAAACAAGGTTCAATCCTGAATAAACATTTTCTGCCGTGATTTCTTTCGGTGCTATTTGTAATGTTCCAATGATTGTTATTTCATAATTTTTAATTTCAGCAGTGCTCGACGATAGAAGTGTGATATTGTCGAGTGTTATTAAATTGCTTAAATCGTATTCATTGACATCAAATCGAGTTGTATCATAATTAATTCTTATATAGAAAATCTCGTCAGCAACTCCAAGAAAAATATCCTTAGGGGTATGACTAAGTGGATTACTGTAAGTGACTTCTATTATACCCAAATCAAATGTGGTCTCTGCTTTTAATACTTCAATTTGTTCTGTCAAATTTCTTTCAGAAGTTTCCGCGAAAATATAGGAATAGTTTTCGCTTCGTAGCGTCAGTGTATATAATCCTGCATTTAAAATATTAAAAACTTCATCATTCGCCACACCATACTTGATTGTCAACGATAACTCTAATGCATCCACTTGTCCACCGCTATTATTTTTGAAATATCCAGCAGTGCCAGAATCGTAAATATAATCGAATTCATTCACGATTATTACATCGTTTATTGTATCTGTTGTGGTTAATATAATTGAAAAGTTTATAGCCGAGCCAATATATTTTTGTTCACTCAAACCCAAAAATTCAACTTCGGTTAAAATTTCAACAATCTCGATTCCACCGCTTACCGTTAAGTTATAATTATTAATTCCGTCGTTAATTAATCCCCCGGTTGCAGTGTAAACTCTTACTGCACTACCATATATCGTAAAACCTTCACTTCCAGCGCCAAAAGGATATTTTCCTTTTTCACTACCTTGTGTTCGGAAACTCATTTCAATATACTCGCCCGCTACTGTTCCTTTTACATAATTTTCATTTTCTGTTTTATTTATATCAAACACTGCAATTTGACCATTAAACTGAGATTGTAAGTATGTGTTGTACGTTGGACTTAAATATTCTTTATATAACTCAATTGCCATATCTTTCGGAGTTATTCTACCTAACGGATTAAACTCATTCAAATCAGCTATCTCGTAATTGCTTGCTAAAAAACTTGAATAGTTTTTCAATGATATATCTTTTAGAGAAATTTCATTAACACTCGCATTTATACTTAAATAATTTCCATTTATTCCTATATGCTCGATTATTTGCGAAGCGAGAGTTATAGAAAGATATGCTCCCGCTGGCAGCATGTCCGTTCCATCATAAACTTTTTCTGCTTTAAAAGTTTCAGTATTTGAATCATTAATTATAAATTTAATTATATTTAATGTTCCATCTATATAATTTTGGTCAAGTTTCCACTTGCTTTCATTACTTGAATTTAAAAATATTTGAATTGTATATGTCCCAACATTTTTTGCTTCGGGGACTAGCATCTGCTCATTATTATAAATTCTATATGTTGTTCTTTGAATTCCTGTTGGCAATATTAAATTGCCATCAATAAACTCATTATTTACTAGATTTTTGCCCGCATATATTGAAATTACGGGATTAAATATAATATCTTGTCCAACAATATATTCTCTCATGGTTATATCAAATGTCTTTTTATGTCCATTCTGAACGACTGGTTCATAATTTTGACTCTCAAACATCGCTTCCAATTCGTATGTTCCAGGATCAATTACCTCAGTTACAATTGCCACATCTTTTCTTATAATTTTATTTATTGTAGGTACAACTCCTGTGCCCGATTGATTTGTTGCATTTATACTTAATCCATTGTAAAAATTTTCACCAGTATATGTATAATACGGAGCAAGAGTTTCTCCATTATATAGGAAATTAAATGAAAGTGTTGCCTTTTTTATAGTTAATTGTTTAGCAGATGTAGATTCCCAGTTGTTATGATTGGAATCAGCTGTAATAAATACTCTGACATTATAAATACCAGCATTGGTGAAGCCACCACTTATCAGAGCACCAGTGTTGTTATAATAATCAATTTTTGTTGCCCCAATTGGCAAATTGGCGGAACTGTATGAATTCCCCGTAGAATCAGTTATCGAAATAAATTGTTCTAAACCATTATAGTATACTGTTTTATTGTCAAAATATATACCACTTAAATTTACTTTAAGAATATGTATCGTTGATGTGTTTTTTACTGTAAGATGATAATTACCTTTGCTCACGGCTTGACCTAGTGCATTTATAACTGTAAAATTATCTTGTACAGATAACAAACGCTCAGGTGTCGTTGGTTTATATAATCCACAATTTGCACCGTTTGTTATAAGCGTAAATGTTAACGTTTGCGTCTCGCCAATAAGAGTTATATCTCTGTTAAATACACTAGTATAATAATTGCCATCATAATCTTTTTCATCCGTAATATTAATTTCATAGTTACATGGATTTATTATGCCGTTATATTGAGTGTTTTTAAGCGTGTAATTTGCTGCATTAGAGCCACTATATCCCTGTAATCCTAGATCTGTTATGGGCACTGCTACATCAGCATTTGCCGTTGAGTAACTACCTAAAAGACGTAAACGTTCGCCACCAACACCATCTATATTATAAGCCCCCAGCGCAGTTGTTGCATCATATGTTTTGGAAATTTGCAACGCAAGCGTTATTTCTTGTGGCGTTATAGTAACTTGTTCATTTTTATTATCTAAATTAAACGTATAAACCGCTGTTAAGCCGTTATAGGTTGGTTTTATAAAAACACCATATCTGCCACTGTCGGCTACGTTTTTTAAACTGATATTATAAATTCTATAATATGAAGAACCCGTACCAGTCCATTTATACCACATATCTTCATATGATATTACAGGATTTTTAATTTCAGGGTTAAGTATATAATCCAATGCAATTGTATTAGTATTATATGTACGCGTGAAAGGTTTTTCCATTTCTATGCCGTTGTCTTTTGCCGTTATCGTGATATCTGCTGCTGTTATATTACGCAGTGTCCATTTTGCATATATCGTTATAATACCAGTTTTTAGCCATGTAGTTCCAACGGGATACAATATTTTTTCTTCATCATAAAACCAGCCGTCAAAGTTAAATCCTTTTCGTGTCGGCTGTGCTGCATTCGCTGATATGGGATAAATTATACCATTAGTTAATATACGCTTATTTACTCCATCATAACTAGCATATCCTCCAAATAATTCATCACCTAAAAATTCATAATTATACGTTACAACCGCTTGATTTGTAAAATATATCTTTATGTCTATCAAATTTTCGTCAGTACTTATCATTCCCGATTTCAGATTGAATTCAATCTCAATTACACCGCTTTCTGTTACCGTAAAATCAGATGAATCTAAAAATATATTACCACCTGAAATTCTATATATCTTATATCCAGCGGGTACTGCTGAAAATTTAAAAATTAAGTTTCGTGGAACAGTAGCCCAATCAATATATACACTTTGCGTGCCGTCCTCATTTCTAATTAAATCTGATTCAAGCGATTCGTATTCAATTTCAAAGTCTAGCCCAACAAGCGTTGTTGTTTTATATACGTCTGAAAAAGTTGTCGGATTTACAGTGCGCTCATATCCTCCAACAATAAGTTGTATGTAGTCTGTTGGATTTTTTATTTTTACTTCACCTGAATATTTTATTATGTAATTATCTATTAAATCTTTTCCATCTTGTTGAGTTACTGGTAAATGTCCTTGTGAAGAATCTATCGTTGAAAGAGTAATCGTTCGATCAATTGCATTTTTATTTGATGTTTCGCTATATGTAATCTCGTCCGCACTGCTTGCGAATGAAAGTGAACCACTCTGCAACCTATGTCCGTCTGCCAATCCTATTAAGTCTGTTTCTGTGAGCCAAAATGAATAATCTCCAACCATTTCACGATTACCTAGAATTACAGTCAACTCTTTTTTATTTATCCGCACTGTTTTTTCGCCAACTGTCCGTTCACTTAATCCCTCGCCTACTATTGTAACTCTACAGTAAATTGAAAATATTCCCGATTCATTTGGTGTTCGCAATTGTAATGTATGATTACCATATGTTCCCTGCTCCGAGAATATTATTTCACCGCTTCCGCTGTTAATCCATTCATATAAATATGTTTTGCCCGCTACATAATTTTGCACAATTACATTCAAAACTTCGTGATATTTTCCATCATAAGTGAACTCATTTATATACTGCGTAAGTGAAAGCAAAGGTTTCACTGCTTCCCAAACTGCATATAAGGTTAAGTCACTTAACCTATCCCACTCTTTATATGTCACATTTTCGTCATTGTATGAAACATAATATTCACCAGAGCCATTTGATTCAGTATTCCAGCCAATTATTTTATATCCAGCACGCCCTGGCAAAGGCACTCCGGGCACTGTCTGAGAGCCGATTAAATATTTATAGTTTTTAGTCTCATATGCAATTTCACCTAATATATTTCCGTTTAAAATTGAGTTGGGATATGTCTCCGTTGAAAATGCTCCACCGTTTGGATTATATGTAAGATCATATGATATTGCCGTAGCACTCGACCTTACAGTAATTGCCGTTTCAGGCATTGTGAAATTACTAGAATTATATAAAACCGAAACTCCCGTAGCGGTTTTGAATACTTCTATGGATGGATTTGCATAACCATTCTTGGCAGTAACCGTATACGATAAAGATTGGCCATAATATGCTTTTCCATTATTAAGTCCATTAACCGTCAGATTCGTTTCTTTCCCTACATCCAAAGTAACATTATAAAAAGCACGGCTAAAAACAACGCAAATTGTTATGCCGCCTATTGGTATAGACGGAGTGGAAAAATTACAACTTCCATTTGCTAGCATATATGGTGCATTTCCAGAAATTCTCGAAACATTGGATGTATAAATTCCATAAAATTCAAAACCAGCATTTGCACTTGTTTCAAGAGGATATGTATATCCATATTTTCCACTTGAAATATCAGAATAAGGGCCTACACAAGTGCCGCCCCCAAATCCTGTAATTAAAGTATTATTATCTGAAGAATTTGTATATTTTGTTATTAAACTAATCGGATAACTTTTCCTTATGAACTTGGCATATAAGGTCATATCATTATTCTCCATAGTTGTGCCATTATACGGATTTGTTAAATAACTATTATAGAAAAATCCATCAAACTGAAAGCCGTTATTCACTTCGACTAAATCGACTAATATTGTTCCCGCAAAAATTAAGCCATCTTGAACTGTTCCACCTATAGGAAATTGATTGTAGCCACCCATACTATTTTGTGTCATTTCAATTACATTTAAATTAAATTCTTTTGTGGTTTTTGCCGTAAAAATTATATTCTGTTTTACTTGATATGAAAATGTTGGATTACTTGTATGAAGAGATTCGGTTCCACCTGTTTCTTTTTTATACCAGCCATCAAATATATGTTTATCTTTTACAGTTGCGGTTACTTGAAGCTCATCATTAGAAAAATAATATGCCGAACCCGATTTTGTCGTTGACGCAATGCCTTCATCTTTTTCAATAATACACTTATAACAAGTCGTTATTATAGCATAAAGAACCATTGATTCTGTTATTTCAAATTGTTCATATATGTAAGTTTCTTTTGTTTGCGGTGCATTATATGAAAAGAAAGGTTGAGTTCCATTAATATCTAAATACCAACCTTTTAAAGCATAAAGCATGTCTGTTCCAACGTTATCATTTAATTGAACACCAAGGGTTATTAAAGAGCCGTGTTCAACAACTCCCATTCTAGTAGCCGAAAATTCTCCGCCTAAACTAACCTTACCACCTATTGTCGCTTGATAAATATTTCCAGTATTATCTTGATAACATGCTATAATTTCAATAGCATAAATTTTTATAGACGTTTTAGCACTTATTGTAAGCCCACTTGCGGGCATTATTATAATTTGATTTAATGAATACAAATCCATATCCGTGCCATCTATACGCTTCGGAAGAGTTCCACTTACAAGTGTCCAACCATCCCAATTATAATTTTCACTTACATCTGCAAACAGTCGAATTTGTTCAGTGAAATAATATTGTTTTGATTGCGTTGTTGCAATAATTTTTCCAGTTTCTATATCCGCTTCGGCATTATTTGTTAATGCATAGTATTTGCAAAAAACAGCATAATAAGTTAAAACAATGTCCCCACCAACTTTTCCCTCTACCATTGCCTCGGTTATTATTTCGGATGGAGTGCTGGTATATGGTCCCCTATAATTGTCATCATATTCTGTTGCATTTACAGTTTTATACCAGCCAATGAATTTATAATTATTATTAATATTGCCAACAGCTATATTAATATAATTTCCGACATTTACATAATGAACAGAACTTGGACTTAGGGAGGTAAGTCCTGAACTTAAAGAAAAACCAACAAGACCGCCAGGAGAAGTTATGCCATTATAAACAAAAATCCCTGCATCAGTGCTACTGGCAGCAACAACTTTTACACCGTATTTATGGCTGTTTGATTTTGCTTTTAAATGAACATCATATGAGGGCATTACTAAATTTGAAGATTGGTTAATTGATAGATAATTAAATCCAGTAAATCCAATGGGACGCGGACCGACTATTATTTCCCAACCATCAAAGCCGTAACCACCACTCATTGTTACATTAAAGATACTGATTGAACTTACGGAACCATTAATAATTAAGTTTAGGCTTTGACCTGCAATGTAAGAAAAAGTGCCGGTTCCTCCCGCAACATTTATACCTGGATCGGCCTCAATTGTAAGTGAATATCTATCCTCCTCCTTTAAAAAGACCGCATAATAATGAAAATTAGGTCCTACCTCATCTGTTATAGTATGATAAATCGTATCCCCAGCACTGTTTGTTGCTACGGTTACATTAGGATCATCCACCGTTCTCCATGAATAAGCCAGAGTAAACTCGTTTGTCGCTTTATACCAACCCATAAAAGTATAATTTGGTTCTGGCTTTGTATATAGTCTTACTTGCTCATAATTGCTTAGAGACCAACTCCACCAGGTGAAATCCCAATCATTGTCTAAATCGATAGTTCCTACAGATGTTATCTTTGCTCTACCACCTGCATAATCTTTATTTATAGTATCGGTGATTGAGTTATAAGATGTTGGCTTATGCCGAATAATGTAACCGCCATAAAATTGAATCTCAGCCTCGGGTCCCTCAATTGTAAAAACTATAGTTGGTCCGTCATCCCAAGTCCATGAATGTGCAGGCCAAGAAATCCATCCTCCATAATTAAATCCTTTATAGGAGTAGCCCTCATCAGCCTTTGGACGAGGATGCACGATTACTCTTTGTCCTTCATTAAAATAACCGACAAAAGGGCTGCTATAATAATAGCTTTGATAGCCTCCAACAGACTGGATACTTACATATTCCATGCAAGAAGAATCCCAAGAAATTTCAAATCGTGCCGATCCATCGTCTATCGGATCTGGCGTGGTTGCTTTTTCAAATACTGCATAAAAAGTTTCTGAGCCATGATCATTATAATTGATGCTTCTTTGTCTAGAAACATAGCAGTAAACCCCATCAACATACTCCTTTCCTGTCCCTGTTGGATTGTCTGGTTTTCCCAAAACTAACCTATCGGCCATTCCTCTATAATGATACCCATCATTGTTTTTTGCACAAAATTTAAGTCTCATGGAATCTACGCCTGGAACATTACTACAATCCAACGTAACATTTGAATACCATGATCCGAAAAATTTATAAGAACTCAAATCCCCCTCATAAGAGGTTGCAGCAATATTAATTGTTCCTCCGCTAGATCCTTGATAATAATTGACACCATCATCTGTATAATAGGCTTCAACAAAATAAACAACATCAAATGCAAGTGGCGTTACATTTAATGAATTCGGATCATCTCCGATTTGTGATTCGGTTTCCAATTTCGATTGATTTGAAATTAGAGCTGTATCCGAAGAATTTGCGGAACCCGAATTGCCACTACGGACTTCGGTTATTTTATTAAAAGAACTATCGATAGGCGATGAAGAACCGCCTGCTTCTCTCTCTAAATAGTTCCCGGAATAGTTCCTGTCTGGCGATACGGGACTTGATTGATTTAAAATTGAAGTTTTATCTGAATCATCAGTACTACTTTTATTATCATCTATTAAATTTGCGTTTGAAATCTCGATTGTCTCACTAGTTAAATTTAAACTTGAGACTTCATTTGCTTTTATCAAAATATTTATTGATAAAAATAATGATAATACGGATATTATAAGTAAAAATAAATAAAAAGATTTTTTATAAGTCATATTTTTTTCCTTAATTTATTTTCAATTTTAGTTTAATTAAAAGTTGCTATGTCTTTAAATTTTAATTTTTATATAATTATTATAACTAAATATAATGTGATTATCAACTATTTGAGATAAAATATTGCAAATTATTTTAAAAATCTGTTTTTTTTGCATACAATAATTTTATAAAAAATTAACCTTATGATTATAAATGCTTTTATTTTTAAATACTAAATTTTGATTATTAATTTGCTGTTGTTTTGAATTTGATTTTGAATTTTTATTATTTTCTACTTTAATTTTTTTATTATTTCCGCAACAACTTCATTTATTGTTAAATTTGTTGTATCTACACAAATTGCGTCTTTCGAGATTTTTAAAGGAGAAACCCTTCTATTTTTATCCATTTCATCACGTTTTTTTAAATCTTGTAAAATTTGGCTTTGAGTGACATTTTTATCTTTTTTACTTCGCTCCAAAAATCGTCGTCGTGCTCGCTCTTCTGGCGATGCGTCTAAATAGAATTTATTTTTTGAATCTTTCAAAATCGCTGTTCCAATATCTCTGCCTTCCATAACCAAATTTTCTTTTGAAGCAACATTCTTTTGCAATACTGTTAACTTTTCACGCACTTGTTTAATTTTTGAAATATATGCAACCGCTTTGTCAACTTTTTGATTATGCAATTTTTTCGTGCAATTTTTTCCGTTAATAAAAATTTGAAAGTATTTCAAATTTATTTTTTTATCTTTTTTGGGACAAAGTTCAATATTTATATCATCAATATGATTTAAAACAGCCTGTTCATCGCAAATATTTAAACCCATTTTTAAACATTCAAATGCAAATGCTCGATAAAGTAAACCTGAGTTTAAATAAAACCAATCTAAATATAATGCCAATTTTTTAGCAATTGTTGATTTTCCAACACCGCCGGGACCATCTATTGCAATACTATCCATATTTTCTCCAATATGTTGTGCTTTTTAAAAAACTACACAATTATGCATATAAATTTTTTTGTATCATTTCATTTATAAACTTTAAATCATAAGAAATTTGGAGCTGATGGGGGGACTCGAACCCCCGATCTATTGATTACGAATCAATTGCTCTACCAACTGAGCCACATCAGCAAAACTGTTATTTGATTTATTAGTTTTAAACTATATAACCAATAAAGACGTCGCCAACTTACGCAAAATTAAACACTTATGTATATTATCATAAATTATAACAATTTTCAACTATTTTATAAATAAATATTTTCCTAAAATCGTTAATGAAAAAGTGATGAGCATTGCCATTAAAACATCAGTTGAAAAATGTGCACCTGCAACAATTCTTGAAAATCCAACAACGAAAACAATAATAAAAGGAATTATCCAATAAAATAATTTTGATTTTTTGTTGTTAAGTTTTTCAAAAATTAAAGGTAAACAAATTAAAGTAAATGAAATTCCTACGGCTGTTGTATGCCCGGACGGAAAAGATTTAAAAGCATCAACACTAAATCCTAGTCCTGACAAATTTTCATATAAACTTGTACCATTTATATAAAACCACGGTGTAAAATATGAAAAATCTTCAAGTTGGTTCATTGCCTGGAATCTCATTCTGCCAAAAATATTACCCTTGATAAATTGTGTTATTAAATTGGAAAATGCGGCAACAAATAAAATTAAAAATGCAAAACTTAATAATTTTTCTATATTTTCTTGTTTTACAAATTTTAATGAAAAAATTGTTAAAATCGTAAAAATTAAAGAAAGAAAAAGACTTAAAATTAAAAAATACTGATTAAGAGCAAAAGTTTGATGTATTTCTAAATATTTTAAAATTCGAGCAACCATAAAATAAAAAGATAAGAAAATCGCAACACTAGCAAGCGGAAGATATAAAAAATTTAAAAGTCTTTTATTTTTGACATTATAAAAAAGCCACCAAAAAATTATCACAAAAGCAAATGCAAGAAAAAGATAAAGCGGAGATTCGCCTATAATTTCAAAAATAACAGCAAAAGCATTTGATGAATAATATTCGCCTGATTTTAAGTCTGCAATCAAATAACTTATTTGTAAATCATAAATTGTTGATATTACAAATATAATCAAAAAAACTGCAATTCCTAACCATATAAAAAGTTTTTTATTCATTAAAGACTCCAAAATTATATAAAAAGTTTTTCAATTTAATTATTAAATAAATCTTTTTTATTCGAAATTATATTTTCAATTTCATTTATATAATCAGCATAAGAAGTTGGATTTTCGATTTTCTCAAAACTTCCTTTAACATAATTAATATTTTCTGAAACGGCTCCAAGTCCACAACCGATTATAGAGCCAGTTTGTTCCATAAAATCCACATCATAAATGCAAGGCTTCCCCTCTCTGCAAAAACCAAAGTTTCCTACATTATTTGTCAAGCACCTTTCTTTAAAGTCGTTTTTTGTTTTTTCAAAATCAACTTCAAATTCTCTTATATTATCCCCTTTTTTAAATTTATTTATATCATTATTTGTTTGATTTATGTCTGCTTCGTTAATTTTTAATAAGTTATTAATTTCTTTTCTATATAAATAAAACGGAACATATCCTTCTTTTAATAAATTATCATAGGCAAATGAAATCATTTTTCCAGTCGTTTCTATATTATTTTGATTAGAATATGAATGTACCGAAATAAAATTCGGTGAAATTTCCACTGCTGTTTTTATATTACTTTTAAAAGTTGTCAAACTTTCTTGTGGCAAACCAGCGGTCAATTTAACATAAATGTTAAAATCAAGTTCAAGTGACGATTGGTAGATACTTAGAAAATCTTTTATTTCAAAGTTTATTATTTTTACATTTTCAGAATTCTTCTTTAATGCCCTTAATGTTTTAGCAGAAAAGGACTTTGCATTTAAACAAACTTGCGTTACTCCATAATTTTTCATTATTTGTAACTTTGGTTTGTCCAAATTTTTAAAATCTTCACATTCAACCGTAAATTCAGAAAAAGAATATAAAGTTTCTGCAAAAAGTGTACTGAATTCATTTAAGTTTAAAACTGCCGCAGCATCACCACTTATATAAATTGCCTTAACGACATAGGGCTTGTTTGAAATAATTCCCCGAACAGCCCGAATCTCTTTAAAAAGTGTATTAATATATTGTGGGACAACTTGTTTTTGAATAAAATTTGGAATATTTATGTACAGATTTATCAAGCCATCGTTACGAATTATGCAGTTTTGATTTTTATAAATTTTAGAAATCATTTTTGCTTTATTTTCATTTACAAAAAAATCAGAAATCAAATTTTCTTCAATAAATAAGGGGTCAATACCTTGTTCAACTAAACTTCTTGCAGTTTGTGTTGGGTTTTCAAATGTCAGACAACCAAACGGTAAATCAATTTCTTTAAAGTGAAATTTTAAAAACTTAAATAAATTTTTAATGACTGTATTTTTTAGAATATTAGATTTTTCAGATTTATTATATAGGACAGTTTTCTTTATTTTATCGACAAAAGTTTTTTCATATTTTTTCTCAGAATTATAAAAGAAAAAAGAATTTTTTACAAAATAATAATTTTGTGAAAAGCGATTATTCTCATCATTTTTATCAATTGAAAGATTATGTTGTAAATTAAAATTTTCGTTCTTAAATGATGTTTGTAAATAAAACAAGAATAGAACTTTAATTATATTTTTAATAAAATCTGTGTTTGTTTGAATTTTCATAGAACCTCTCACTTGAACATTGTTTTTAATTTGAATTTTTTTTAAATTTGTGATTGATTGCTTTTTTTATAGACAATTTCAGTTTCGTTTACAAATAAACTATTTTTGATTTTTTCAACAGTTTTATAAATTTGCGAATTATTTAAACTTGATTTTACCGCCTTATCAATTTTTAAAATATAAACACTTTCAATGTTCTCGCTCTTTTTAAAACTAATAATTTTTAATTCTTGAAAAACTAAAAAAGCACAATAGAAATCAACATACGAATAATTCATTTTTTTAGATTTTGAATTTTTTTCAAAAATATTATAAATATTTGCGTACTGCCCCGAAAATCTTTCTAAATCTTTAAATATTTTCCCAAAATTTTCTCTTGAAGTATCTAATGAATAAAAAAGATTATAATCGTTCTTTAAATTAATAACATAAACTTTTGCATCGGAAATTTGATTTATTTTTGCAATATATGAAAGATGAACGACATTATCTAATAAAATTATTTTATCATAATTTCGTGCAAAATCCAAACTTTCAGGACAAATAAAAACGCAATTAATACCACTACTATGCTTTCCATCATAAATATCAATTTCGTCAATTTTTTCAATATTAAATATTTTCTTTAAAAGACTAAGCCCCTTTTCACTATTCACCACGAATGCCGTTCCATATTTTTTTTCAATATTTTTGAAAGTATCGACAGGCATAGGTGCATTTTCACTGAAATATGAAAATTGAGTAGGAGTTTTTATATTTAAATATTTTAATTGTTCAAGTTGCGAAAAAACAAAGTTTTGAGTGAATGGCTTTAAATCGTTTATATTGCAATTCACTGCTTTGACAATACCTTTTAAACGTGAAGAAAAGCTATCTTTTTGAAGTTCAAAAATAAAATCAATTTTTTTCGCTTTTTTGATTTTGTTTTGACAATTAATATGATTGAAATATACCAAATCAAATGTATTGTTTATTTTGAAATTACAATGATTTATATGATTTTTCATAGGTAAAAAGGAAAAATCGCTTGTTCTAATCATAAAGCGTGGCATGATGTTTCCACAGCCACATGGTTCTAGTTTTAAAACATCTTTCATAAGCTTTGGAGTTAAATCGTTTACTTTAATAAACGCATCATATTCTTCGTACGGCGAAAAAATATCGTCAATATAATTTTTAAATAAGAAATCATTGACTTTTTCAATAAAAGTCGAAAAATTTTGAATTTTTAAAGTCATTCCAGCAGCAATTGGATGCCCGCCATAAGTTTCTAAAATGTCAGACATTGTAGATAAGAGTTCATGGATATTTATGCTTGGAATACTTCTCGCTGAACCTTTTAAAATACCATTCACTTTGGAAAACAAGAAAACAGGGCGATTATATTTTGCAACAAGTTTTGCGCAAACAATTCCCAAAATTCCATGGTCCCAATCAGTGGAATACAATATTATGCAAGGTGTTCGACTCATATTCATCTTAGATAATTCCGCTTCGCAATCTCTTTCCACAACAACGCATAAATTCTGTCGTTTTATATTATGATTAATTATTTTATTTATTAAAATTTGAATAGTTTGTATGTTTTCAGCAAAATAAAGTTCTAATGAATCCTTTGCGTTTCCCATTCTACCAGCAGCATTTAATTTCGGTGCTAGTTTAAAAGATATATCATTTACTGTACATTTATTAAGTTTTATATTTAAAGTTTTGAATAGTTCTTTTACTCCAAGTGGAAGAAAGTTTAATTTTTTCAATCCGTGAGCCACAATAGCCCTATTTTCGTCTAAAAGTGGCACAATATCAGCAATTGTTGCAATGCAAGCAATTGGCAAAAACTGCTCTGCCTCTGCACCAAGAAGAGCCTGTGAAATTTTATAAACAAGCCCTGTTCCGCAAAGTTCTTTGAAGGGATATTCTTGATTTGGCAATTTTGCGTTTAAAACAATTCCGTTTGGAATAGTCTCAGGAATTTCATGATGGTCTGTTACAATAATTTCAATTCCTAACTTTTTCGCATATTCCACTTCTTTATGGCATGAAATACCGCAATCCACTGTTATAATTAAAGTTGGATTGTATTTATTTTTTATTTTATCTATTACATCTGATGTTAAACCATAGCCATCGGTATAGCGATTTGGTAAATAAAATTTAGGAGAATTGCAACCTAAAATATTAAGTGTTTTTATCATTATTACAGTTGCGTTTATACCGTCAACATCATAATCACCAAAAACTAAAATTTTTTCTTTATTTTGAATTGCAATTTTAATTCTCTCAACAAATTCAGTCATACCTTTTAAAAGAAAAGGATTGTGATATGATTTTTGCGATGGATTTAAAAACTCAGCAATTTTTTCTGCACTGTCATTTCCCCGTGCAATAATTTGTTCTATAATAATTGGTGAAATGTTGAATTCGGTAGCAAATTTATTAACATCAGAAGCACATACATTTGAATTTTTCTTAATAAATTTCATTTCGTTTTTTTTATATCTTTTATAAAAGATGTTATCATAGTTTAAGACTAATTGCAAGCGTGTTTTAAATATAAATTGTTTTTATTAAAGGCTTTAAAACTTAAAAATTTATAGATTAAGTATATTAATTTAAAGCATTATATTTTGAAAAAATATTTTTAAAAATAAAACGAACTTAAATTTTAAGGTCAAATATGTGGTATTACGTAAAACGTAACACCGCAATATATTGCGTTGTATTAAGTTTTAATATTATCTTTTGTTATTGAAATAATCTTATTCTTACTTGTTTTGCCTCTAATAATTTCTATGCTTTTTTGTGAAATTTTAAATTCTTTTGAAAGAAATTTTATTAACATTTTATTTGCCTGCCCATCCACAGGGGCACCTTTTATACGTACTTTATAGCCGTTTTCAATTTTTATAAGTTCATTCTTACTCGAATTCGGTATTACCTTAACTTCAAATGTAATATTTTCCATATATTAATATAACATATTCTTATAACTTTTACTATTCTTTTGCCGCAATACTTTGCTTCTTAATCTATTTTTTAAAATTTTATCTTAGCATTAAACTATACGGAAATTTATACTATAATTTTGACACAGTTTTTGACATAACTTTAAAATGGCAGGAAAATTAAATATAAATAATGTCGGATTTATTAAAATATAAAGCATTTTTTTCTGCACTTTATCTAACAGGTGCGAGAAAAGGGAATTGCTAGCGACAAAATGAAATGAAGGTATTCGGCAAATCTTGGACTATAATATCAACTAAAAATCCTTCATCTAAAAGGAAAATTTTATTGTCTGATAATTTGGTCGGAATAATGAAGGAATATAAAAAAGAGCAATTAAAAGAAAAAGAGATAGGCAAATTCGTTTTTGGTGGCAATGCCCCGTTTGCAGATAAGGATATATGTAAAAGGCTTAATTTAAAGAAATAAGGTACACGATTTCAGGCATAGTCACGCATCATTTTTAATTAGCAAGAACGTTCCGATTGTTGTTATATCGAAACGACTAGGACATAGCAATATAACAGAGACATTAAATACATATACACATATGTTTCCGAACGACCAATTTAAATCGATAATTCCGTTAAACGAAATAAATTGTGACTAAAATGTGACGAAATTTATAATTTATCAATATATAGTATTATAAAAATAAAAAAAGCCACAATATATTGTGGCTTTTCTAATTGGTGGGAAGGGACGGATTCGAACCATCGAAGTCTAAGACGACGGATTTACAGTCCGTTGCATTTGGCCGCTCTGCAACCTTCCCCCAATGGAGCTGGTGATAGGAGTCGAACCTACAACCTGTTGATTACAAATCAACTGCTCTGCCATTGAGCCACACCAGCATATTTTTAAACGAATTATTTAATTTTTAGAAGTTGCGAACTCAAATCTTGAATGCTTATTTTATTGATGATTAATCAAAATCTTTTTTGTTTAGATGAAATTTTATCTTGTTGTCCGTCAACTTTGACGCATTTGCGTCTATGGTGCCTTGAGGCGGAATCGAACCACCGACACAAGGATTTTCAGTCCTTTGCTCTACCGACTGAGCTATCAAGGCATATTGGCGATCCGGAAGGGACTTGAACCCTCGGCCTCTAGCGTGACAGGCTAGCGCTCTAACCATCTGAGCTACCGGACCAAAACTAATTATCGGTTGCATAAATAATTTTAGATTATTTGATGAACTCTTTTCTCTTACACTTTGAAAGCTATCACAAGCACTTGTTTCATTTGGAATATTAAGAAATTTTTAGCATTTTAGCAAGAAATTTTTATTCCCCAATTTCACTCGTGTTTTAGTTTTTCGCACACTAATATAAAATATAAGTATTCTTTTCTCCATTTTTATTAGTAATTTTCTTTGCAGTTTAAATAGAATTCACGGCGATTTTATTATTACGAATAAATCAATTTAAAGTGATAAACACTTTTGGTGGACCTTCAGGGACTCGAACCCCGGACCGCCCGGTTATGAGCCGGATGCTCTAACCAACTGAGCTAAAGGTCCATATGGTGGGGGTGAAGAGACTCGAACTCCCGGCCCCATGGTCCCAAACCATGTGCGCTACCAACTGCGCCACACCCCCATAATTTATTGCGACCATACCTCAAAGTTGTTAGTTCGATGCTTGTATAGTCTATAATAATTATATGCTAATGTCAAGCAAAATTTTTAAAAATTATACAAAAAATTTAAAAAAGTATGCTATTAAACTGTAATTTCTAAACTTTAAAATCTAGATTACTTTGTCCAATTTTTCTTTCATTTTTTCAAAATAGAGAGAATAAAATTTTTAGGTTAAGTAATTTATTTATAATTTCTATTTTGTTTTCGCAATACTTTTTTCTTTTATAGATTGCTTTTTAACTGAATTGCTTGAAGTTTTAACTTTCTCAGTAAACTTAGCCACTTCCTCTTTTGCCACTTGCAGTTCTGCATTCATTGCAATTTGTAATGCCTTTCTACTTATAAAATGAACAAGCCAAAGATTATTTCTTTTAATTTTGTTTTTCTTTACAATACGCTTAATTCCTTCAATATCGAAAAAAAATTCGTTTTCCTGATCGGCCGAAAAATCAAAATAATATTCATTATAGTTTTCTATATAAAATGGAATATTCGCACAATCGCCCGCATAAAAAATCTTTTTATCGTTTAAATATAATTCAATCGGACAAGACAAACTTTTATCGCCGTGCGGAACTGCTAGAAAATTAATCCAATTAAAATTGTTTTTAAGTGGCTCAACATATTCAAAGTCCCTACCCTCAATCAATCCTAATTTTTTTATCGTTTCTTTTTTATAACTGATTGAATCTATTAATTTTGGTGTGTTACCCGTTTTACTTTTCACATATTCAAAAAAGTTTTTAAGGTCATATATGTGGTCTTTGCTATCGTGTGTTAGAACCTGATAAACCACTTTGACATTTTTAAATAAGCGTGCATCTTTTTTCTTTATAGCATCGGCAACACCACGACCACAATTTATCATAATCATAACGCCGTTTTTTACGAAATAGCAACTCTTATTATTTATAGCCTTATCACCTTTGACATTAGTTTCTAAAAATTTTAAAGTTTGACTCATATATAATTGTCTCCGTTTTAATCTGAATTAAATTCAAAACTTCATTGACTTTTTTTATTATTCTTTAATAAATACATTATATATAATACCCCATAAAAAGTCAATATCTAATATTAACCAAATTTATAAAAACCCTAAATCAAAAAAACTACTCAACCTTTATTTTTTAAAAATGATATGATTAAGTTATTATTTTATTAATTGAAACAAAAAATTCAAATTAGAATTATTTTAAAAAAATAATTGTCTACTTATTTTGCAATTGCCGAAAAACGTGATTCACGAATAACATTAACTTTTATTTGTCCTGGATATTCAACTTCTTCTTCAAAACGTTTGGCTATATCATTTGCAAGAAAATGTGCTGTTTCATCCGAGACTTCGGTCGGTTTAACCAAAATCCTAATTTCTCTACCTGCTTGAAGTGCAAAAGACTTTTCAACACCTTTAAACGAATTTGAAATTTCTTCTAATTTTTCAAGTCTCTTTACATAATTTTCAAGAGTAGCCTTTCTCGCTCCTGGTCTTGAACTTGAAATTGAATCAGCAATTTGAACCAAAATAGCCTCGACACTGTTGAAATCAACTCCAAAATGATGAGCCTCAATACAGTGAATAATAGCAGGAGATTCTTTATATCTTTTCGCTAAATCTACTCCTATACTAATATGAGTGCCTTCGATTTCATGGTCCATCGCCTTTCCAATGTCATGCATTAGCCCCCCACGTTTAGCAATTTTTACATCTGCACCAATCTCGGTTGCCAAAAGTCCCGCAAGAGTTGATGTTTCAAGTGAATGTTTTAAGCAGTTTTGACCATAACTGGTTCTATATTTAAGTTTGCCTAAAATTTTAATTAGTTCGGGATGAATACCGAAAACATTTGCTTCCTCCACGGCATCTTCGCCCGCTTGCTTTATTGTTTGTTCAACTTCTTTTGTTATTTTTGCAAAAATTTCTTCAATTCGAGTTGGATGAATTCGTCCATCCAAAATCAATCTTTCCAAAGATAAACGTGCAATTTCTCTGCGAACGGGGTCAAAGCAGGAAACCGTTATTGCCTCAGGAGTATCATCTACAATCAAGTCAACACCCATAACATTTTCAATTGCACGAATATTTCGCCCCTCTCTGCCAATAATTCGCCCTTTCATATCGTCGTTTGGAATAGAAACAACCGAAACAGTTGTTTCGGAAGTAACATCGGTTGCGTATCTTTGAATTGCCGTTGCGACAATATTCTGTGCTTTTTTATTCGCTTCTTCTGTTGCCTTATCTTCAATTTCCTTAACGAGTTTAACGGCATCTTTTCGTGCATCTTCTGTTATTTCTTTTATTAAAAGATTTTTTGCATCTTCCTTTTTTAATTGTGAAACCTTTTCAAGTTCTGCCACAATTTTTTCGCCTGCCTGATTTTGTTCTTCAATTTTTTGTTCAAGTTCAGATTTTAAGTTTGAAATTTCTTGTTTTGATTCTTCAAGTTGCTCTACCCTTTTATCAAAAGATAGTTCTTTTTTATTGATAAATTCTTCTTTTTGTACGACCCTGTCTTCGGCTTTTTGAATTTCCAAGCGTCTTTCTTTAATTTCTTTTTCAAGTTCATTTCGAAGTTGATGTACTTCCTCTTTTGCTTCGAAAAGTGCTTCCTTTTTAATTGTTTTTGCTTCCGCATATGCTTCTTCAAGCAATTTAGCGGCTGTTGTTTTGTTGATTATAATTTTTTTATTGTAAAGGATTCTAGTTAAAAAAAATCCAAGAAATGCGCCAATGGCGAGTGCACCAATAGCAATTAAAACCGAGACAATAGGAGAAGTGACAAATGCAATCACACTATTGCTCATTTATTTATACCTACTTTTTAAGTTTTAATTTATTAAATAACACCATAATCGGCGAACTTTAAATTTAATTTTTAATAATAATTTTATAAGATTAGCGGGAAAAGTCCGCCTAATCAATTATTCAATAAATTCACATATAGTTTAAATGAAATTTATCCATTTTGTCAAGCAATATGTGAAAATATTTATAAGTTATCCAAAATGAACTTTATTTGATTTATTAAGCAAAAGTTATAAGATAAACACCTTGGAATTTTTGTTTTTTTATAAAGATGACTATATTAATCAAAAAGTTTATTGTTTCTTATAAAATGCAACCGCTATTTTATTGATTTTAAAGTTCATATATAACATTTATATATTTTAAAGTGTAATTGAAAATTTATTATTAAAACGTATTTTAAAATTCAAAACTAATAAATCCAAACATTCACCAATTGAAAGTTTTAGAGTTGAAAGTTTTTCATAAGGTGTATTTGAAATCAACCTGAAATTTGTATGTGTTTGAGGTAATATTTCCAAAAAATTATATGTTTTGCATCCAACACAACATATTTCGCCCGTTTCCATACAAAAATATCTTTTTCCGAAAAATTCACTTCCACAAGAAGCACATTTATTAAGATTTAACTTATAGCCAGTTGCTTCAAAAATTTTTAATAAAAACTTGCATAAGATTAAATTCCGTGCCACATTTTCATATGTAAGTGTTTTTAAAGCTTTTAGCAATTCGATAAAAAGACCGACATCCTGCTGTCCTATTTTGCTTACAAATTTAATTATTTCCAACAGTTTGCAACCTTCGAAATATTTATCAAAATTTTGAGATAAATCAAAGAAATTATCAACTAAATCACATCCAATAATAATATAAAAACCATTTTTAACACCCGCTTTTTGTGTTAATATAAATTCGCCGAAACAAAAAATTTCTTTGGCGAATTTAAGTTTTGAATTTGGCTTTTTTACACCTTTTAAAATTGCATTAAGAATGCCTTTTTCAAGTGTAAAGAGAGTAATAAGCCTATCACTCTCTTTAAAGTCCGCTGAACCTATAACTATTCCCTTTACTTTCTCTTCCAATGTTTGTGTTCCATTATTCTTTTTTATGAATCATTAAAGTTAAAATTTATCGTTCCAAGTCTTTCGGTGTTGAATTTGAAGACTTTCCTTTTGAGTTGTTGTTCAAATTTTCATTTTTTGAAACTTTATAAAAAACTTTTTCTTTCGTTGATAAAAAGATAAGAGGTTCTATTCTCTGTGACTCAGCCAAACAGTCAATAAATAAACTAGGTTGACCTTGAATAGCCTGTCCTAATAGCCAATAGGAAAATTTTTGTAAAGAATCGTCAGTGTTTTCCACCAACTTTTCCAATAAACTAACAACATTCTTATCATAAAAAGGCAGATTATTTTTTATTTTTTTCTTTTTCATCATAATCCTCCTTTTTATTATATGTTATTATCTTATTTTTATTTTTCCTTTTGAAATTTTTAATTTAATTTTAAAAATATTGTGTAAAAATATTGAATTCTTTATAATTGTTTTAAATTTAATATTCCTACTAACCATATTTTCATTATAACATAATATTTCTAGAAAGCAAATGAATTAACAAGAAAGCAAGTGTTTATATATTAAAATTTTTCAATATCTTTTTTGTTAATAAATTCATTTCATTTTCTTCATCATCGGTTAAATGATCATATCCCAAAAGATGCAAAAAACCGTGCAATGCTAAAAAACAAATTTCATTTTTAAGCGAATGTCCGTATGTTTTTGCTTGCTTTTTTGCAATTGCTTTACAAATCGCAATATCTCCCAAACATATCAACCCATCATCAAAGTTTATTTCTTTGGCAATTTTTTTTAAGTCAAAATGTTCTCCTTTTTTTAAATTAAAAGCAGGAAAAGATAGGACATCTGTTTCCTTATTTTGCTTCCTGAATTTATTATTCAAATCTTTGATTTGATTTTCGGACAAGAATGCAATATTTATCGAAAAAGAATTATCTTTATATTTTATTTGATTTTCATTTATGGCACAATCTAAAATTTTTTGAATTTTTCTTTTTAAAATACAGTGAATACCAAAGTTTTGAAAATATAATTTCATTATTGTTACTCCTTTCCTTGATTTTGTTGTTCTATACATTGTAAATATGCGCAACACACAATACTATATATTGATTTTTATGTCTTTAAGCGGATGTTTTTATTTCTTTTTCAATGATCATCAAATAACTTAAAATCGTAAATTCAGGAAACTGTGTAATACTAATTTGCTCATCTTTTATTATATCATCTTCACTTAATTTTTGTAAAGCATTTTGCTTGCTTTGTTCAATTAAAAAATCTTTTACATCCTCAAAAGGAATGAACTTATGCTTCATTTCAATTTCTTTTAAAGTTATATATTTTATTTTTAAAGGTAAAATTAAATTTGTTATTTTCTTTACCTTTTCGTGTTTTTCATATTTTTCAAAAATGTTCTCCTGATTGCTGCCGAAAATTTCTAAACCAAACAAACTAACCGAACGTAATTTTATTTCATTGCCCGTAAATTCGCTTTCGAACACATTCTCATAATGAATCGATTTATTTTCAATCCAAACTTCAACCTTAATGTCCGCTTCGGGCTTAATTTTATTTTTATTCCCCAATGAATCAAAATAATATCCCCCAACCAATAAGTCGCCTTTTCGAATTATATCCCCCGCCTTTTTCAAAGATGTTCCACTTACCAAATTCATTTCAAGAATTCTGCCATTATAATCGGATATAATATTATGAAAATTTTTTGACTCTTCCTTGATTTCTTTTTCTTTAATATTAATTATTAATGAAGTTCCTTTTTTTATCATACTAACTAAACTTATATCTTCAAAATTCTGTAAAATCAAAAATTCTAAGTTTTCAATTTTAACCATTGCTTTGTTTGTGAAAATTCCAATTTTATTTTTATCTAAAAACTCAATAACTTCTTTTGAATCAATTTTTTCAGTACCATAAATTTTTATACTGAAAATAAAATTATTTGAAATAAAAAGCAAAATTAAAGATAGACAAAAACCGATTAAAATACCAAAACGAGAAATCGCCCCCGAGTATAATTTTATTAAACCTTGTTTTTTGATATCTTTAACAGTTATTTGATTTTGATTTAAAATTGTTATGGTTTTTTTTAAATTATTTGGCGAAACCGAAAAAATTGCCGAGGAACGAGAGTCTCTTGTTAAAGCAAAAACTTCAATGCCCTTTTCTAATAATTTGTTAAAAACTTTTTCTTGATTAAGTCCGCTAATTTTAATTTCAATCAAAGATTTTAGAAAATTCGACTTTAATTTTGCCATTTAAAAAACCTCGATTTTATAAATTTTCCCTTGAATTGCCATTGTCGTTTGCGACAAGTTTTTTAAAGAAAGTTCTTTTCCTTTGACATCAATTATTCCATTTTTTACCTTAAAAACAATATTGTCATCAGAAATTACATTTAAACCCAAATGCCCTTCAACATACAAAAGATTACCTGAAATATTAACCAAATTATATGATTTAAAAATATCGCTTGGAAGAGATAGTTCTTTTTTTAATTCACCAAAATAATTAAAGATATTCATTAATATAAAATATGCGGAGGTATTAAAATCTAGAATAAAAAAACTACTTAATTTAAATTAAGTAATTTGGTTTTGAAATTTATTATGAGTTTAAATTATATTAATTTATGCGTCTGATTTTTCTAAAAGTTTATAATATTCATTAAAAACCTGCATTGCAATTTTCTCATCAGTTTCAACAACAAGTTCAGTATCGTCCTCAGATTTTTCATCGACAAAGAAAACAATTGCTTCATCTTCGGCAACACCTTCAATTTCATCAAGCGGTTTTAAAATAATATATAATTTTTCTTCAATTGGAATAATTGCAACCTGGTCAAACTTAACAGGTTCGTCTTTTTCATTGTATAACACAATAGGAGATTCATCGGTTTCATCTAGCAAAATATCAAGAAGATTGTCTTTTTCAGTTGGCTTGTGCGAATCGCTGTGAACTTCTGATTTTGTTGTATTCTTTTCTTTTTTCTCTACTTTTTCATTTTGATTTTTTTCGTTTTTCATTTTCGCTCCTTTCATTTAAAAAACTTTCAAGAATTAAACATGCCGAAATTTTATCAATTAATTTTTTACTTTCTTTTATTGATATTCCTGCATCTTTTAAAATTTCATTTGCTTCAATAGATGTCAATCTTTCGTCCTGAAAAACAAGATTTACTTTTGTTTTGTTGGCAATTTCATAGCCGAATTTTTGAATTTTCTCAATAAGTGTGCTTTTTGAATTAACAGAATTTAAAGGCAATCCGACAACAATAGTCTCAACTTGCTGTGAGTTTATTAAATCGCAAATATATTGAATATCAACTTCAAAATTAATAGATTCATAAACCTTGTAAGGACTTGCAATTATTTGCATTAAATCAGTCAAAGCAATACCTATACGTTTTTCGCCATAGTCAATCGCCATAATTCTACTTTGCATAACTTTAATAGTTTATATTTTTTTTTAATTCATGTCAACTAATAATAATAAAAAAAAATAAAACATATGTTTTGTCATATGTTTTACTTTTAAAATTTCAAATATTATCCACCTTTCGTGAATTGAGGTGCTTTTCTTGCTTTTTTAAGTCCATATTTCTTTCGTTCTTTTTTTCTTGCATCTCTTGTTAAAAGTCCTGCTTTTTTAAGGTCAGATTTTAATGTCTCGTCCGATTTAACTAAGGCCCTTGCAATTCCGTGGCAAATTGCACCTGCTTGACCAGTTAACCCACCACCTTTAACATTCACAATTATATCAAATTTTTGTGCAGTGTTTGTTAAAGCGAGCGGCTGACGCAAGATTAATTTCAAAGTTTCAAGCGGAAAATAATCATCGATTTCTGTTTTATTTATAATGACATTGCCTTTTCCGTCCGCAATCAAGCGAACACGAGCAATTGCTTTTTTTCTTCTTCCTGTCGCTATGAATTGAATTTTTGAACTATCTTTTTTGACAACCTTTTTAACTTCTTTTTCCTTTTTCTCTACGGTTTTACTAGAAACTTTTTCATTTTTTTCAACTTTACCTTTCTCTGCAACCGTTTTATCAGATTTATTTGAGTTTTCAGTTTTTTTAGTTTCTAATTTCTCTTTTTTTTCTATTTCATCAGTTTTGTCTTTTTTATCTGCCATTCTTTTTTGCTCCTTTTATTTCTATCGGTTCAGGTTTTTGCGCTTCAAGATTGTGTTGTGCACCTTTAAAAACTTTCAATCTTGTGAGTTGTTTTTTTCCGAGTTTGTTTTTCGGTAGCATTCCTTTCACTGCTTGAATTAATGCCTTCGGCGAATCTTTTTGCATTAATGTTTTATATTTCACTTCTTTCAGTCCGCCTATATAACCAGAATGCCAAATCAATTTTTTCTGTTCCAATTTTTTGCCCGTTAAAGCAATTTTGTCGGAATTTACAACAACAACGAAATCGCCACAGTCGACGTGCGGAGTATATATTACTTTATTTTTTCCGCTTAATAAATCTGCAATACCAGTTGCCAACCGTCCAAGAGCAATATCGCTTGCATCAACAACAAACCATTTCCTTTCAATTTCTTCTGGTTTTGCCATAAATGTTTTCATAAGTTCTCCTTAAATAAGATATAAAATTATATCGAATATTATATTTTTAATTATGATAAATAAAAATTTAAATAAGTGATTTATTTAAATATTTTTTTGATTATAAAAATCATTGCTTTTTAAAATTTTTTTACAATTGGGCTAAAAACTGCAAAAACTTTAAAAATCTTTGTAGAGTATACAAAATTCAAGCCGAAAAGTCAAGCAATTTAATAAGAGAATTTACGGATTTATAATGTTTTATTATTAAGTAAGTTATTTTCTAAAATAAATAAGTTTAATAAGTGAAAGGTGTGAATATTTACGTTTAAAAAATTAAATTGTCATTTTAAATTTGTTCGCACGGTCTTTCAGTTCTCTTGCATGTGCTAGCGAAATTTCAGTTTTATCTTTACTTCCCGACAACTGAGCGAGATAAGGATAAATTTTTTCTTCATTTAAAATATTAACTTTTGTTTCAGTCGAATTATTTTGAGTTTGTTTATAGACATAAAAATAATTATCAGCCATTGCTGAAACTTGTGGCAAATGAGTTATACATAGAATTTGGAACTTTTTTGATAAATGTGCTATGCGTTCAGCAATTGCCGAGCCGATTTCTCCGCTTATTCCCGAATCAATTTCATCAAAAACCAATGTACCGACGCCATCAGTTGAAGCAATAATATTTTTAAGTGCAAGCATAAATCGACTCATTTCTCCGCCCGATATAGTTTTACTTAATGATTTTAAACCCTCTCCGGGATTTGCGGAAAACAAAAATTCAACATTATCAATTCCATTAGCGGTAAATTTTAATTCGCATTCGCCTGCATCGTTTTTATTCGAGTTGACATCATCTGAAATATTTTTTTCACTCGATTCGTTTAAAAAGACAATTTTAAATTTTGCATTTTTCATGCCTATTAAGGCAAGTTCTTGTAAAACTTTTTGTTCAATTTCTATTGCAATTTTTTTTCTAATATTAGAAAGTTCTAATGATTTTGACTTTAATTTTAAAGTTAATTCTTTTAACTTTGAATTTAAAATCATAATTTGCTCATCAGCATTTATTAATTTGTTTTGTTCCTCCTGTGCATTAGTTAAGAAATCCAAAACTTGCTCAATTGAACCGCCATACTTTTTCTTTAAAAGTTTTAATTTATCAAGCCTGTCATCTAAGGCAATTAATTCTTTTTCACTGAAATTTTTATTCTGTAACTCATCTTTTATATTACTTGAAATATCTAAAATTTCATATGAGATCGAATTTAGACGTTCTTTTAAATCATCATATAATTCATTATATTGCGAAATGTTTGCAAGTGTATTTACGGCATTTTTTAAGTTATGTGAAACAGAAAAGTTTCCATCCAAATAACCATAAGCATTATTTAGCGAATTTGAAATTTTCTCAAAATTTTTTATCTCAGAAATTTTCGCTTCGAGTTCTTCATCCTCATTTATTTTTGGGTCGATAATTTCAATTTCATTTATTTGATAATTAATAAGGTCAAGCATTCTTTCACGATTTTCAAAACTGCCACCTATTTGTTTTAAATCTGTTTTAATTTTTTTATATTCTAATAACAATTCGCTGATTTGATTTTTTAAATTTTTAAGCAATTCGGGCTTATAATTATCCAAAATTAAAATATGATTACTGGTTTTTAAAAGCGTTTGATTTTCGTGCTGTCCATACGAATCGACAAGTGTTACAGCAATTTGTTTAAGCATTGAAAGGGTTACAATCTCTCCGTTAACCCTGCATTCTGATTTGCCATTTAAATCAAAACGACGACTTAATATTAAAATATTTTCATCAGATTCATCTGAAAATCCTAAATCTTTTAAAACTTCTTTTGTGTCGACATTTACATTCTCAAAAATTGCCTTTACGATGATATGATTTTCGCCTGTGCGGATTTGAGTTTTAGCCACTTTTCCGCCAAGAACAAAAGAAAGGGAATTTATGATAATACTTTTCCCCGCCCCTGTTTCACCAATAAAAACATTAAAGCCTGATTTAAAATTCAGTTGCAGGTTTTTTATAAGTGCAAAATTTTCAATTGTTAAATTCTTTATCATTTTTCACCGTTTAATTGTGGTATGTATTTAAACTTTTTTATGCGGTTATTCTATTTAACGTTGTTGTCGTGTTTTCCGCGTTAGAATCGCTTGGCAAAATAATCATAACTGTATCATCGCCACAAACAGAACCAAGCACGTTTTCAAGATTGAGTTTATCAATAATTCCACAAACAGCAGATGCCATTCCTTTTATTGTTTTAAGAACGCAAAGATTTCGGGCACTTTTTATAGAAATTACGGCTTCTTTAAAAACCAATATGTATTTATTAGAAACTGCTTGATTTTCGTTTTCGACAACTGCATATTTATATTTTCCAGTTTCTGCGCTTAAAATTTTTATAAGCCTTAATTCTTTTATATCTCGTGAAATAGTTGCCTGTGTTATATCAAAATCTAAATTTCTAAGTTCTGAAACAAGCTCATCCTGTGTTTCAATTTCTTTTGTAGAAATCAATTCTAATATTTTTGACTGTCTATTTGAGCGCGCCATAATTTCTCCTGCGACACTTAAAAAGTCCTTTATTTATAAGGCTTTTCTAAGGTTTTGTATAATTATAAATTAATAAAAATTCACTAAAATTTCTTTATGTTTAATTATTATACATTACGATTTATATTTATGCAAGCGGTTTTTGTATATTTATTCAATCGATTTTTTGTATTTATAAACAAATTTTAAATTTATACTTTTTGTTTTTATAAATATACACCAGTATGCAAAGGTAAAGGGAAACGAAGCAAAATCAAACTTATTTTTTAAATATTCGAGAAAAAACATTTAAAATTTTCCCAAGAACCAAAACAATTTTTTCAGCATTATTTGTTGCATACTGTTTAAAAACTGCCTTGCCCCCAATTGTAACCCCTGCAATAGTTGCTGATACAAGTGCTGCAATTAAAATTTGACATGCGGACGTTGAGTTATCATAAATTAAAAACGATAAAATAGTGGCCCCTGCTGCCCCACTTAAAACTCCGCACACATCACCAACCACATCGGCACAAAGCGATGCGATTTTCGCCGAATTTTTTACTATATATAATCCGTATTCCGCACCCTTAACATTTTTACTCGCCATTTTTTCAAAAGGCGCTTTATTGCAAGCAACGACAGCGACACCAATCATATCAGTTAAAATTGAAATGGTAATCAAAATTATGACAATAAAAATCGCCAAGAACAATCCCGCCCCCGACATAAAATGCTCGCTTGTAATTCCAAATAATAATGATAAAGTAAATGCAAGAAAAAAAACCCTTATCGGCCAACGCCAATAAGAATCTTTTTTCTTTTCAATTTTTTCGCCACCAATTATTTGTTTTGATTTATCATCCATTTTATAATTATATGCTGGCAAATTTATCAAAATATCTAATTAAAATATTTAAAGAATTTATTTGAGAAATTTTTAATTTTAACACGTTTCAATTTCGTCTTTAAATATTTCTTTAATATTGTTTTTTATGATAGTAACAGTTCCCGATGCTTTGCTAAATTTTTCATTACAAATTTCTAAAAGCCCTGCTCCCTGTTTATATAATTTTATGGTTTCCTCTAAATTCAAATTACCTTTTTCTAGTTTAGATAAAATAGCATCTAATTCTTGTAATGCTGATTCAAAAGAAATCTCAACTGTTTTTTCAATATTTGATGATTTTGAGTTTTTTGATTCCGTTTGAATATTTTTTATTTTTGAAACACTACTCTTTTTCTGCAATTTATTTTTTTGTTCCATAGAAATTTGCTCCTTTAAATTTTATAACTTTAATTATTTTATATTTCCAACAACCTTGCCATCATAGAAAGAAATCAAAATTTCATCATCGCTTTGCAATTGTGTTGCACTTATTACAGTCTCTTCCCCACTTATCATATTTTTTGAAATTTTTGCGTAGCCTGATTTTAAAATATTTTTAGGATTTAATTTTTCCAGCATTGCTGCTTTTATGGTTATATAATATTTTTGCTCGTCATTTAAATTTTGCATATTTTTTAAAAACGAATTTCGTTTTAGATTAAGTTGATATTTCAAATCCGAAAATTTGCCTTGAATGATTAAATTTAATTTTTCATATTTTTGAATAATCAAAAGTTTCTTTTCTTTTAGGTCAGAAGTGATAAGTTCGGCCGCAGCACTTGGAGTTGGAGCTCTTATATCTGCGACGAAATCAAGGATGGTAAAATCGGTTTCATGTCCAATTGCAGAAATCAATGGCTTTGTACAATTAAAAACACAACGTGCAATTTCTTCGGAATTGAAAACGTTTAAATCTTCAAAAGAACCGCCGCCACGAGCAATTATAATGACATCAACATTATAATTTGAAAAAAAATTAATACCGTTAATAATTTCTTTTTTAGCACTCTCCCCTTGAACTTTTGCAGGATAAATGACAATATCTACGCCGTGATTTCTCCGTGTTGTAATGTTGATAATATCTTTAATTACTGCACCAGTTTCAGACGTAACTACCCCAACAACTTTTATGTTTTGCGGTAACAGTTTTTTAAACTTTGCATCAAAAAGCCCTTCACTTTCCAAACGTTCTTTTAATTGTAAAAACTGTAAAAAAATATCACCTTTTCCATCACGTGTAATTTTATTTATATTAAAGTCCAATTTTCCGCCTTTGGCATAAAATTTTGGACTTCCCCGAGCAATCACCATATCTCCGTCGTGAAATAGTTTAATAATATCGACATTAAAACATACACAAGGAATTTGACAGTTTTCATCTTTGAGACTAAAAAAAGCAACATCTCTTGCAATTTTAAGTCCAGAAATCTCACCCTTGACAGAAATGTTGTAAAGAAGTTCTTCGGCATCAAAAATCTGTCTTATATAAAGATTTAATTGACTTACCGAAATCACAATTTCATTCATTTCAACAACTCCATTTTTGTAAACTAATCAATTTTTGCAAGAACGCCGTTAATAAAATTTGAACTTTTATCGGTAGAATATATTTTTGCAATTTCAAGTATTTCATTAACAACAATAGGTTTAGGAGTTTTTAAAAACTTATATTCAGTTATTGCGAGATAAATAAGCGCCAAATCAACTTTATAGACTCTTTGAATCTCATATCCCGTTATAGATTTATTAATCAAAGTTTTGACTTCATTTTTATTTAAAAAAAAAGCATCAGTTATTTCACGTGCAAAAGCTATATCTTTTGAATTTAATTTTTCTTCTTTATTTACATATTCTAAAATTTCAGCATCTATATTTTCAGTTTTTTGCTCTGTTTCAAATAAACTGGCGAATATTACTTTAAATGCAGTTATTCTCGCTTGCGTTCTCATTTTCATCCTTACTTATTATTACATTAATAATATGAACATTTATTTTAGTTGCTTTAATATCTACCATAGATAAAATGCTATTACGAATATTTTCCTGAACTTTTGAACAAATATCAGGGACACTTATATCATTATAAACATCAATGTAAACATCGACTATAACGGTGCCGTTTGTATCATATTTAATTTTTATTCCGTTAAAGTTTTTATTTTGAAATATTTTAAGTAAGCAACAACCGGATTTTTTACTCATACCCGCCACACCACTTATTTCGTTTGTTGCTAAATTGATAATGGAATATAATATATTTTTATTGCAAGTCAATTTTCCTTGATAATGGCAATTATTGTTTTCTTTCATTAAAAGCTCCTAAATTTAATTTAGTATAACATAATTTTTCGAAATGTAAAACAATTTTTATAATTATATAAATTTAAAGCGCAGAACTATATAGCCTGCGCTTCGTAAAATTCCTTTCGTTTCTTTTTGAAAAAAATAATTATGTTTTTACTTATCCTGTTTTATTTTAATTATTTTACCGGAATGATTTTTATACTAGGTAGCTTATAATCGGTTTCTTCAAGTATTACTGAAACAACCTGTGCCACCTCAGGTGAAGTTAGTTCCTCAGATTTTATTATTACGTTAATATAATTGCTAGAAGTTGTTACAATCGCATCAGGAAAACCTAATCCTTTAATTAAATATTCCAAAGTTAGTTCACTTTCCATTTCGCCGATTAAAGCAAGTTTTTTGTTTTCAGCAAGTGCTTTTGATTCTGTTGTATAGTCTTCTCCTGCAATAATTGCATCATAATATAAAATTGCTTGATCCCTGATTGAACTTCTGTCAGCACGATAGGAATCAAAATAGTTATAAGCGGTTAAATTACCCCCAGCATCAATTACATTGCCATTTAATACAATGTTTAAATATCCAGTTATACCTAACAACAAAATCATTGCCGATAAAATTATTATTTTTGTTTTTTTCTTTAACATTTTCACTCTCCTTACTATAAATTATTTATCACATTATAAATTTATTCCTATTTTATTAATTTTCTTTATAAAAAAATTAAATGATTTTGTATCTTTATCGTTAATCACAAATTAACTTCCGATTAAAACCTCAATATTAGACGACGACAAATCCAAAAGTGCTTCAACGGCTTTGATAATTTCAAGTTTAACCCAGACATTTCCTGCGCCTTCGGCAACTATAATAACCGATGCAATATTTGGCAGGATAGTAGTTTCGAGTTGAGTTTCTTTCTCTACCATAATCATAACGGAAACTTTTCCAGCACCATTAATTTTTGAAAGAATTGTCGAGAGTTTATCTTCCACTTCAATCACATATTCGGAAACTGTTGATGCATTTTCGTTGTTTTTATTTTTGTTTTCATTTGTATCAGAATTTGAAAAAGCAGAAGAAAAATAAACTAATAAAATTATAAGTCCAAATAAAATAGCCAAAATGATTTCTATATGTTTTATGCTTTTTAATTTTTTAAATAAATCTGAAAAAATATTGCTCATAAATTTAAACTCCTTTTAAAAACGTTCTGATATTAGACCATAATTTATGTGCCGTCATAAAATATAATTTGGCTTTTTTTTACTTTAACGAAACGCAAAACAATTTCTATTATGCTTTTTTTAATATCTATATGACTAAAATTTTTATCTATTACAATTTGAGATAAATCAATTGAAACTTGTGTAACTTCAAGTTCTTTTGCAAAAACATCTGCCATAACGCCGACCCCAACTCCGCTAATTCCATTTGCTTTCAGTGTTTTTTTAACGTCATATTCAACTTTGTTCAACTTTTTTCTATTGATATTTGCAATAAAATCTTGCTGAACAACAACTGAATTCTCTTTAAAGAAATCATCTAATTCTAAATTTTTATTTGAGAAAAACATAATAACAGGAGAAATTATCACAATCACAATCACAAAAGCAAAAATATTTTTAATAAATTTCGAGGTTGAACCGTTCGGCAAGACTAAATCGACAACCACTGAAAGCACAATGATTCCTGTAATACTTAAAATCCAAACAGATATTGGCGACATATTTTCCTCGACTTTTACTAAATACTTTTCTAATTTATATATTAATCATTGTGAAATTATTAAAAACTTACACTTGTACACATTATTATTCCAACAAAAATCACATACATAAAAGCCACACCTATAATCATCACAATTGGCATTAAAAATGATTTTGAAATGGACGATATGAAATTTGAAATTCTATTATCAGATAGTGGCTGTAAGATTGCCCCTGTGAATTTCAAACATAACATAAACAAAATCAATTGAAAAAGTGGAATTATTATACTTGCGAAAAGGAGCAATAATCCCGATGCCCCAACCGCATTTTTTATAAGCAAACAACTTGCAAGAATGACATTAAGCCCTTCACTTAAATAACCGCCGAGAATCGGAATATAAGTGCTTAATGAATATCGTGCCGTTTTAAACGAAATTGAATCAATTGAACCCGCTGTGATACCCTTTATGGCTAGAAATCCCATAAAAATTGTAAACACAATTCCAATTATCCATTTAAACATACTATTCAAAAAGCCCGAAAGTTTATCTAATTTAACAGAATTTGATAAGTTTGAGACAATTGAAAATACAAGTGAAAATATGAATATAGGCATTAAAATATGCGTAAAGATTTGTGCCACAACGGCTGTCAATAAAACGACCGCAGGCTGATATATTGCAACTGAAACAGTTCCGCCCATTGCTGTGAGTAATGTTAAAAGAATCGGAAAAACAATTTCCATTTGAGTTACAATAAGATTTAGTGTATTGGTGGTTAATGCAATCATCTGAAGCGTTGCACCGGCAATTATTGTTATAATAACACCGTAACAAACAAAATGAATAATGTCCCCCACCGATTGAGAGTTTCCTCTGAAATCAGATAAGAGTCCCGCTAAAATTGCTATTGCAATTATGGAAGCCATAAGCGGAAGAAGTTTTAAAATTTCATCAAAAGTAATTTTAATAAGAGCCTCAAAAACACTAGATGTGTCATCGCCAAATTCACCGGAAATTATTGCTTGCAGTTTTTCAAGAATGCCCAAAGCACCGAAAATTTCTTTTTGCTCTTCTGATAAATTACTTAAAAAAATTTCCAGGTCGGCTAAATCAAGATTTGAAAGTTGTTCATCAATATTTTCTTTCAATTCATTTTCCAAGTCATCTTCTGATTCCTTAATTTCATCTTCTTCGATGTTCTGCATTTTATTACTAAATGCTTTTTGTTCATTTTGCGAAAGACTTAATTGCGATTCAGTCAATTGTTCAGCATTAAAATTTTGATTAAGATTTGAACTATGTATTATAGAAAATGCGAAAAATAAAATTACTGTAATGATACTTACAATAAAGCAAAAATTTATATAATTACGCTTTTTGAATATCAAAACAACTCCTTTGACTTGTCCATATTTTTTAAACTTTCAATTCTTTTTCTAAGGCAATATATCAATAATGATGTCAATGATATTTGTCAAAATCGGCAATGCCATAACCAAAATTATTATTTTTCCTGCAAGTAAAACTTTATTCGCCAAACTTGTTGAATCTGAATCCGAGCAAATATTTGCCGTGAATTCGGTTAAATAACCTATTCCAATTATTTTTAAAACAATACCAAACAGCCCCGGCGAAAGATTTGTTTTTTCAACGATATAATTTAAAACCTGAAAAATCTGATTAATATAATCAATCAGCATAAGTAAAATAATAATACCGCCAGCAAGAGTAACCAGACTCGCAAAATCAGGCTTAACTTGTTTTACAATCAGCGTTGCTACGCAAGTTATTAGTGCAATTGCCAAAATCTTAAATATATCCAAAATTCACTCCGTCAAGTTCAAATGTAATGGTGGGATTCAAAAAGTTTATTACAATCTAAAAGTAATTTAAAAGTTAAACATAGTTTTAATTTTATCAAACAAGTTGACAATTAAATCTAAAACCATAAGTAAAACAATGATAACTCCCGCCAATGTCGCCATTGTTGCAATCTCATCTTTTCCACTATGCTTTAAAACTTGTCCAATTATTGCGGTCAAAATTCCGATAGCCGCAATTTTAAAAATAACTTCAACCCCCATAATCTCCCCACAATTTAATTATAATAAATAGTATGTTTTGTTTTTAAATACAATATATTGTAGTACTATGCAATAATTATGCAATACATTGTATTATGCTTTGTAGCCATAATTTTTACATAAAAATAAGTGCTAACAATAAGCCAAAAATAATTCCAAGTTTCATATATAACGGAACATATTTTTTTGCTTCTTCATCCGCTTTTTGATAATATCTTTTTATCTGTTCTTTTTGATTTTCAAGCTGCTTTATTTGATTTGAAACATCAAGCTTTCCTAAACTCATAAAAAATAAATTTAATATGTTTTTTTCTTCACTATTCAAAATTTTTATTTCCCTAAAAAGTGCTTCAACTGTAAGTTTTTCATTATCATTTAAACAAACAACATAATTGCTGATAAGTTTCATAACATCTTTATTTTTTGTGGAAAAATCTTGCATAATCGAAACCAATTTGTGTTGAGAGTAATTTATTTCTAAACATAATTTTTCGAATAACAATTCAAGATTTTTAAAAAATTTTAAGCGATTACTATAATAAGAAGAAAGACCAAATCCGATATAGCCGCAAATTATAACAATCAAAATCAGTATTAAATATTTCATTTTTTCTCCGACAAATTATTAAAATTTTCATTTGCAATTTTTTAAATTTTTGTTAAATTTGCTAAAACTTTTTCGTTAATTTATCCCTAAAATTTTTTCCATTTTTTCATTATAAACACCTTCAATAACACCTGGCTTCGTTCCTTTTTTCAATACAATATATCTTTCAAAAATATTAGCAATTTTTGGAAAATTTGACTTTTGCTTTAATTGAAAAATAGAATCAGCGTGTATTGTCGCAAGAATTTTAACACCGCAATTCGACGCATAACGCACTGCTTCAAAATCATTATCCGCCCCTAATTCATCAGTTACAATCAAATGCGGATTCATCGCACGAATTCCTTGTAGAAATCCGTTTTGCTTGTCCGAAAAAGATAATATGTCGCAAAAATTTCCTATTTGCAATTTATTGCCTTTTCCAGCAATTTCTCCTCGTTCATCAATAATTAAAATGTTATAATTCAAATTCCTAATAGAAAGTTGATAAACAAAATCTCTTATAAAAGTGGTTTTCCCCTGCCCCGGTGGCGAAATAACCAAAATATTTTTCAATCCTTGCATGTCGAATAAATACTTAAAAACTGAAAGACTACAATTTTTAATTTCGTGTGGAATTCTAATATTTACACTTGTAAAATTTGTAATTGTTTTTATTAAGTTGTTTTCGATTACAACCGTGCCACAAACGCCAATTCTTTCCCCACCATCCAAAACTAAAAATCCTTGTTTCAGTTCCTCATTGACAGAATAAATAGAAAATTCACTCGCCTTGAAAATAATTTCTTCAATCATTTTCTTAGAAGCGATAATTGCATTATCTAACGAATTTGAAAGTCCAAAATGGCTTAAAAAACTTGCTTGTCCGCCATAAAAAACCGTGATAGGTCTTGCATCTCGAATTCTGATTTCATTAATTTTGGAATAATCAATTTTCGTTGTTAAGATTTTATAGATTTTATCATCTAAAATTTTATTCAGCATAAAAAACTCCGTCAATTTAATGTATGACGGAGTTTTTTTATTTAAAACTTATATTTTAAGTTCGTTTATTTATTTAGTATAACTTTTGATTTGTTATTTTAATGTAAATCATTTTTATAAATTTCTAAATGGAATTATTTCAATAAATTCAGATTTTATCAACGACTTACCTTTCGATGCACGGTTTGTTTCTGGTATTGATTGAGATTTAATGATTTCATAATTTTTGTTGTTTTGTTTCATTTTAACGGCGACATCTTGTGGTAGCGTTTCATAATTTGCATAAGAAAGAAAATCGCCAGCTATTTTGAAATCAAAAGTTTTTAAGCCACGCCTATATTTCTGCATAACCTCAAAGTCACCAATCGAAACTTTTTTTGCAAAACCGTGCTTTGAAATAAGTGTAACACTTCCCTGTTGGTCAGATTGTCCAGCAAAAATAACAGCATCGTCTTCTTCAAGTTTTATTGCTATAAGTCCGCCTGCTGTTCTTTTTAAAATTGGAAATGAATTACTGCTGACGTGAAGTGAAAATGCGTGTTTCGTTATAAATAATAAATTTTCAGCATTTGTTTGATACTGCACATTTATAATTTCATCCTGCTCTTTCAAAATAATAACTTTGAAATACTGCTTTCTTACATTTAATTCGGTTACAGGCATCTTTTTAACCAGTCCAGCTTTCGTAAATAGGATGATAATATTTTCAAATGTAAAATTATCATTATTTTCTTTTTGTACTCTTAAATCATCATTGAAACTCATAGTTTGTTGCATAAATCTACTTTCTGATTGTGCAAAATCTTCATTTATATTTTCGCTTGCGGTTTCATTTAATGCAGAAAATTCAGGTAAAATTTTTATCGGAACTTCATCATAACCAATATTATTATTTAAGTCGTGAATTGAAACACCGTTTTGGAAACTTGGAATCTCGTCTGCATTTATTCTTAAACAATTCCCTAAATTTGTAAAGATTAAGAAATTCTGATTTTCTGGAATTTTTATTCCATTTCTATATATATCATCACTACCTATACTTTCTTGCTTATTTTGTTTTTTTTCGGGCAACAATGAAGATAAAAGTTTTTTAAGCCTTTTTTCAGCCGTAACTAAAATTATACAATGCTTCGCCTGTGAAATTGGCACGTCGGTGCTTGTTTTAATATTTTTTATTTTTTCTTTATTACTTTTTGTTAAACGTTTTCTATCTTTTACATCATCATCTATTTTTTCATCAGATCCATTTTCAAGTTTTATAATTTTAGTTCGTCGTTTGTCTGAAAAACGTTCTTTTATTTCATTTAATTCGGAAATTATAAAATCATACTGTAAATCCTCTGAGCCAATAAGTTTTTTTAAGTTCTTTATTGTCTTTTTAAGTTCGCTATATTCCTGTTCAAGTTTTAATAATTCAAGATTAACAAGCCTAGATAAACGAATTTCTAAAATTGCCTGAGCCTGAATTTGTGTTAATTTAATTTTTTCCATAATCCGCTGTCTTGCTTCGGAAACTGATTCTGATTTTTTTATCAATGATATAATCAAATCAATTTGATTTATTGCAATTAAAAGCCCTTCGACAATATGCTCACGGTCAAGTGCATTTTTTAAATCAAATTCACTTTTTCGAATGAGAACTTCACGTTGATATTTGACATAATATCTAACCATTTCAATGAGTCCCATTTGCTTCGGTTTGCCACCTGCAATAGCAACCATATTTATATTAAACGATGTTTCCAATTGTGTGTTTTTATATAAATATTCCAAAATTGCACTTGGATTCCCGCCTTTTTTAATTTTTATAATAGCACGCATACCGTTGCGGTCGGATTCGTCTAAAATATCTCCTATATAAGAAAGTTGTGCAATTTCATTTTTTTTCGCCTCTCTGAGTTCAACAATTTTTTGAAGCAAAGTAGCTTTATTAATTTGATATGGAAGTTCTGTTATTATAAGATTAAAAAAGCCTTCTTTTTTGTCATTTTTTTCAATTACAATTTTTGCACGTAAAACAATCTTTCCCTTTCCTGTTTTGTAGGCTTGTTTTAATCCGTCTCCGGCTATCATTAAAGCACCCGTTGGGAAATCAGGACCTTTAATATATTTCATAAGTTCAGAGATTGGTATCTTTGGTTTTTTAATGTACGCGCACACACCATCAATGACTTCGCCGAGATTATGTGGTGGAATATTTGTTGCAACGCCAACCGCAATACCTGTCGAGCCATTCACAAGTAAATTCGGAAATTTTCCAGGAAGCATATCTGGTTCTTTTATTGTATCATCAAAGTTATAACTCCACGAAACCGTATTTTTGTGCAAATCTTTTAAGAGTTCAAGTGATAAGGGAGTTAGACGTGCTTCTGTATATCTCATAGCCGCAGCACTGTCGCCGTCAACTGAGCCAAAATTGCCGTGTCCATCCACCAGAGTTTCACGCATACTATAATTTTGTGCCATTCTAACCATTGCATCATATACCGACGAATCGCCGTGCGGATGATATTTTCCCATACAATCGCCCACAATTCTTGCAGATTTTCTGTATTGCTTGTCGGGAGTGAGCCCAAGTTCCAGCATTGAATATAATATTCTTCTTTGCACTGGTTTAAGACCATCCTCGATACGTGGCAATGCTCTATCCATCACGACATATTCCGTATAAGGAATCATTGAATTATGAATAACCTCATCAATCGGTTTTTCTATAACTACTTCTTGTTCTTCCGATTTTTCTTTTTTCACTACTTTCTCCTGTTAAAAAATTAGCTACGTAAATTATTATTTTTATCTAAAACGGCTTAACGAATTTTAAAATCACGTATTAAATTAAATCATAATTTGAATTTTATTTGAATTATTTTCTAAATCTTTTTCTAAATTCTTTAAGTTCATTTCTTGTTTATTATCCAAGAAATTATCTTGCTTATTAAAATTTGCATACTTTGCAATATATTCTTTTCTTGCTGCAATATCATCTCCCATAAGCGTAACTATCATTCGTTCAGCCTCTTCAACGTCTTGAATCGTAACTTTAATAAGTGTGCGCTTTTCGGGGTTCATTGTTGTTTCCCAAAGTTGTTCGGGATTCATTTCGCCAAGACCTTTATATCTTTGAATTTGATAGCCCTTGCCGATTCTATTAATTGCCTGTGGAAGTTCTGCATCTGAATATACATATTCAATTTTGTTTTGTTTATAAACTTTATATAGTGGTGGCAAGCCAATATAAACGTGGCCATATGTGATAAGTTCACGCATATAACGATAGAAAAAAGTTACCAAAATTGCACGAATATGTGCACCGTCTTGGTCAGCGTCCGATAAAATTATAATTTTATCATAACGTAAATTTTGGATATTTAAATCACTACCTATACCAGTTTCAAGCGCACTTATTATTGTTTTTATTTCATCATTTGCAAGAACTTGGTCAAGTTTTTTCTTTTCAGCGTTCAGTGGCTTTCCTTTAAGTGGCAAAATAGCCTGAAATTTTCTATCTCTTCCCTGTTTTGCACTACCACCCGCACTATCACCTTCGACAATAAACAATTCCGAACGCTCAGCCTTTCGATTAGAGCAACTTGCAAGTTTGCCAACTAAATTATAATTTCCGATTGAATTTTTTGCCCTTGTTAATTGTTTAACTTTTTTTGCTGCTTCACGAACTTTCGCTGCGCCTTTTGCCTTTTCTACAATACTTTCAGCGATTTTTATATTATTGTTGCCAAAAAATATTCTATTTAATTCTTTGATAACCAATCTTTCAATAATTCCTTTAATCTCAGGATTTCCAAGTTTGGTTTTTGTCTGACCTTCAAATTGAATATTATTGGCTTTTATAGATATAATTGCACAAATGCCTTCTCTAAAATCTTCGCCCGTCAAGTTATTTTCTTTTTCTTTTAATAAATTATGCTTTCTTGCATAATCGTTTATAAATTTTGTCAAACCTGTTTTGAATCCGACATCGTGCGTGCCTCCTTCGGTTGTCGGAATATTGTTGACATATGAAATTATGTTTTCCGTATATAAAGTTGTGTATTGAATTGCAATTTCAAGTTTTAATGTTCTTTCTCCTGGTTCGGTTTCAGCAACCAATTCAAGAGGATTTTCAAAAAGTTTTGTTTTTCCTTCATTAATATATAAAATGAAATCTTTTAATCCGCCTTTATAGCAAAACTCTTCAATTTTTCCATTAATTTTATCATTTAATTTTAAAGTTATGCCCTTGTTTAAAAAAGCCAATTCTTTTAATCTTTCGAAAATTATGTTAAAGTCTAATTTCAGTCCTTTAAAAACTTTGTTATCAGGTTTAAATTGAACTTTTGTTCCTGAAACAGTAGATTTCCCTATTTCTTTTAACGGCTCAACTGGAATGCCACACTTAATTTTACCTTTTTTATCTAACGTGGTTCGAAACTCCATAAAATAAGTTTTACCTTCTCTGTTGACCGTAACTTTAAGCCATTCAGATAAAGCATTTGTTACCGAAGCACCAACGCCGTGCAGTCCGCCTGAATAGCCATAATTATCATTGTTAAATTTTCCTCCGGCATGTAGTCGAGTGAAGACGACTTCAACTCCCGATTTTTTCTGAGTTGGATGCATATCTACGGGAATTCCTCTACCATTATCCTCAACCGTAACCGAACCGTCATTTTCCAAAGTTATTTCAATTTTATTACCATAACCATTGCTTACTTCATCAATTGCGTTATCTACAATTTCCCATAAAATATGATGCAATCCTTTAATGCCTGTTGTTCCAATATACATTCCCGGACGCAAGCGAATTGCTTCCAATCCTTCCAACACCAAAATATCTTTTGACTCATATTTTTTCATCATTTCTCCTAAATTAAAATAAAAAATTTATGTAATGTCATTTTATTGTATATAATTTTTATATTTTTAGTCGTTTTTTTACTTACGATAAAAGATTATCAATTATTTTAAAAATCTCTTCCTTTCCCTTGTCATTAAATATTGAAAACAAAATAATATCTTCAATTCCGACTGACAAAGATTTCGCTATATTTAAAGTATAATTTGCAATTTTGCTTTTTGCAATCTTATCTGACTTAGTCGCTATGATTTTAGTCGGAATATTGTTTATATATAAAAACTTTTGCATAAGTAAATCTAATTCACTTGGCTTATGCCTTATATCAACGAGTAAAAAAACAAGTTTAAGTTGTTTTGATTCTAAAAGATATTTTTCAATTAATGACGACCATAAATTTTTGTGTGATTTACTTGCGCCACTTGCGTAGCCGTACCCAGGCAAATCAACAAAATAAAAACTATCATTTATTAAAAAATAATTTACCATTTTTGTTCGACCTGGCGTAGATGATGTACGTGCAAGTTTTTTCATATTAACGATAGAATTAATAAGACTGCTTTTTCCAACATTGCTTCTTCCGACAAATGCAAATTCAGGCAAATCTGAAAAAAATTGACTCGGCTCTGTGGCACTTCCTTTATATTTTGCAATGGTAATTTTTTTATAAGGTTCATTTTCAAGTGAAAATAAAGAAACAAGCAACCCTTGTTCGATTTCGAATTTAACTGAATTTGTTATGATTGCCTTTTTCATCTGGGTTATTGATTTTGTATATTTAAAAAAAACTCGCTCCACTCCTATTTTGTGGTGCAAAAGATTTTTTAAGTTTTTGAAACAGAGATTTTGTTTTGTTAAATAATTAATCATATTAATAATAATTATAACAAAAAATCAGCATATCTTCAACCTATTTTAAGAAAAAATGCAGGTCAGATTAAATAAAAAACTACGAATTTCAAAATTCGCAATATTTTGTTTTATATAAATATAAAAATTTTAAACAATTTGTTATTTTAAAAATTAGCCTTTTTCAACTCTTTCGACATAGTCTCCGCTACGAGTATCAATTTTAATTTTATCGCCTTGATTGACAAAAAGAGGAACACTTAATTCATAACCAGTTTCAACGGTAGCAGGTTTAAATGCTGCCTTTGTTGTATCGCCTTGAAGTCCTAATTCGCATTTTGTAATCGTAAGTTCAACAAATGTTGGAGCCTCTACCGAAAAAGCCTCGTCTTTATAAAATTGGACAATTGCAGTCATATTTTCAGTTATAAAATTTAAAGCATCTTCTACCTGTGCTTTATTGAAAGGTATTTGCTCAAAGGTTTCCATATCCATAAAATAATATAATTCGCCATCATTATAAAGATATTGCATTTCTTTTTTTTCAATATTCGCAATTGGAAATTTTTCTGTTGGCGTAAAAGTTCTGTCAAAGACTTGACTAGTCATAACATTTTTTATTTTTGTTCTTACAAATGGAGACCCCTTACCCGGTTTAACATGTAAAAAATCAACCACAACATAAACTGTTCCATCCATATCAAATGAAGTTCCTTTCCTAAAACTTCCAGCATTTATCATTTTTTTATTCTCCTCTTTTCCTTAATTTTTCATTGTTTTAACTTGATTATAAATTGATTGAAAAGTTAGTGCATCTTCCGCCATAAAATTTTTTGATTCGCATATAACTGTTGGCGTAAGTTCATAATCATAAATAATTTCAGCAAATGGCTCAAAGGAAGGTCCAAAGTTTTCATCATCATAATTTAAGTGCCTGATTTCACCTTTTGCACTAAACTGAATTTTGGAAAAATGAATATGACAATTCTTTGTCTTAAATTCGCCCAGTTTTTCAAAAGAATAATCAAAAATTCTTTTATAATCATCTTTGTTTTTCAGTTCTCCCCCGAGCAAACAATTTATATGACCAAAATCAAATGTTGGCATTAAAATTTTGTCTTTTACGCAAAGGTCAATTATTTCTTTATAATTTCCGATTTGTGAAAATTTTCCCATTGTTTCAGGACAAAGATAAAAATTTTCAAAGTTGTTTTCATATATTCGTCTCAAACAGTCATCAAGATTTTTTGAAGTTAGAAATAAAGCCTCATCTCTTGATAACTTTCCTTGTGTTGCCAAATGCACAACTAATTTTTTTCCTTTCATCATTTTGAGATATTCAAATCCACGTAAAACATACGAGAATGATTTTTCAATCATAATATTGTCAGGGTTGGCGAAATTTATATAATATGGAGCATGCAAACTGAGTGAAATCTTATATTTTTCAAATTCAATTCCAAAATTTTGAGCCTTTTCAAGAGATAACCTATATCCTGCTCCGAAAGAATACTCGTATGCTTGCAAACCTATGTTATTAAGCCAGTTTGGCACATCCAAAGTTATTTTATATCCTGCATCATAAAAAATAGGACTGGTTCCCGAAGGTCCGAATTTAACCATTTTCTCTCCTTTTTTTATTTGGATTTTCGCTCAACTTTGCAATTTTTTATTATATTTTATTAAATTTATTATCTAAATAATAGATTTTTAAAAACCTTCATAACGAATTTTAATTTTAAGTTGCATTATTTAACTAACTTTATATTATTAATATTTTCTTTGATGAAATAATAAATTTTATCTTTTACTTGCTTAACCGAACCTGTTAAATTTTGTATTCCCGCTGCAAGTTTATGCCCACCTCCGCCAAATGCTTTCGCAATAAACGAAGCATCAAAAAACTCACTGCTTCGAAGGCTTGCATTGATTATGTTTTTTTCTTTTTCAATTAAAACAATAACTATATTAATTTTATCGACATTTGTTAAAAATCCAATCAATTCGTTCGTTGATACTGACTTGCATTTATATTTTTTGTAATCTTTCAGTCGAATGGTTGAAAATAAAATATCATCTTTTATATCAATATTATTATATAATATACGTAAATTTTTCAGCATATTTTTTGTAAGTTTTTTTGATAAACTCAAATTTATTTTATGAACATCTGCCCCTTTTTCGGTTAGAATATGTGCAATTTTAAAAGTTTTTGAAGTGGTGTTATTATACATAAATCTGCCAGTGTCGCCGACAATGCCTAAATAAATGCAATTAACAATTTTTTTATCAATATCAATGTTAATTTCCAATTTATTAAATAAATCGAATAAAATTTCAGTAGTTGATGCCGCATCGTTTGCAACGAATTCAACATTTCCAATTTTTTGCCTTGCCAAATGATGATCAATGCAAATGGAATTACTGAAATTTAGAAAATCTTTTTCATATTTGCCAAGAAGTATAGAATTTGCGACATCAAGTGCTATAACCAAGTCAAATTTGTTTTTATCAAATTCATGTTGAATATTTTCATATTGCAAAACACCAAAATCTGAAATTGTTTCTTCCATAAAAACATTTACATTTTTTTTGATTTGTTTTAAAGCAAAATACATTGACCAAACCGAACCAATTGCATCAGGGTCGGGTTTTATATGTGTAAACAATGCTATATTTTTCGCATTTTTTATCAGGTTTACTATTTCGCTTAATTTTTCCATATTAATCAAGACCTTTTTTATAAGCATTTTTATTTATAAATATTATTCGTTTTTCTCATTATCTTCTGGTTTAATATCTAGATTTTTTAATATATCATTTATTCTTTCAGCATAAATTAAACTATCATCAAGAGTGAAAATAAGTTTAGGAACTGACCGCATTTTAAGTTCTTCCGCAAGTCGTTTTTTCATAAATCCCGCAGACTTATTTAAAAGTTTTATTATTTCATTTCTTTTATCAGTTTCGTTGTTTAAAATTCCAACACCAATTTTGCAACTTGAAAAATTAGGGCTTGTTCTAACCCATGTAATGCTTATAATGTCAGAAAATCTCGGGTCTCTAAGCTCATATAAAATGATTTCGCTCAATTTCTTTTTTATTTTTGAATTGATTCGAAGCATTCTGTTTTCCATATAATTCCCTTTTTTCAAATTGGATTTACTTGAATTAATATCAAAATTAAATAGATTTCAAATATTATGTATAAAACATTTTTTAATTAAATGATTTTTATTGTCTTTTTATTTCAACATTTTCATAACATTCAATAATATCGTTTTCTTTAATATCTATTAAATCTTTTAATTTAATTCCGCATTCAAAACTTTGTGTCACTTCTGCTTTATCGTCCTTTAAAATTTTTAAATCAATAATTTCAGATTCACCAATAACTTCTCCGTCTCTTATTAAACGAGCATTTGCTTTTCTTAAAATTTTACCATCAATGACATATGAACCAGCTACAA
>DIPL01000018.1:47898-71960 GCA_002424095.1 Christensenella sp. UBA5489
TTTTTGTTCGTATTTTATTGTAAGCATTCCCGTTATTGCATTGGTTATATCGTCGACAACTTCATAAATTATTTTATATGACTTAATTTCAACGCCTAAATTATCTGCCACACCTTGAACTTTTGTTGATACTTTTAAATTAAAATTCACAATGAAAGCATCAGATGTTTTTGCCAAAACTAAATCTGATTCTGTAACGGGACCGACTCCACTGTGTACACAAACCACACGAACCTCTTCATTTGCAATCGCCGTTAATGACTGATTTAAGGCTTCAACAGAACCTTGAACATCGGCTTTTATGATTATATTCAAAGTTTTCAACTTACTTTCATTAACTTTCGTCATAAAGTCATCAATGCTGACTCCCGATGTTGTTTGAGCCTTTTCTTCTTTAATTTTTTGCTTTCTTTCTTCAATTATTTGTTTAGATAATTTTTCTGATATTGCAAAAACTTGGTCGCCTGAATCAGGTACTTCATAAAAACCTAATACAGCAACTGGTGTTGATGGAGTTGCCTCTTTAACCTGTTGACCATTTTCATCAAACATCGCACGCACTTTTCCGAACGTTATTCCCGACATTATTGAATCTCCGATTCTTAATGTTCCATTTTGCACTAAAACAGTTGCAATCGGCCCTCTATTTTTGTCTAATGCCGCTTCAATTATTGTGCCTACCGCCATTTTTTTCGGATTTGCTTTAATTCCTTGCATTTCAGCAACTAATAGAACCATATTCATAAGTTCATTAATGCCAACACCAGTTTTCGCTGATACGGGAACTATAATTGTATCGCCACCCCATTCCTCAGGTAAAACTCCGTTAGATGCAAGTTGCGTTTTTATTTTTTCTGGATTTGCTTCAAGTGAGTCCATTTTATTTATAGCAACAATCATAGGAACTTCGGCGGCTTTAATATGATTTATAGCCTCAATTGTTTGTGGCATAACACCGTCATCGGCAGCGACAACTAAAATCGCAATATTAGTTATTTTCGCTCCACGTGCACGCATCGCCGTGAAAGCCGCATGCCCAGGAGTATCTATAAAGGTGATTTTTGAATTGTTATGCGTTATTGAATAAGCACCAATTCTTTGCGTAATTCCTCCTGCTTCATCGCTTGCAATATTTGTTTTTCTTATAGCATCAAGCAACGAAGTTTTGCCATGGTCTACGTGTCCCATAACCGTTACAACAGGCGGACTAATTTGAGCATCTTTGTCATCTTCATCTAATTTTGAAACATCCAACAATTTTTCTTCTTTCGATTTTTCAATTTTTTGTTCGAGTTTAATGCCTAATTCCATAGAAATTAATTCGGCGGTGGCAAAATCTATATTGCTGTTTATGGTCGCCATTACGCCAAGAATCATAAGTTTTTTAATAATTTCTGGAACTGGCTTTCCTATTTTTTCAGATAACATTTTAACCGAAATTGTTTCTGTTGTCATTACTGCATTTTCAATAGACGGCGCAACAAAAGTTTGTTGTTGCTTTTTTGGTCTTGCAATTTTCCTTGAACTAACTCTTTCTTCAACTTCGGAATTAATATCTAGTGTAAAACGTCTTTGATTTTTTCTATTTAATTGTAATGAATTTTCTCGATCTTTTCCAAAACTTCTTTTTGTCCCAGGCTTGTTTTTATTTCCGAATTGGCGCTCACGTGGTTGAAAAGCTGTTTCGCCGCCGCCACTTTTTGCAAAATTTTTAAAATTATTTGCCTTTGTTGCGACAAAAGGTTTGGAAGAAAATTGACGGTCTGATGATTGCCTAGTCGTGTCGAGTTTTTTCCCTGCATCGCCTCCTGCTACGAAAGTTGACCTGCGATTATCATAATTTTGCGATTTTTGATAGGGGCTCCGTTGAGAATGCGATTGTTTTTGTTTTGAAATATCAAATGTTCTTTTTTTATCATAAGTTTGAGCTTTTCCGTCGTGTTCTAATTGCTCTTTATTTCTTTGATTTGATGATTGCCTTGTCCGAATATCTTGCCTTGATTTTAAAACTTCTTCTTCTTTTTTATCACTTGAAATATTGGTACTTTCAGTTGTAAATTCTTTTGTTTCTTGTACTACTCCATTCTCTATGATTTCAGAACTATTTTTCGATTCTGTTTGTTCTATTGACAATTCGCTGTTCTTAAAATCTTTCTTTTCAACATCAGCATCAGCGACTGCAATAGTTATATTCTCATTATGAGAATTTTCTGCAACTATATCAGATTGTTTATCTCTCTCGGTAATTGCATCAAGTTCTACCTTGTTCTCGGCCACTCTTGTGCGATAAATTTCTTTAAGTTTTGAGTCAAAATTTCTTGCAAAAGATTCTACTTTGTCTCTATTATCTCTTAACTCTCTCAAAAAAAATAAAATATCGCCATTTACTTGAAGTGAATGGATTGCTTTTAATCCTTTTAGAACATTTTTTTGTTTATCTTGTTTAGTCAAATTCTCAAATTTCTCCTTTTAGATTTTCATAAAGTTCAGCAGATATTTCGCATTTAAAATATTTATTCAACTTGTGAGTTTTTTTCAAATTTGCAAGGCAAACATTGTTATTGCAAACATATGCTCCCCGTCCTTCTGCTTTAAAAGTTTTATCAGCAAAAATCTGATTTTCTTTATTTTTAACAATTCTAATTAAGTCTTTTTTTGGAAAGTGCTTCCGACATGCAAGGCACATTCGTATTGGTATTTTTTTCATATCGCCTTTCTATTATTAATTTCTCAAATCTTTATTTTTGATTTATTTAAAAATATCTAAATCTGTAAAGTCTTCAAATGTTTCAAGTTCTTCTGATTCTTCTTTAATTTCAGTTAATTCATATTCTGCTTCCGGCACTTCTGCTTCTTTTGATAGTTTTAAAATATCAGATTCGGATTTTATATCAATTTTCCAGCCCGTTAGTCTTGAAGCAAGTCGAACATTTTGACCATTTTTTCCGATTGCCAAAGATAACTGGTCGTCAGGAACTACAACTCTTGACGCTTTCAAACTTTCGTTTGTTTCCACACTTAAAATTTTGGCAGGACTCAAAGATCTTGCTATAAATTCTAAAATATCTTCGGTGTAAATTATTAAATCAATTTTCTCGCCATTTAACTCGCCACTTATAGTATTGATTCTAACTCCACGATTTCCGACACAAGCACCAAGAGCATCTAAATTTGGATTTTCGGTATATATTGCAACTTTTGCTCTTATTCCCGGCTCCCTTGCAATATTTTTTATCATAACTTCGCCATTTTGAATTTCCGGAATTTCAAGTTCAAAAAGCTTACGTACGAAACCGATATTGCTTCTTGAAACTTGAATTTGTGGACCTTTAAAACTGTCTTTAATCCTTTTTACATAAACCTTAACACGGTCGCCCACTTTAAATTTTTCTCCGGGAATTTGATCTGATTGAAGCATCACTCCCTCAGTATGTGAACCTGGAATTGAAACAAATATTGTTGAATTGTCAACTCTTTTAATCGCCGTTGTCAACAATTCATCTTCTTTTTCTGCGAGTTCGTCAATTGCAATTTGTCTTTCAAGTTCTTTTAATTTTTGCATAACAACTTGTTGGGCAGTTTGTGCGGCAATACGTCCAAAATTCTTGGTTGTTTCTTCCGAAGCAATAGTATCTCCGACATTATATGACTTATTTCTTTCTCTTGCCTCTTCAAGCGAAACTTGTTTATCAGGGTCTTCAACTTCGTCTACAACTGTTTTATAACTATAAATTTTAATTGTATTTTTTTCGGGGAAAAGTTTTACTTTGGCTGATTTTGCTTGCCCATACATTTTTTTATAGGCGGAAGTCAATGCAATTTCCAAAGTTTCAATGAATTGCTCTTTATTTATTTTTTTCTCACTTTCCAATTCATCAAGTGCCTGAAAAAAATCTTTATTTACCATTTTGTATCTCCTTGTTTTACTATTAAAAAACTTCCTCTTTACGAATATGAGTGGACCAATTTGGCCCACTCATTACGTTAATTAATTGCATTATATAACATAAATTTAAAAAAATCAAGTCAAATTATAAAATAGTTTTATAATACATATTTTTATCGGATTTATTTTAAGACATTAATTGCTAAAAACTTTTTTATAATACTCAGTTGCTTTATTAACCTTTTCAATATATGCGTTTGTTTGCTTAAAAGGTGTTGTTTTTATATCCCCATTTTGTGTATATTTATCATTTTCAAGCCAAAGCTTAACGTTTCCTTCTCCTGCATTGTATGCAGCAACATAGGCATTTGCGCCAGAAAATTTTTCTTTTAAATATGTTAGATAAAAAGTGCCGATTTCAATATTATATAAAGGATTGAATAGCATTCTTTCGGAATACGGAATTTTCATTACCCCACAAATCCACTCGGCAGTTTCAGGCAATATTTGCATAATTCCAATTGCTCCTTTTGGCGATATTGCACTTGAATTGAAATTGCTTTCAGCATACACTATTCCCGCAATCAACTCGGCTTTAACATCATATTTTTTTGAAATATACCCTATCTCATCTCTATACTTTAAAGGATAGGTTGTTGAAGTTATAATAACGCTAATCATAATTATAACAAAAGCAACTAAAATTGATGTTATAATTATAATTTTCTTATTTAAAACTAATAATTTAATGGCGTTAGCCTTTGTTTGTTTTTCGTTTTCCAATTTTACCAATCTTTTCATTTTTAATTTATAATATGATATGCAAATCAAAACAATTTAATAAAGAATTTTTTAGTTATACTTAAAAAACTGATATAACTGTTCCAACTATTTACTTGACCTTTAATTTTAAAAATTGTATACTAAAAAAGTTTAAAATTGTAATTTAAATTTATAGTTGCATTTTTGCATTTGTATTAAGGAGAAATTTTATGGATTTACATATGCACGGAAGAGTAAACTTTAATCTGTTCGGACTTGAAATAAGCGCTTATGGGGTTATTGTCGGTTTAGGAATTATTGCTGGTATACTTATTGCCATTTATCTTGGCAAAAAACGTGGTTTTAAATCGAATGATATTTTAACAATGGCTCTATATGTTCTCCCACTTGCAATTATAGGTGCAAGATTATATTATGTGATTTTTTATGACCATCAATTTTCATTTATTGAATTTTTTCAAATATGGAACGGTGGCATTGCTATTCTTGGAGCGGTAATCGGTGGAGCAATCGGTATTGCACTTTATTGTTTAATACATAAGAAAAATCTTTTAAATTTAACTGATATTGCTGCACCATCACTGATTTTAGGACAAGCAATCGGCAGAATTGGATGCTATTTCGGAGGCTGTTGCTTTGGTATTAAAACGGTCGACCCTGCTCTTCAATGGTTTCCTTTCAGTGTTCAAATTGACGGAGTTTGGCATTTATCAACTTTCTTTTATGAAAGTTTTTGGTGTCTTTTAGGTTTTATCGCACTTTTTTATTTGTTTAGAAAAGTAAAAACAAAAGGTGTTATAACTTGCTTATATTTTGTAATTTATGGTATAGGACGTTTCATAATTGAAACGTGGCGAGATGATAGTCTTTTTATTGCGGATACAGGTATAAAAGTTTCACAACTTTTATCGGGAATTTTAGTGCTTTTAGGAATTTCGGGACTTATAGTTTTATATTTTAAAAATAGATTAGTACAAAATGAAGTTGCCGAAACCAACGAAAAGAAGGAATTCGACAAGACCACAAGCGAAACAGCAAAATCGAATGAACAAAAACAGTCGAATCAAAAAGAAAATAATAAAAGTGAAGAAAAAGTAACCGAAAATAAAGATGAAACAAATAACGAAAATGATAAAAATAAAAAAACTAAATAGTTGAAAATAAAACAATATTATAGTTACCGAATATCTAATAATTTCAATGCTATAAATGATTAAAAAAGTAAAGCAAAGAAACCACCAATACAATTTATAACAAGAAATTTTCTTTTTCTACTCTTAGAATAATATTATAACTTTTAAATAAAATATTATTGAGATGAAAAGAACATTGATTTTGCGTTATTACGCCCTTTTTGCTTTAATTTTATACGTCATAGTTTTGAGCTTTTATCAATATTCAACCAGTAGTATTTTTCCTTTATGGTTTTCTTTTGCTTGTTTATTATTTAGTCTTTATTGTCTTTTAAGAGGAATTTTTTTTAAATTAGATTCTGCTTTATGGATTGGATTTTTTTTGTTTTTAACCTTCGTGATTAATCTTGTTTACTATTTCAATCCTTTTAATTCATTAGAATATTATGCTTTTTATTTTTTTAATGGTGCAATTTCCTCTTTTTTTGTTGCCTTGTTAAATAAAAATCTTTTATTTTTTAAAACTTCTTTTGTTTTAGCGCTTGAAGTTGCATTAATTATGTTGTATAGTATAAGCATACTGTCATCAAAAATGTTTATTATTTTAAATATTATCTTTATTTTGATTTTAATTTTCAAATTAAGCGTACATATAAAAAATATAATATATTTACATAAAAAAACAAATGGAACAAAAAAATAATAACAAAATTTATTAAAAGGCGGATTTTTTTAAATGTTTATGACTGAAACTAACGGTTATGATAAAATTGAAGTCCAGAGAATAATTTCTGAACTTGAAATAAAAGTGAATAATTTAACTAAATTGTGCCGTGAAAAAGATGCAATAAATCTTAAACTTGCAACCGCTGTCAATAAGGCAAATGAAATTAAATTTAGTTCTGAAAATTTATCAAATCTTAAATTCCAAAGATTTGTTATTCTTTTTAAAAATTTTGAAAGAATGTTTTCCGAACTTTTTAAAAAATATCCGCAATTAAGTGATTTTAGTGCGCTTAGAGAAGTTTTTAATAATTTCATAAATGATGTTAGATATGCCCTAGATGATGAATCTTATGACACAGGAAATTCAATAAATTCTTGTGTTAAAACTGAAAATGACACCATACGTCTATTACTTAATAAGATGCAACAATATGCAAAATCGAACCGAGATGAAGAGAAAGAAACAAGCAAAACGGTTAAGCGAGATAGCATAAAAAGAAAAACAGTCGTTTCAATAATTGATGAAGAAAATGGTGAACCAAATGTGATAGAAAATAAAAAAGATGAAAACAATAAATTCGAGAAAGAAAATAAGCCTAAAAACGAAAGTAATAAAAAGTCAGCAACGCAAAACTCGGCGACAATATACATAAATGAAAGCGAAAAACCAAGCCAAATAAAACCTATATCTCAATTAAAAATTGAAAGCGATGAGGACTATGAAACGATTGCTGACAAATTTCTGGAAATATCGACGCAAGAGATTCCAAGTGTATATGCAAAACTTATTTCAAGCAAAAAAGACGAAGCATATCCAAGCCCGAATGAAAGCGGATTTGATTTAAAAAAAGCCGTTAATCCAACCGAAGATTTATCGACAATTATGAAGTCTTTTAATTTTAATTAACAAGGAATATAAAGTGAAAACTTATAAAGAAATAGATATTAATAGCGGAAATGAACCTGCTATTAAAAATAACAAAAATATGATAAATAAATTTGAGAAAAAACCTGAATTATTAGCACCTGCTGGAACTTTCAATAAAGCAATGGTTGCTTTATATTTTGGTGCAAATGCAATTTATTTTGCTGGAAAGAAATTCGGACTACGGGCATTTGCACAAAATTTCGAAGATGACGATATCAAAAAAACTATTGACTATGCGCATAGTTTAGGAAAAAAAGTTTATATAACTGTCAATATTTTAGCACACGAAGACGATTTTGATGGACTCGAAGATTATATTTTAAAACTTGTTGAATACAAAGTTGATGCTTTGATTATATCTGATTTAGGAATTATTTCACTTGTTCACAAAATTGCTCCGAAAATGGAAATTCACGTAAGCACTCAGGCAAACATTTTAAATAGTTATGCTATAAACTTTTTAGCAAAATTTGGAGTTAAAAGAATTATTTTAGCACGTGAATTGTCTGTTGATGAAATTAAAAAAATAAAAAGCAAAATTCCTGAAAATATCAGCCTTGAATGTTTCGTTCATGGCGCAATGTGCATTTCATATTCAGGTCGCTGTTTACTTTCTAACTATCTCGCTGGTCGTGATTCTAATCGTGGCGAATGCGTTCAGCCTTGTAGGTGGGAATATGCATTATGTGAAAAATCACGCAAAGATGAATACTTTGAAATTCAGGAAGATTCTCGTGGCACATACATTTTAAATTCCAAAGATTTATGTATGATTTCGCATTTAAAAGAACTCATAAACGCAGGGGTAAGTTCTTTGAAAGTTGAAGGTCGAATGAAATCGGAATATTATGTTGCTACCGTTGTTAATACCTATCGACGAGCAATTGATAATCTTTATCTTGATAGTTTAAAAAATAATGACAAAACCACGAAAAGTGTAGAGATAGATTTCAAAAAAGAACTTGAAAAAACAAGCCATAGACAGTTTACAACTGGATTTTATTTCGAAGATAAAGACAAAGAATTTTCCGAAACTTCAACGCCAGTGCAATCGCATAAATTTATCGCAATTGTTTTGGAAGATGCAAAAGACGGCTTTGTTAAAATAGAACAGAGAAACCGCTTTAAAGTTGGAGATACACTTGAAGTTTTATCCCCTGATGAAAATTTCAATAAAAAAATCATTGTTGAATATATTAAAGATGAGTTTGAAAATTCGATAGATGATGCAAGAACTGTTCAACAAACTCTATTTTTAAAAACAAACCTGCTCTTAAAAAAGAACGATATTTTACGAATAAAAATTTTAGAAAACAAATAAAAAGTAAATTAGTAGAGTACAAAAAAGCGATTATTAAAAAATAAAATAAGACTGTTAACAGTCTTATTTTTATTAAATTTAATTAAACTTTAAAAGTTATTCACCTTTGATTTGTTTATTTATTTCTTCCACGAAATCATCTTTTCTTTTTTCAAGTCCTTCGCCCATTTCATAACGAACAAATCGTCTAACTACAATTTTTTCACCGATTTTTAATGTTGCTTCATTAATCATATCTTTTACAGTTTTAGCAGAGTCTCTGATAAACGGCTGTTCCATAAGGCAAATGTTGGAAAAGAACTTTTTTATTCGCCCTTCAACCATTTTCTCAATTAATTCAGGCTTTTTCCCTTCATTTTTTGCTTGATTTCTTAAAACTTCTTTCTCGTTTTCAATTTCTTCTGGCGTTACCTCGTCGATATTAACATAAAGAGGTTTTGAGGCCGCAATTTGCATTGCAATATCTTTTATCAACTCGTTGAATTGGTCGCTTTTTGCAACAAAATCAGTTTCACAGTTCATTTCAACCAAAACTCCGATTCTTCCGCCCATATGAATATAAGAAGCGACAAGTCCCTCAGCGGCAATTCTTCCCGCCTTTTTTGCTGCAACTATAATTCCCTTTTCTCTCAGAATTACAATGGCCTTATCAATATCTCCGTTTGTTTCTGAAAGTGCTTTTTTACAATCTAAAATTCCTACACCTGTTATTTCACGAAGTTTGGCAACATCTTGTGCTGACATAATTCCCTCCAATTTTTTGTTCTTTTTTATTTTTTATTTATAATTAAATTAATCAAATATAACTTTTATAACTTTCAATTATTTCATATCTATTTAGATAAATTTTCTTCGCTGGTTTCATTGTCTTTTGAAATCTGTTTTGTCTGCTTTATTGGCTTTTTAACTGATTTGTGTGTTTTTGTGTCTTCTTCAATCGGTTTTGTAATTTCCATTGTCGAAAGTGCTTCTGTTAAAGCAGATTTTATATCCAAATCTCCCTCATCTTCGAGCGATTTTTCGTGGCTTATGCCCTCTTTCGTCTCAATTACAGCATCGGCAATTGCACCAGTAATCAGTTTTATTGAGCGAATTGCATCATCGTTTGCTGGAATTGGAAAATCAATAGGCGATGGGTCTCCGTTTGTATCTACAATTGCCACAATAGGAATATTGAGTGTTTGTGCTTCTCTTACGCAAATATGTTCTTTTGTTGGGTCAATGATAAAAATAGCGCCTGGAAATTCACGCATTTCTTTAATTCCCAAAAGATTTTTTTCCAATTTGTTTTTTTCGGCCATTAATTTTAACGCCTCTTTTTTAGTGAAAAAATCCAATTCTCCGACTTTTTCCATTTGCGTTAATTTATTAAGCCGTTCAATTCTTAATTTTATTGTTTTAAAATTTGTTAATGTGCCACCGAGCCAGCGTGTGTTAATATAAAACATTCCGCACCTTTCGGCTTCTTCTTTAATGGTTTCTTGTGCTTGCTTTTTTGTCCCGACAAACAAAATGTTTTTTCCACCAGAGACAATATCACGAATAAACGTATATGCTTTTTCAATTTGTTTTAAAGTTTCTTCCAAGTTTATGATATGAATGTTATTTCTCGACGTGAAAATATATTTTTTCATTTTAGGATTCCATTTTGTGGCTTGATGACCAAAATGAACTCCCGCTTCCAAAAGTTGTTTCATTGAAACAATAGACATTTTTTTCTCCTTTTCATCTTCCCTGTGATTTTAAAACTCTGCGCTTAAACCGAGTTTTTCGGCAAGGTAACGCGATTTTTCAACAGGTGTTTATTATTTTATTCTGCATTAGCAGAGATTTTTTCATTATAACACATATTAAAGAAATTTGCAATTAAAATTTTAAAAATCAATTTAATAATTTAATAATCGAATTATTTCTGTTTTTCCAAAGATTTTCAATATTATATTTGTTTCTTATAGTATCTTGAAAAAGATGTACAATTATATCTTTAAAATCCAAAACAATCCATTTCCCATTAAATTGACCGTCAATATGCTCCATCATTACATTTTCGTTTTTTAATAAATTTCCTAAATCTTGTGCAATGAATTTTGCCGTATCAGTTCCCGAAACACTTGCCAAAATCAAAACTTTAAATAAATCAGTTTTAGTTGAAACATCAAGTGCCTCAATTTTCTTTGCATCTGATTCTTTTAGTTTGTTTATTATTTTTTCACTAATTTTAATATAATCCAACTTACCATCCCCACTATTTCAACGTCAAATATGCAATTAAAACTTTATTTGAATTTAACATAAACAAACAAAAAAGTCAAATTTATTCTCTAAAATTAAATATGATATAATAGTTAATTTCAATTTGTTCAGAAGTTTGAACTTAGCATAAGCGAAAAACGTATAATTTTGAATTAAATTAATATTTTTTACAATATACTGTATTGACATAATTTACTTTGTGTGATATAATTCAACAAATAAAAGAACATAATACATTGAATAAAGCAAAGTAATTGTAAAAAGGCAAATTTAACCAACATAGATTAAAACCTCAGACAAAATCCAGTTTTAGGAGATGGAAATGACAGAATCAACGACAATTTTTAACGACATATATGATATAGAAAAATTTTTAGAAAACAATTTTAAAGGTGAAGAAAAAAATTATGAATCTAAAATAATTAATAAATCAATACTGTCTGTTAATATATACGGTTATCCTTTTATCATTGAATACAAGCCCAATAAATCTCTGATTCTAAAATATCCTAGTGAAAAATTTTTGGGATTCATAAAAAATGAAATTATGCCCGTTTTAAGTGTATTAATGGCAAAAACACCTTTTGCGTCATATAAATTTGAAAAAGATAACGGCACTAAAATTGTAAGTGGATGTGTAACTGAGTGGAACGTTGAAGATGAAAAAGAGCGATTTGAAACACTTTTTAAATATAGTAAGGGACTTATTAAGGCTTTCCCTAAAATTAAAATAAATTCTCTTTCAAGTCATCGTGATTCAATCCGTGAAATAGCAACTCCTTTTCAAGATATACAATTTCCGAATTCCGAAACATCGGAGAAAGAATATTTAAGTGGTGGAATAAAAAACTTATCAAATCCAGCACAGAATCATTTATTAAAAGAGTATAGTATAAACAATGATTTATCAATTGATGTGAAAAATGAACGCATGAATTTTATATATGAAACCTTACAATCTGCTACGCAAGGAAAAGAAAAAAGAGGAAATTCACTAGAACTTGGAATTGCAGGCGAGATTTATCCTGGTGATTTAGAAAGCATTGAAAGAGAAACACAAGGCATGCTTGAAGAAAAGACTACTAAAAAACAAGAGGGAAAAATAGGTTCAACAATAAACCCAAAAGATACACCACAACTTGGAGCTAGTCTTATAGAAAAAGGCATTTTAAACCCTGAAATAGGAGTATCCTTAAAAACAAAAAGAAATTATGAAATTGGTGATACTAAATCCACACAAGAAGGCTTAGGTAATAATGTTGCTGAGAGCCCCATACAAGAAGGCTCAGATACTGAAACAAATGATGCTGAATTCATACAAGAAAGTATAGATATTGAAACAAGCAATGTTCCTATTGATACGACAATAAAAGGTGATAAACCGATTAAAAATGAAAAAGTCAAAGATGATACGAATATAATTGAACCCATTGAAAAAACTCCTTCTTCAACTAGCAAAATTACAACATTTGAATTAAACGATACTAATTTGAGCGACAGTTTTTCAATAGATGAAACAAGGAAAATTTTCCCCTATATGGAACCGTATATAAGAGATGATGTAAGCAAGCAGTCGAAATTTTTATTTTATAAAGTCAACGGCAAAGCTGGTCCGTCTTTATATGGATTTAATTATAACGCACAAAACAATGATGAGAGAAGTGATAAATATTTAGGAAAAATTTCTAAAATTGAACTCAATGAGCAAACAGGAGAAGCCAAAATCTATTATCATTCAAGTTTAGAAGAAAATATTTTCACACCATTAGTAAGACAGTTTTCATCAGACAACATTGAAGATTTGAATATTCTTATGAAAAAAATGCAAGCAAAAAAGTCAGAGATTAAACAGAATGAAAACATTACAGAGTCGGAAGAAGTTGTTCAATCTGTCGGAAATCCAACAATAATAAACGCAAGAGCCGCAGGCGGAGATAATGGCGACACTGGTGCAGCGACGATTTCGGTTCCGACTGGTTCAAATGTTCAAGGTGAAATTCCTTCTGCAAATCCTTTGGCGACGGTTGAAAATGCACAGGCATTAAAAGTAATGGAGTCCACAAGTGCATTAATTCGTTTATGGAAAGAACAAGGTGAATCCGTTCCACAAGAATTTATAGAAATATATCAAGATGTATGCAATACTATTTTAAATCAATCCCCTGCCAATAGCGACCGAAATATTTACAACATACGCACTGGAAATGAAAGTCCAGTTACAGTAATTGTTGGCAATCATAATAGAAACATTGGGACATACCCTACTTCTACGAAAAAAAAAACGAATCAGGGAAAGGATTTGACGATATAATTCCATTTTCAAATAGAGAAGGGACTGATGCAAATGCAGAAATTATTACTGGGACTGATATTGATGTTGGCACAAACCCAGAAGCCGAACCAAACAATCAAACCCCAAATATAGGAAATGGAAATAACGAACCTGGAGAGCCGATTGGCGAAAATCCAACTGGACAAACTAAACCAAAGGCAGAAAACAAAAAAAAGGACAAAAAAGAAGATTTTTTTTTGGCAGGCTTAGGAGAGGATGCTATTTCAGCTTTTGGCCCTTATTTAGGAATATTTTTATTTTGCATAGCAGTTGCCGGAGGTGCAGGTGCTTTAACTCTACCTTTAACATTCCCCTATATATTAAGTGTGATTGCGGTAGGTGGTTTCGTAATGACCTTTTTTCCAAAAGATGCATTTGTTTTGGGAAAAATTGCTACAAGTCAATCATTTACATTCACTAAATCTTTAAGCAAAAGTGCATTAAAGGGATTTGAGAAAATTAAAGCACGGATGAATAAAAATGGACAATTCTCCGAAGAAGAGCAAGAATATGGCATTCCACAAGGATACACACCCAAAGACACCGACACACTTTCCCGCATATTGCAAAGCAGCGGTCTTAATGTTGACGATGCAAAAAGGATTTTAGAAGATATAAAAGAAAATCCTGATATTGATATAAATAAGGTAATAGAAAATTATAAATTAGAAAAATATATTAAAAATCAAAGCCAAGGCATTGAGGTTCCTGAAAGGCTAAGTCTTAACCCTCCTAAATCATCATCTAGAACAGATATAAAAATTGACAATGGTGTGTTCTATACTGATTTAGATGACCCTAATGGATGCCCAACAGGCAACAAAGGTCGTGAAATGTAATAAAAATCTGAGTTATTGATATTTTAAATAACTCAGATTTTGTTTTTTTACCTTATTTAATTATTTAAATTTTCTAAACATTAATTTTAACTTATTTTAAAAATTGCTAAACCTAACAATTTTTTTCAATCAAAAATTTATTAGATTTTAAAAACTTTGTGGTGGCTGTAAATCATTTCGACGCATATTTGTTATTTTACTTACAATCTTGCTAATATCAGACTGTGGCAAATTTAATTTCGCTACCCCACCTTGCCAAATTTGCAAATTTTTTATACTATAACGTGCATACTTGTTTTTGGGGAATTTTCGAGCATTAGCATTTTCAAACATTGATGTTAGTCTGTTTTTTGTTTTATAAGGAGTTAGAATATCCCAAATTAATACGATTTTAGATTCATCTGTTTTTAAATCAGTTTCATCAAAACTGACAATTGGCTCTGTTCCAGACATGACTGTATTCAAAAAAGGAACAAAATTTTTAAAAATATTTTTCATACGTTCACTTTCAAATTTTTCATCATAGAAATATTTTATTCCTTCCGCACTTTTAGTCTTTAATCCTATTGCATTCGAAACAGAAAACTCCAAACTTTCATTTGCATTAAAAGTTATGTAAAATTTTTCGCCGTTAAACATTCCTTCAATATAACTTGCGTTAGGTGCAGAATTTATTTTAAGTCCATTCATCAAATTGATTTTTGTATGATTTATTCCATAATTAACGTTCGCTTTTCCAGCATTAGTTGAATACAGTTCATTAAAATAATAATTTAAAATTTGGCGAAGTTCGTATATATTTTCTACTAATGTTCTTTTTTGCAAAATATTCTCCTATTCGTTTTTAATTAAGAATTAATTAAACATAAATAATTAGTTTATTTAATGCTAAAATGGAGCAGGTGAAGGGAATCGGACCCTCGTAACCAACTTGGGAAGTTGGCACTCTGCCATTGAGTTACACCTGCGAATAAATTTTTCAAGAACATAAATATTATATCAGAAAGTTTGATTTATTGCAACAATTTTTTATTTCAATTAAAAAAAACCGAATTAAAACATCGGCTTTTTCAATTTTTTAAATTTAAAATCTATAACTTTGAAGATTTTATAATTTTTTTATGAGTTTTAAATCAATACGTCCTCTATCATCAATTTTCAAGACTTCAACTTCAACCGTATCGTCAATATTGACAATATCTTCAACTTTCTCCACTCTATGCGGTGCTAATTTTGAAATATGAATCATTCCTTCTTTCCCCGGAGCAAATTCAATAAAAGCCCTAAAGCCTGTAACTTTCACAACAGTGCCTGAAAGTTTTTGACCCGAAACAAAGTCTTCTGCAATGTTTAGAATAATTTTTTTCGCTTTCTGCACCATTGCCTCATCGTTTCCCGCCAAAAAAACTTGTCCATTGTCTTCAATATCAATTTTAACGCCAGTTTCACTGATTATTTTATTTATTATTTTCCCACCTGAACCTATTACATCCCTAATTTTTTCAGGGTCTATTTCAAAAGTGATTATTTTCGGCGCATATTTTGATAATTTTTCACGTGGCATATTAATAACTTCTAACATTTTCCCAAGAATTTTCAAGCGTCCAATTTTTGCTTCTTCAAGTGCTTTCTTTAATACATCAAAACCTAAACCTTTTATCTTTATATCCATCTGAATTGCCGTAACACCATTTTCAGTACCTGCAACCTTGAAATCCATATCGCCAAAAAAATCTTCAATTGCTTGTATGTCCGTTAAAACATAGATTTCATCATTTTCTTTAATAAGTCCCATTGCCACACCTGAAACTGCTGCCTTAATTGGCACGCCGCCATCCATAAGTGCAAGTGTTGAACTACATACGCTCGCCATTGAAGTTGAACCACTTGAACTTAAAACTTCTGAAACCAGTCTCAACGCATAAGGAAATTCCTCTTCGCTTGGAATCATCGGCTCTAAGGCTTTTTCGGCCAACGCTCCGTGCCCAATTTCTCTGCGTCCTGGAGACCTTAAACTTCTTGCTTCGCCTGTTGAATATGGTGGCATATTGTATTGATGCATATATCTTTTAGAGTCTTCATCATCAAAACCTTCAAGTTTTTGAGCATCGCTTATCATTCCAAGCGTCAAAGTGGTTAAAGTCTGAGTTTGTCCACGAGTAAAAATTCCTGTGCCGTGTACACGTGGCAAACCACTAACTTCACACCAAATAGGACGAACTTCATTTAATTTCCGACCATCAGGTCGCACACCGGCTTTAACAATTCTGCTTCGTATTTTCTCTTTTAAAACTTTGCTCAGAATTTCACTGATTTCACGTTCAATTTTTCTATCTTTCAAATTATCTTCATAAATTGAAAAATCATTTAATTCATTGGATTCCGTACCTTTTTTATATTTTTCTTCTAAATTTAAAAATTTCTCTTTAAATTCGCTGAAATTCTGCTCTTTGCTTTCATTAAAATCAATTTTCGCTTTTGAAATAAAAAATTTTTTAGTTTCTTTATCGACAACTGTTTGCCTACGCTGACGCTCAGTAATATCAAAAGTACTTAAAATCCAGTCTGCTTTTTTGTCGACAAATTTCCTAACTTCCGCCTCAAACTGTGGATTGATTTCAGAAATTTCAAATTCTTGTTTTTTTATAATTATATTTCCTAAAATTTCATTTTGAAATTCACACAATTCTTTTATTTCTTTATGAGCAATTTCAATTGCTTTAAGAATTTGTTCTTCCGTTGCTTCTTTTGCACCTGCCTCAATCATTGTAACGGCATCTGCCGTTCCGCTGACAAATATATTTAAAATGCTTTCGTCGCTTTGTTGCGAATTAGGATTTATTATATATTCATCGTTATTAACTGCAACATTCACCGAGGCGATTGGACCTTGAAAAGGAATTCCTGAAATCATAAGGGAAAAACTTGCTCCGAGCATTGCCAGTGATTCAGACTGAATATCAGGGTCAATTGACAAAGCCGTTGCAACTAAATTTACGCCGTTATAAAATCCTTTCGGAAAAAGTGGACGGATTGAACGGTCAATTAAACGTCCGACTAGAACTGCCTTATCGCTTCCTCGCCCTTCACGTCTTTTAAATCCCCCAGGAATTTTACCAACTGAATAAAGTTTTTCTTGAAAATCGACTTCCAATGGAAAAAAATCAATTCCCTCACGAACATCCTGCGACATCGTGACATTTACCATAACAACGGTTTCTCCACATCTTACAATGCAATTCCCATCCGAATGGTCGCAAATTTTTCCTGTTTCAATTATTAATTCCTTACCACCAAGAAATGTTTTAAAAATTGATACCTGTTTTTTTGACATAATAACCTCTCAATTTTAAATTTTACGAATTTTAAATTAAAAAATAAGATAGAAATCTTAAAATATAGAAAAAAACTGGTTCGAATTCCAGTTTAAAATTTCTATCTTATACCTAATTTACTTTTTAATTCACGAAATTCATTAATATCTTTCTTTTCCAAATATTTAAGTAAATTTTTTCTATGACCGACAAGTTTTAACAATCCTCTTCTAGTATGGTTGTCTTTTGGATTTTGCTTTAAATGCTGAGTTAAATGACTTATTCTGTCCGTAAGTAACGCAATTTGAACGTTGATAGAACCTGTGTCATTCTCGCCTTTTTTATGAGTGTCGATAATTTGTTTCTTGTCTTGTTTACTGTTTGTTTTCATAAAACCTCCTTTAAATACGCTTAAAACAAAGCAAATCGTGATAAATTAGAGGTTCACTTGCGATAAACTTTGCTAAAAGTAATATGTACATTATAAGACAAAATTTACAAATTGTAAAGGATTATTTATTAAAATTATGATTTATTCATTAATAATTATTATTTTAATTTAATCATATAAAACTTTAAGTTTATCGACCACAATTTGACCTGCTTCGTTTAAAACTTCTGTTGATAGTTTTGAACCATAAAATTCACTCAACTCAAAAGGCTCGCCTATTGTTATTTTGGTTTTTCTGAAAATTTGTGCCCTTTTTTGTATGATAATCGGAACAACTGGAACTTTTGCTTTTATTGCAAACATACAGCAGCCGTTTTTAATTTCTTTTAATTCCTCATCTTTCTTGTTTCTTGTTCCCTCTGGGAAAATACCGAGCACACCATCATTTTTTAAAACTGTAAGGGCCGATTTAATTGCTTTTATATCAATATTCTCTCTGTCGATTGGTATAATACCGATTGAGCGAAAAAAACATCCTGCAAGTTTATTTTTAAAAATTTCTCTTTTTGCAAGGAAACTGATTTTTCTTCTTATATAAGAAGCAATTAAGACAGGGTCGGCATTGCTTAGATGATTACAAATTAATATTGCACTTTTTTTGTCGACTTTTTTTAAATTTTCTTTACCAACAATTTTAACTGGAAACAGTAATCGAATAAATGGCCAAAACAAAATCCAAAAAAAACAATACATTTCTAACTCCTTTAATCCATTCTTATAACTATGCCTTGAATTTTAGTACGAATTTAATAATAAAAATTAATTTTTTAAATCATTGCCTGAAATGTAGTTATTAATTATTTCTATTTCATTTTCTGATAATTGCTTATAAGCGCCTCTTTTCAATCCACCAAGTTTAATTTCGGCAATTGCAACACGTTTTAATAAGATAATATCTTTGCTTATTGCAGCGAACATATTTCTTATTTGTTTGTTTATTCCTTGTTTAATTTTTACTGAAAGTCTTGTTTTCAATACACTGTCACCCGTACCTAGTTCTTTATCTTTGATATTTACTTTTGCCTTTGGCATTCTTTTATTATCAACAACCACACCTGAACGCAAAACAGCAAGTTCGCTTTCTTTTATATCGCCCTTTATTGTGCAGTAATATTCTTTTTCAACTTCAAAAGACGGATGAGCAAGCACCTGTGCCGCAACTCCGTTGTTCGTGAGCAAAATCAATCCTTCCGTATTATAATCAAGTCTTCCAATGCTGAATAGGCGAACATTTGGCATTTTTATAAGGTCAAAAATTGTTTTTCGCCCGCGGTCATCTTTTGCCGTGCAAATATAGCCTTTTGGCTTATTAAGTTTTAAATATATAAATTCATCAGGAAGTTTTAAAATCTTTCCTTTATATTCAACAACATCTTTATTCTCATCAACTTGAATTCCATAATTATCAACTGGCTGTCCATTTATTAAAATTTCGCCAGATGATATTATTTCATCACATTTTCTTCTTGAACCAATGCCCGCTGATGCCAAAAATTTATTTAATCTCATCTTTCTCTACTTCTAATTATTAATTTTTTATTATTAATTAATAATAGAAAAAAATATAAAAAAAGTCAAGATATAAAGACTTTTTATATTTATAATAATGAAAATAAAATCTCTTTTTTAGTAAGTTTGCTTAAAATGAACTGAAATAATAAAGAACTTAATTTCTAAAATCAATAAGAGCACGAGATTTCCTACCACTTACTAATAAAATCTTTTAAACTTTGAAAAAATGAACTGGATTTAACTCCGTCGGTTGTTAAAACTTCATCCTGAAAAATAAGTTTATCTTCCAAATAGACTTTTACGGTACCAACTTTCTGCTCTTTTTTGATAGGTGCATTTAAAGAGTCAGGAATTGAATATTCATAATTTATTTTCAAAATCTCTTCATTCGTTAAAGGATAATCAAACGATTTACGAGAAAAAACTTTAACTTCTGCTTGCCTACCTTTAACAACTTCAATTGTGTTTATGATATTATAAGCGGGAACAATTTCATGATTTTTATATTCATTGAATGCCAAACTCATCAATCTTTTACATTCCTCAAACATTGGTCCGCAATTTAATATAGAGCAAACAACTTCCATATTATCTCTCTTTGCCGAACCGACAAAACATCGTCCTGCGTCATCTGTAAAGCCAGTTTTTATGCCGCTGCATCCTTCAAAGTTGTTTAAAAGTTTATTTTTGTTTTTTAAATATCTGTCTCCAATTTCTTTATTTCCTCTTATTTTAACAAATTTTGTCGAGACAATTTCTTTAAAAAGTGGATGTTCCATAACTTTCGCCGAAGCCATTGCAAGGTCATATGCTGTTGTGTAATGTCCCTTTTCGTCAAGTCCGTGTGGATTTTTAAATGCAGAATTTTTTGCACCTGCATTCTTTGCAGATTCTTCCATTAATTTACAAAAAGTCGGAACATCTCCGCCAATATAATAAGCCAAAGCCGTTGCAGCATCGTTTCCAGACGGCAACATCATTCCATAAAGAAGTTCTTTTACGGTCAATTTTTCGTGTTTTCTTAAATAAATTGATGTCCCCTTAATTCCGACTGCACGATTATCGATTTCAATCAACGCATTAACATTTCTGCATTTTTCAAGTACAGTCAATGCTGTAAAAATTTTAGTTGTACTTGCCATAGGTAATTTTAAATCAATATTTTTTCCGTATAAAACACGATGCGACTCTTGTTCAAGCAAACACATTGCCCTTGCAGATGTTTGCGTTTCCAAAAGAGGCTGTCCAGTTTCAATAAGGTTTTCAATACCGACATTAGCACTTGTCGTGCGAAATGAAGAAATAGTTTTTACGTTGAAATAAGTGATATTAAAAGTCAGTACTAAAAAAACGCAAATCACTAAAACCAAAAATGGATTATTTCTCATCTTTCTTTTCTCCGCATAACTTATCAACAATTTTATTAAAGAGATTTAGCGCTGATTGATAGGCGTCTTTTGTTTCAATATCTATATAATTAATCCCATCCTTATTTTCAATTAAAAATCCAACAGGCGAAATACTCATACCACCACCACTCCCACCGGCCAGCGGATAGCTACGATTTTTTCTTTTCAGTGCAATATCACTATATTCGCCACCACCGACAACATAGCCAACACTGACTTTTGAAATTGGAATGATAATTGAACCGTCGGGTGCAAAAAAAGGTTCTCCTATAACGGTATTTGTTTCTATTAAACAGTGAAGATTTTTCATTGTTTTTTCAATTAAATCTTCGACTGATTTTGAATCTTGACAAAATTCTTTCATAAATTTTCCTTTCATTTATTATTTGCCAAAATTTTATTTTTATTTTAAAATAATTGAAAATTATCATTAACTTACTTAAAAAAATAAAACATCTAATTTATAGTCTTATCAATAATTTTATTTTCATTATAAAAAAACGCAATAAACATACCAAAAATTATATCAAAAAAAGAAATAGAAATATTTCCGTACATTGAGATTAAAAAAACTTTTTCATTAAACATTGTTCTTGTATTCGTGATAACATTCGTACTATATTTCACGTTTTTTATGTAACTGCAAAAAATTTTATAAAAAACACTCATCACTGAACTTAAAATTGCCGAAGTATACGCATCTCCTGTGCCGATTTCCGAATAAATGTCTAAATATTTTATTTTGATTTTTTGTTTAATTTGTGCATAAAAATAATCATAAAATTTAATTAATGGGTCATCAAACTTATACTCAATTTGCTTTCGTTCTTTTTTACTTCTTAAAATAATACTGTTGGCTTTAAGTTGAAATGAGAAATAAGACAAATTAAAAAACCATAATTTAATAACGATAAGACCGGAATTTTTAAGAGGTGAATAAGAAAAATATAGTTTAAAAAACATTGGAAAAATGAGTATAATTAAAAAAAATAAAACTATTAAAAGCCACGGACTTTCCATAGATTTATTTTTTTCAAAATGTTTTTTTATATACGCAAATATTAATTTAATAAATATTTATCATAAATTATTGTGCTTTTTGTTTTTCTTCACCACTTTGTGAAAGTTTTGATTGTAATTCCTGCAACGCATCTAAACTGTCTTGTTCGTAGGTTCGTAGGGTTCAGTAAATTCATTCACATCATCTGCTTTATTTTTCGAATTTTCCGCAGATAAATCTTGTAATTTAAAATCATTATATAAATTATCCGATTTTCGTTCTTCTTCCCTTATCACAGCAATTCGCTCTAATAATTCTTGAAGTTTCGGAAGTTGTTCAAGATTTAAAAGTCCAAACCGTTTAAGGAAATCTTCTGTCGTGCCATATAATAAAGGCTTACCAACAGCATCTTTACGACCGACGACTTCAATCATTTTATGTTCTTCCAAAATATTTAAAGCATAATCGCAACTAACACGTCTTATGTCTTCAATTTCCATTCTTGTTATCGGCTGTTTATACGCAATTATGGAAAGTGTTTCAAGCATTGCTTTCGTCAAGGCCTTTTCACGAATTGGATTTAAAACAGCAGAAATGTAATCGGCATATTTAGAATTTGAAGCAAGTTGGATTTTATTTTTATATTGAATAATTTGAATTCCTGAAAAATCATCACTTTCTGCTTTCAATTCTTCTATTGCTTTTTTTATTTCATTGACCGACACATCAAATTTTTCACTAAAATCTTCGATTTCAATTCCTTCGCCAGCAACAAACAAAGTTGCCTTAATGATTTCTTTTAAGTTTTTCATATTTCCCTAAATCTTTATTATATTAGATTAATATTATACTTAAAAAGCCCAAATTGCAAGAGAAAATACAAATTCTCAAAAATTATTTAATATGAAAAATATTCATAATTTTTAAAGTTTGTTTTATTAAATAACTTTTTCTTGTGTTTTTTTATTGTAAATTGGATTAATAAATGAAAAAATTGAAACTAATAACAGAATAGAACTCATTATTAAATAATAAATATTAACTCTAACGAAAAAACTTGAAAGGAAAAGAATAATGCTAGCAAAAATATAACCACCTGCTCTACGTTTATTTAAACTTACTTCTAGAAAGTTTTTGAAAGTGAAACGAGTTTCATCATTAAATTTTATTTGTGTCGTAGGATAAATTTCAAATTTTTTCATTAATTGTTCATATGCTTCATATTTATTTAAAATTATAAATTTTTTAGGCATTTTTGTTATTGCTTTTTTTACCTGCTCATCAAAATCGCTTGTGCAAATAATGACTTTTTCACATTTTAAATTTTTTGTTTTATTATAAATAAATATTAAATCTTCAATATTCAATTTATTATATTTGTAAAATGGATAAAGGACTAACATTTCATTTTGGTTAATGCTATTCTCCATCGCATCTCTGGCATTAACGTTGAGGGTAATTTCTTTATTTGCATCAGTCGTGTCGCCATTTTTATTTGCACTTTGATTTTCTTTCTCAACCCTAATATTATTTTTCTCAAATATAATAAAATTGCTTTTTTTGATTGCTGGATATTTATCTTTTAATAAATTGTAAAAAAAATTCAACGCAACTGATTTTTCGTTAAAAATAAAATAATTACAAAAACCTTCCGCACGTTCAATTTCTTCTTTTTTCAAACTTGCTTTTATGTTTTTCTTTTTTATCAAAAGGTTTAAAAATCCGTCAAACAGCAAAGTAAGGATTGAAGTAATAATCAAAACCAAAGTTAAAGATTTAACATAATAACGAACCCAAATAAAAAAAAGCAGAAAAATGAGCGAAATTCGCAGAATTGTGGAAATAATATAATTAAAAGTTTTCATAATCTAGATTATTGCCACTTTAACGCCGTTTTATTGCTTAATTATAAAAAATATATTTGTTTTTCAAACTTGTTTTTGAAATTTGTTTTAAATTTTTTTCTTAAAATTCTTAATTGCAAATAAATTTATAAACGTTCTTTATTTTATAAAAATTCTTGACAAATAAGTAAATATTTACTATAATAAAAAGGTTATAATGATTTTTTTCATAGGTTATAATTATTTTTGCAATGACATCGTGGTAATATTTCTTGCAAGGAATATAAGTCATAATAATTTTTGCACCATTAGCTCAGCTGGATAGAGCGTT
>DIPL01000018.1:72032-119308 GCA_002424095.1 Christensenella sp. UBA5489
TAGCTCAGCTGGATAGAGCGTTGGTCTACGGAACCAAAGGTCGGGCGTTCGAATCGCTCATGGTGCACCAAGTGAACACTGATATAATCCTATCCTATTTGAGTTTTGTCAGTTCTATTTACCATAGGACACTCTATAAATAATATAGATAGCTTTATAAACTCATTAAAAGAAAATAATATAGAACTGCTTATTGATGTTAGCTCATATCCGGAAAGTAGATATGTTCCTTAAGTTTTAAGAAAGTTTAGAAATTGTTTTGGCTGATAATGATATTGAATATTATCATATGACTATACTTGGAGGAAGAAAAAAAGTTATGTTAAAGAACACTTCTTTCTTGTGAATGGTTGGAATAATAAATCTTTTTTAAATTATGCTTCTTACACTTTAACAGATGAATATGAAAACGGAATAAAAGAGTTGATAAAAAAAACAGCACAAAAGCAAGTTGCTATTATGTGTGCCGAGAGTGTGCCGTAGCGTTGTCATAGATTATTAATTTCAAATACTTTATTTGCCAAAGGAATTGATGTTTATCATATAGTGAGTAATAATAACGTAATTCAACATTCGTTAAACAAATATGGCGCCTATGCCATCATTGAAAATGGAAAAGTATTATACCCTAGTAAATAAAATTAATTAAAAATCAAACATAGTTTCATAAGTTTTGTCAAAAATCTGCAAGTTTTCTGCAATGTTCGTTTTAGTGTCGCAAACAAAATGAAATAATAAGTATCAATAGTATACATTTTTTTATTTCATAAATTTGAAATCTCAATAAGATAATTCACTGCTGAATAAGTATATTAATTCGCCAATTTTTAATATACTTTTATTTTACTGAAAAAACTTAGATATTGACATAATTCAAAAATGTGGTATATTAAATTAATTATGAAATAAGGGGGAAAAATGAAAGTAAATTTAGCGATTTTACCAGTCGAAATAACGGAAGACAAATTGACTGAAAATTTAGAAAATGAAAATATTTCAAACTCTTTGGATATAACTAGTGGACATGCAGCCGCCGTGTGTTATTTGACAGGTAATATAAATGATGCAAAAACAGAAGCAATTGATAAAACTTTGAGCAGAATAAACCGTGTTAAAAAAGGTGGTCATCATAGTGTATTTGACCATACACGAATCTCTCTTGAAATTGAAGGATTGCCGAAAGCACTTGCAATGGTGTTAAATAATGAACACGATTATGCAACAAGCGAAAAAAGTGCAAGATATACAAAAATGGTTTTACAACCAGGAGAAAAAGTATTATATGATAAATGGCTAAAAATTTTTAAAGAATTAATTGAAAATAAATATGCAAGTGATGCAAGCGGATTGTTCAACGAATCAAAAATTGAAAAGTTGGCACAAGAAAATTCGAGATATTTAACTTCGGTTTACACGCCAACAAGTATGATTTACAGTACATCTTATAGACAATTTAATTATTTATACCATTTTATGCAAAATGAAATTGAAAATAAAAATACCGACAAATTTTATGACGGATTAAAACCTGCTATGAAAGATTTTTGCAAAGCATTGGAGAAAATTGGTATTATTGATGAATTTTTACAGGACGGCAAAGGAAGAGAATTTTCTTTGATACGAAAAGCTGGTTATCCGCTAGAAAAAGTTTTCACTGGTGATACATATTCAACAACCTACAAAGGTAGTTTGGCACAATTCGCACAAGCACAACGACATCGTACATTGGATTATAGTTTCAATTTGCTTGATAATGATGAATATTATGTACCGCCAATTCTTTTAGCAACACCCCATTTAGTAGAAGAATGGCGAAATGATTGTGAAAAACAAAGCAGCGCACTGCCCGTTGGAACTATGGTGCAAATTAATGAAACAGGCGTATTAAGAAATTTCATACTCAAAATGTGTGAAAGAAAATGCTCCTTTTCTCAACTTGAAATCAATCAACAAACCGATGCAACACTGAATGAATATGTAAATTCATTGAAACTTCAAAATCATCCAGTGGCAGAAGAGTTGGGAAAATGGCAAAATGGTAGCAGATGTCGTGCTCCTAAAACAAGTAAATTCGGCTTGCCAACCTATTCGTGTCAAAATCCTTGTGGTTTTAAAGAAGGAATTTCAGGCGAAAGAGAAATATAAAAAACATAAAAAAAACACTAATTATTATATTTTAGTGTTTTTTATTATTTTATAACTATTTTATTTATATTTATTCCTTGCAATAAACCATAAATAAGCCAAAATTAAAAGTGGAACTATAATAATAAAAATCAGCCAAATACGATTTATTTCAAAAAATAAATATAATGTTAAATAAGTGCAAACGGCAAGTGAAATAATAAGTAATGAAACTGTAATGAAATTATAGTAAATATTTTTCCATAAGTAATTATACACAATTAAAATTATACAATTTATAGGAAAAGTATAAACAAAAATCATCCATAAGTTTGGAATACCTGTAAACAAACTTAATGCGACAAAGATAATTGACGCAACGAGCCACGCAATAAAACTTGAACTCATTGTGATAAGCATTTTATTACTATAAAATCTTTGAAAAAAACTCCTGAGTCCGCTCACGGCTTTTTCTTCTTTATCTGAAACCAAACTGTCCAAAGTAACATTAAACAATTTTGCAATGTCGTTTAAAACGGCTATATCTGGTAACGAATCGCCACGCTCCCATTTTGAAATCGCTTTATCAGAATAATTTAACTTTTCCGCCAATTCAACTTGCGTCAATTTAGCACGTTTCCTATATTTAATTATATTATTTGCAACGACTTTTTTCAAATCTTCCATAATTTATTATTGCATTAATATTTCAAAAAGTCAAATAAAAATTGGACCTATATGCCACTTGGAATTATAATGCTTTTAAATCGAAAAAACTGCACTCTACTATTAGTAGAATCGATAATTTCCTATCTATTTTGCTGAAACCAAATGTACGATTAAAGTTTTAAGTGGTAGGTGGATTAAAATTATACAACTTTATATAATATTTATATGAAAAGAAAAATGTTTAAATTTTGAATTTATAAAATTTCAAATTTTAAATAAGTATAAATAGGAGTTGTGATGCAAGAATTATATATAACATTAATTGGTGATTCAATTGCGAAAGGAATTATAACAAAAGGTTCGAGATTGGCAAAATTGCAGGATTCCGCTTGTAGTTTAATCGAAAATTTTTTAAATTGTAAAATAAAAAATCTTTCAGTTTTCGGACAAACTTTAAAAAGAGTTGCTGAGAAAAAAATCATCGAAACCTATATCAATAATTTAGATTTAACAAAAAGAAATATCGTTGTCTTTTCAATCGGGGGAAATGATTCGGATTATAATTGGCAAGAAGTTGCGGAAAATCCTACTTTAAATCATTACCCAAAAACGAAAAGTGATGAATTTATAACCTTATTAAAACAGATGATTAATAAATTAAAGAAAAAGGATGTTGAAGTTTGGATTACAGGTTTACCGCCAGTCAATTCAGAAAGATATTTTAAAAATGTCATTTCTCAGGTTGCCGATGGTAAGGAAATTTTGAAATTTTATGGTGGAGATGTAAGTAATATTCAAAGGCATCAAGAACTTTATAACTTCTTATTATATAGAACTGCCGTAAATACCGACTGCAAATTTTTAGATGTCAGGTCTCATTTTTTAAAAAAAAGAGATTTTTTAAACAGTTATTGCAAAGACGGCGTGCACCCAAATGAGCAAGGACACAAAGAAATTGCCTCCGAAATCATAAAACAACTCATTGATTACGGCGTAAAACCACAGCCCAAAAAATAATTTTACAAAATAATAATTGATTTTTACTGGTAAGTTTTATCTTAACAAAAACGGACTTTCAGCATCTATATTATTCAAAATGTTTTGCTGATTTTTCAATTAATTAATTAGATGAATAATAATTTATAGTTGGCGGCAAAGCATTCGGTTAAAGTTTTTTAAAACTATATTAAATCAAAAATTATTCAAGATTTTTATATTGAATTTAGAAAAATACGAAAGAAGAACAGGAAAATATTTATTTGTTCTATCTAACTTTCATTCTTCTTCTAAGTAAAGTAACTGTAACAGTTAATGCAACGACAGCCAAAACACTCGCTACAATTAAAATAATTGAAATTGCACTTAATGGCTCTTCTTTAATAACTTTATAAGAATATAAAACTTTTCCCGATGTTGTAACCACTTGAACAAACGCCGTTCCAGTTTTACTTATTTCCTTGGTTATATTATAATCTGAGAGACTTTCAATGTAGTTTTTATCAATTAAAATTGAATTGCCGCTATTCATTTGCATTGAACTTCCACCCTCCCAAACAACAATACATTTGCCGAGTTCGTTATACAAATCATAGGCATTGAAACTGACAACTATTGGATTTGCCGTTGCTGTACCCTCAGGAATTGAAACTTTAATTGGCACATAATTTGTGTCTTTAATTATAAAATTGAATGTGAATTTTTGTTGTGCAATTCCTATGTTGGTGCGGATTGTAACTTCATAATTACCTGCACCTGTAACTTCATCAAATAGCGAAATATAAATGTTTCGCAAATATTTTACAGTCGAAGTTATACCACCATTCTTTATAGAATGCGTATTATATTTAAAATATTTACTTAAATCGATTTCTTTGTCGTTTTTCTTGACCGAAGTTATTTCATAATTTGCAAATTCAGAAAATTCAAAAGCCCACCGCGCTTCATCCGAATCAATTATTGTGAAACTATAACTTTGATTTCTTACATCATAACTATTAATAATTGCACTGAAATAAACTGTATAATAACCTGGTTTGTTTATTATATATTCGCCGTCTATGTTTTTGCCGACACTTTCCGTATAGTCATCTCCATTTCTAAAAACGGTTATAACGGGCTTGCCACCAGCATCATAATATGAATCCATATGCGGAGGCAATGTGATTTTAATCTCGTCATTATAAACTCCGTTTTCAATTGGTTGATTCTCATTTATAAGAAACATCACACCATTTATATATAGAATCTGATAAGACAAACTACTGCTACTTTCATCCGAAAATTTATGAATATTTCCGGCTTGGTCTCTAAAACGAATTGTATAATTCCCTGCCTCAGTCAAAGTTATTATATTTAAATGATTCGACAAGATTGATTTTAAAGGATAATATTCAACAAGTTCATTTTCGCCAAAATACACAATTACATCAATCATATTTTCTCTTATTCCATAATATGAATTATATACAATTGAAATACTTGAAAATTCTTGATTTGCTGTTGTTATGACAATTTGCGATGAAATGCCAGTAAGTCGCTCATCTTGTCCATCTGCTGAGGTGTAGTAAAAAGAATTTGACGTTAATAATGATTCAGTTTTTACGTAGGTTATTGCAATGTTTTTTTGATAATAATTAATTAATGTACTTGGTGAGCCGTGATTTGAAATACGGTAAAATTTGGTTTCTGTGCCGCCGCTGTTATAAATATAAGGTAATTCAAAAAACTCTATATCTTGCTCTTCGTTTGTGCTGATACGATAATTTTTTGTGTTCACAATATAATGACTAGAATAGAAAACTCCATCATATTCAAACGATTTTCCCGTGTTATTTTTTACTTCCCATGCATCAGTTTCAGTGTTGAAAACCATTACCTTGAAAAATTCAGAACTTGATTCAGAAATCACAAAATTCTTTGTTTTATATAAATAATACGTGCCGCCAATAGTTATGTATGTTCTTATTTTGTAAGTTCCCGGCGAACTAACATTCGTTCCCGAATAAATAACTGTTTCAGATTCATTTTCAAACTGCATAGTTATTTGCGTTGGAAAAATTACAGGATTGTTATAGGTTAAATTATTAAAGCGAATTGTAAGTTGTCCCGAAAATAATGAGAAACCGTCGAAAAGTCCATTTTTGTTTTCGTTGTTTTTATCGAATAATTCAATTTTGGGATTTAAATTATTTATTATTATATGTTCTTGAATAACATTTTCAATGTCAAATGCCACAGATGGATTTTCTTTATTATTGATAAGTGTAATAACATATTTTAATGCTGTACCATCAAAACTATTTAAATTCAATGTTGATAATTGTTCTTTGAGTTTTATCTGATTAATTGATTTTTGTTCTGTTAAGGCTAAGCAGGAATAATAGTTGGTTACAATGCCATCACTTACTTGTGAACCGTACTCCGAAGTCACACCACCAGCATTAAAAGTTGTCCACGAAAAAGTTTTTGTGGTTGCATTATATGTTAGATACTCCATTTTAATGAACACAGAATAATCAACATTACTATAATAATAGTTAACTTGCCCAAGTCCTACACTCCAAGTTGTCATACCTTCGCCGTCAATATCGGGAATTAGAACAGTGTCAACTTCGCCGACAATTTTATCTTCAATTTCAGGTTCTCCAATTGTATGATAAAAAACGTAAGAAATACCGTAATTATCTGCAAAGACATATTTATATGCGGTTTCAGGTTGATTTATAGAAAAAACTTTATAATTTGTTTCGTGAATATAAGTAATATAATTAGTCGAATAAAAGATATTTTCGTAGTCATAAATTAATTCGTAAATCGAAGATTTCCAACTATAAATTGAAATTGATGAAAGATTAACTGAAATTCCGCCTTGATATGAAAAACCATTGATCCTAATTCCTTCTTGCCCTACAAGTGCGTTATATGTGAGTTGTTCATCTGTTATCGAAATATTAAAAATATAGTTAAAATTTTTACAAGGTTCGACTAAAATTAAAGTCTGCACATTTCTTGAACTTGTAAATGACATTATATTGTCAAGCGAGTATATATTTGGAGGGGTGTTTAAATCCACCCAATTTGTTATATCATAAAAATGATTTTCGTCAATGTAAGGTGTTGTGAGATAGGTTTTACTATTGACATTAATAACAAGCCATTCATAATTATAAAGACTAATCTCTTTCATTTTAAAATAACTTTTTGCAAAAATATTTTGATTTTGATTAAGTTCGCCATATAAAATATTTGTTGATTTATCAAGGTCAGTAGCAGGTTTTTCAAAATCTAAAACAATTTGATTTGTATTTGGCTTTACAAAATATATCGAATAAATTGTGATATTGCCTGCTAAATCTGATTCAATAATTTCATAAATTTTGCCAGCCTTTATTTGATTAATAAAAATATCTACTGTGTGACTTGCATAAGCATTTTTTGCCGATGCAATGTTTGTTACAAAAAGAGATGAAGAACTTCCAATTTCAAGTGCATAATAATAATATCCTTCTGTGAAATATCCAGAAACTGTTGGCTGTGATCTAAAAAGAGAATTTAAGTTTTGTTCTGTGAGTTCAACTGCAAATGTATAAAAAGCCAAAGCGCCTGTGGACGTTGGGATATTATATCTTCTATCTGTTTCCGTCGGTTCATTTGCCTCATCAACGTATAAGCGAGAATATCCGCCAACTGATATGCCACCAACCGAAGTTGAAGCAATCAAGGTGTTTAGCACTTTTGTTGGAGCTTGCCTGTCAATATAAAGTGTTTTTGTGATGTGGCTTGAATCATTTTGAATTCTGCCTTCGTATTCCATATAGACATAAATTATTGTTGAAGTATTAAAAGATGAAATGTCTAAATCAAAATAGTGGTTTAAACCATTGGTTACAATATCATCCACTTTAATGTAGCGTCTCGTTGGATTGTTGTTTGTGTAATAATAAATTCCAGTTGTATATCCTCTTCCGTCAGCAGTCATATTGATTTTTGCCATATAAGGACTTTTGTTATCATTCCACGAAACTCTCGCAGAATTTTCATTTGTGTAATATGTATTAATCGCTGATGGCGCATTTTTTAAAATTTCGCCGTCAGAATCTAAAAAATCAAATTGCGGTTTTAATTTTGTAATACAAAAATTAAATGAAAAAGTATTACGAACATTTGGAAATATGTTGCCATTTGCGTAATTTTGAGTCATTGTAACAAAATAATAACCTTCGTTTTTAAATTCTGGTGAAGTAAAGTAGCCATTTAATCCAGCAGTAGTGCCGTTATATATAAGGGCTCTCTCATAATTTGATTCTACTGCATAGTCAATTCGAACCGTTAAATCAAAACTTGAATTTTTGATTTTTTGTAAATTGCTTGGAATATTGAAATTATTAGTTAAAAATGTACCACTACCAAAATAAGAAATACCTAAAATTGATTTTTCGTCTATGTCACCAACTTTAAAACGTTTTAGATATACGTTTTCTGAATCAGAAGTCATTGTATAGAAATATTGCAAGACATCAAAAATATTAAATAAATCATCAGTTCCATTGCCGTATTTTGAAATTGGCGTATAAGAAATAACTGGCAATTTATTTGTTTCTAAAATAAAGCCATCGTTGTTATATGCCATATAAATATCGTCAAATTTGACTCTCTTATCCAATTCCCCATCTAAAACAAAAATGTGAATAAATTGTCCTATTACACTTAAAAGCTCATCGTCGACATAAGTTGGGGAAGAAACAATGTCTTGTCGGTCAACCATAAAAACTGATTCACGAATTAAAAAGTCATATTTATCAACTGTGCTGTCTTGCGTATACGAACGCACTATAACATATTTTCCTTCCTTAGAACGATAGGAATTTGATACCGAATCATACTCAACATTTACATTATATGCTTGAAATCCCAAGAAATCGCCGTTTTCAATATTTTCTGTATGATCTATTGACTCATTAATATCATAAATCACGGTTTCTTCTGCGGTGTCGCTGAGTTTATATTGTTTTCCTATTGTAACAAAAGCATAATAATAAACCGTTACCTTTTCAACTATGATTGAATCAGATGGGTTTGTTATAAATATATAAGTAAGTAATGAGATATTTTTACTTGCCGTTGATCCTGTTGCATAATAATATTTGCTTCGGGTATCAATCTTATCACTATAAGTTTCATAAATGGAATTATAAGAATATGAATCAGTAAATCCTGATTGTGATAAGTTTGAAGAGTTATAAGCGATATTCGTAAAGTCAGTTGGACCTACATTTGATTCGTTTAAAATTATGTCAGCTTTTGAAGCATCAGATGAAGTTGTGATACGAAAATTTTTACTTGCACGATTTGCAAAATCAGCAGTTGAAAGTGTGCTAGCAGATTTGAAATATGGATTACTTTCATCAATGAAATAGAAAACATAAGTCATTTCAACGGCAAGTTCTGTTCCATCAATTGTTTGTATAAGCTTTATTTCATATGAAATATTTCCGTTAAGCTGTACATAAGCTGAACCTTCTTGTAAATATTTAATACTATGTACTTCAACGGCAAAATACAATTTGCCATCATCAAATTTGCTGTTTAAAATATCATTATCTTCAATATCTTCAATTTTTTCCTTAAATACATCTTTAATCCACTTGTCTTTTATACTTTCAAGTTGATTGTAATATAAATTAAGATTTATAAGTTTATATCCACCCCATTGAAGCTTTGTGTCCGCTGACACAACATTATAATTTTGAACATCTTGATAGGCATTATTCGAATATTGCCAAATTGTCATTTCAGTTTTATCTATACAAAAAGACACATAACGCCAATTCCCTGCTTCATCTGCCAAATAAACAACATAAAATCCTTGTTCACTGAAAACAGATGAGCCATCAATTAATGATTTGTTTTGTGTATTAGAATAGTGTATTTCAGCAAATTCGTTGTTGATATTAAAATCCAAGGAATAGTTTGTTGGCAGTGCTTCCTCTGTATTAAAATAATTTGTTGACGGCGTCGTATGACCTATGTTTTTAAAAGGAACATATTTATAATATGCTCTACTCCCTGCTCCACTTTGCTTTTCCTTCCATTCAAGCGAAACCGATTGACTTGTGAAAAATGAAATTTCATTTCCTTTAACATAATGTTTAGAGGAACCGACAGATTTCGTAACAGAAACAACACGCACATCTTCGAATGGTGAATTGTCTATTGTAAAAAACGAAGTCTGAGTTTTATTCTTTCCAAAATACATCGTGATTTTATAGTTTTTATTAGCAGAAACAATATATGATTGCTCCTGCGCATCACTATTCAACGTTGTTTCAATAGTGTTATAATTTGTAAATATGTAATCTTTTGAACCAATTATAACACGAACGTCGCTGTTAAAAATGCTTTGTCCGCTTAAAATAATCCTGACTGGATTTTGCGTATAAGCATTTGTGCTAAGTGATTTTTCCGTGATTTCACCAGTGTCGAAATTTGTGATTTGCTCACGAACTGAAACTGTTGCTGTTACGTTAGTAATAGTAAAATAAAAATATTGTGTAAAAAACACATCGGATGCAAGATTTCCATTTGAATCATAGTTTTGGTTATAACTATAAATAACTTTTAATAAATATTTACCTGCATCTGCAAAATTTGTATTAGAATAAGGATATTTTTGATATTCGTCGCCTTGTTTTTTCCAATCAGAAGTTTCAGAATCCCAAAGATAATAATAAGAATTTACAATCTCTAAGTTTGTGTTATATTTTACAGAAACAATAGGTTGATTTGTTGAAACGGCTGTTTCTCCGTTTAACTCTTGCATTATAGCATTGTCATCTGCTAAATTTGCGACATATTTATTACTTAAATTTTCATAAGGTAAAAGATAACTAACATCAGAGGAGTTATTTAGATTATATTCTCCGTTTTGAATATCTTTAAATTCATTATTTTTTTGGTCATTAATATCAGAATAAAAAAGTTGATAACCAAAAATATGTAAAATATCCTTTTTGAAATTATCAATTTTGTTATTTGTTAAAAGTGTATATGTTGATTCATTTTCTGAGTATATAAATTTAAAATTAATAGCATATTCACCTAAATCTTTAAAATAAATCAAAAGTTTGTCTGGTTCTTCGGGTTTTGAAACAACATCAACAAAATTGTTGTTAGTGTTAGTTCCAAGTCTGACATAATTCGGCTCAAACTTGCTTACAGTGCACGACTGTGTTATCCCCTGATAAGATTTCGAAATCTCAATTATAAACTTATTTTTTTCAAAAGAAAGATATGGCAAGGAATTAAAATCATTTGCAGGGTTTTGGTTTGTATAATTGAAATAAAAATAATTTTTATAAATCGTATCTAACTTTGAAACTTCACGGGTGTTTTTCATTTCAATTTTTGCATTAATTGCACTTTCAGATGAAAAATAATCGAGTGTGTTAAAAAGATAAAAAATGGCTGTGAAAGTTTTTTTATTTCCAAAAGAATAATCTATCCCACTATATTCCATAAAATCATTAAAAGTAATTTCGTATTTCCCGCTTGGGAAGAGTGTTGTATCTGCAAGATTTATGGAAAGAGTAAAATATTCAAATTCTCTGCCCTCTGGATTTGATTCAGAACCGTGCACGTATCCGGGATTATAATAGTATTTTTCAATCGAATATTTTTCTGACAACTCAGGATTTAATACTCTTTCTCCGTTGATTTTTAGTTCAAAACCACCAGAAAGCCACGAAAGTGCGTGTTCGCCAATATTATCTTGGTTCAAGTAAATATTAGTTGCTTCTTCGTGTGGCATGCCAATCGGCTTACCAAAAGTTATTTCCAAAGATTGTCCACTATTCAAAAAAACTGTTTGTCCATTAAAAAAATCTATTGAGCCAACTTTTGCTTTGAAATAAGGAAAATTTCCAACACTTTGAGCCTTTAAAATACTTTGTGATGCTGTGTTGGATATTGTTAAAGAAAAACCACAAAAACACATAATTATAAAGCAGAAAAATGAAATTGCCCCGATAAGGAAATTTTTGGTTTTTCTTGATTTAAAATTTGAAATAAACATTTTTCCTCTCAAATAAATGATAAAAATTTATATTGAATGAAAATATTAATATTAATATTAATATAAAAAATTATAATTAAAATATTTTATCAAAATTTGTAAATCTTTGCAACTATTTTTGACAACTATATTTATATTTTATATATATTAACAATAATTATACAATTATTGCTTCATTATTACTCTTCTAATTTAATTAAATTTAAGTGAAAATTAATAAAGAATATAAATAAAATAATTATTTATAATTGTATTTTTCAAATATTAAAATAATTAAATATCAAAGCCATCGAATCTTGAAGAACGTGGTCTATAAATGAGCATATTTCGTTTTCTTATATCGTAAAAAACTTCGGCTTCATTAAACGGTTGTGCCTTGACATATTCCTCAGAAATTTCTGATTTATCAAATTCTGGAACTTCATAATAAGGTGTAAATCCAGTTTTAATCGGATGAACTTGAAAAATTTTAACAATTGCAGTGCCATAAGGAAGTTGACCAAGTTCATAAGCGCCAATTAGTGGACGTGTAACAACTTGCGTGCTTTTTGTTGATGATGATCCCCCTTCTTTTTTATCGCCTTTACTAACTGAAACGTTCTCCATTTCAAGAGAAATGTCTCCGCATAATTTAGAAAAATCTTCTTTTGTGCTTTGGTCATCAGTTCCGAGATATATTTGAATATTACAATTTCCACGAATTGTATCCGCCACATCTTTTCCGTATTTGTTATTTAATTGCATATACGACTGCACAACAAGTTCGAAATAAATCTTTCTTCCTCGCGCAACTGTGATTATAGTATCCATTTTTTCAATTTTAGGCAAATTCGCAAACTCGTCCAAAAGAAAATAAACAGGTCGTGGAAGTACTAATCCCGGTGAATTGCTGGCAATATCAATAAGTTTTTTATAAAGTTGAGAAATGCACATTGTAGCGATACAATGTCTTGATTCTTTTTCATCGGGAACTTTAATAAACAGAACGGTTGGTTGAGAAACAAAATCATCGAATTTCATGTCAGAATAACCCGTGGCATAACATATACCGCCATCCTGAAAAATTGCAATTTTTGAAAGCAAAACCCCCATGTAACTTCTCATAGTGTTCGGAGCGTTATTAATAACAGATGAAGTCAATGCGTTCACTTTGCTGAATTTATCTCTACCACCAAAATAATCTCTCAAAGTTCCATAAGGATTATCTGGGTCCGGGTCGGTTGTCGTTGCAATCATACGCAAATTATAAAAATTAAATTTTTCTAATGTCATTCCAAGTCGTGGGTCCATACTATCTTCAAGCATTGCAATCATTGTTCCGTATAAGAAATCCTGTGCACCTTGCTCCCATATAGGTTCATTTTTACTTTCAATCGGCACAATATTTGAAGCAATTTCACGAAGTTCATTTTCTGCTTGGTCAATCATTTCTTGTCGTTTTGCACCTATGTCGTTTAAAAGTTGTGTTTTATCTGCATAAGCAATACCGTCCCACTCATACCAAACGTGGGGATAACGGTCGGCAGTTGTTTTTAATTTATAAAACTGTGGCTTTCCGCCATTATGAACCTTAACTTGTTTTTCTAAATTTTTTGCTGTGTGATATTGAGTGTATGCATTTGCCATAGGATTCCATCTTGTGGAAGCATAAGGTTTTCTGAGGTCAAGCACCATAACACGATATCCTTGTTTGCGTAACTGCTTTGAATGTTTATTATATAATTCGCCTTTTGGGTCAGTTATGACAAGGCAAGGTTTTTCACCAGTCGCTGATAAAATTCGAATTGCTGGGTCGATTATAAGTGTTGTTTTCCCTGAACCAGTTGTTCCGATAACAAGTGTATGAATAGGTTTATATAAATTTATATGAAATTTTCCATTTTTAACTAAATTTCTTATAACAATACCGCTTTTTTTAACCATCGGCAAAGTTTTATAGGTATTATACATAAAACGTGAGTCGGTAAGGAGTTCTTTTTCAGTTATCCATCTAGCATCATAATATTGTTGCATTTTCTTGCCTTCTTTCGTCTTTCCTTCCCCTGCTGACGGTTTTGGCTTTATTTTTTTATTGCTTGTGTAATATAACAAAACTAAAAGAAAAGAACCTGCTCCACCAAAAAGAGCATAATTGTTTGTTAAAAGTGAAGTCCAGTCATCAAAACTTCCCTCAGTATAACCAGCAATTACAATACCTAACACGTAAGTGCAAACAACAATTACAACCCCAACCATAAAAGATTTCATAAATCTCCTGCAAAATATAGATAAAATCTTTAAAAAAATTAATAAATATTAATATACAAATAATAACATTATATATATATTAATGTCAAACAAAAAAGGAAACAGGATAAATTTATATTTATTTTTAAATTAAAAGGCAAAAAATAATGATGTCGAAAATAATTCAAATTCCTTTTAAATTGCAATAATTTATATAAAATACAACAAAATATCTGGGAAAATAAAAATATTGTTGAAAAATATTAAAAAAAATAAAAAAATATCGTAAAAATGTTTGGTTTTAAAAAAAATCTATGTTATGATGACATAGTTAAATTATTTTAATTGCATAGTGCTTAATAATTTGCAAATAATAAAAATAATAAATTTTGGAGGTTTATAATGTATAATTTTGCGGTAAGTATTTTAAATATTAAATTAATGTTTGCTGACGGCGAATACACTGATCCTAATGGTCCATGGGCGTGGGTTAACACTGTCGTAGATGCCATTTATCAAGTTTTATGGCCAATTTTGATTGTTGTTGGTGCAGCGGGTATGATTTATGCTGTCATCATCGGTGTTAATATGGCAAGGGCCGACTCAACAGAAAAAAGAGAAGAAGCAAAAAAACGTCTAGTCAATGTTATTGTTGGTTTGGCAATTATAATTGCACTTATCTTGTTCTTCCAGTTGTTTATAAAAGAAATATTGCCTAATTTACTTCCAGGTATTCAAGAAGGAGTATAAATTTAATGTAAAAAGCCTTAAAGCAAATCCCGCAAGTTTGCCAAACGGGGCTTTTTTTATTTTCAAGTGGTCTTTAACTTTAAAAACTGAATTCATTTAATAATATAAAAACTCGACATCTCGATATTCTCATTAATTATTGCTAGACATTTTAATTAATTATTGCTATAATTTCTGTATGGAAAAATATTTGGAATATTGGGATGAACTGTTTTCAAAACCTACTACCGAGCTTAAATTTAGTAATAATTTCGAACTTTTAATTGCTGTTCTTTTATCCGCACAATGTACGGACAAACGGGTTAATGCTGTTACAGAAAATTTGTTTAAAAAATACAAAACTCCACAGGACTTTTCAAAATTAAGTCAACAGGAACTTGAAAAAGAAATTTATTCTTGCGGATTTTATAGAAAAAAATCAAAAAGCATAATCAATATCAGTCGTGAAATTATTGATAAACACGATGGCAAGGTGCCAAATACAATTGAAAAACTTAAAAGTCTTAATGGAATCGGACAAAAAACAGCAAGCGTTATATTCTCCATAGGCTTTGGTGGAGATGCAATAGCAGTTGACACACATGTCTTGAGAGTTTCAAAAAGGCTTGGCTTTTCGAATGCTGAAAATGTGAAAAAATGTGAAGAAGATTTAAAGAAATTAATTGATAAATCTTTATGGAGCAAAACTAATTCTCAAATGGTTTTATTTGGTAGATATTATTGCAAAGCACGCTCACCAAAGTGTGAAACTTGCAAATTAAAAGAAATATGTAAATATAAATTGGAACAAAATTAAATAAGTTAGGAAGATTATGTTTTTAGATAAAGCAAAAATTACAATCAAGGCGGGCGATGGCGGCAAGGGTGCAATTTCTTTTATTCGAAATAAAATGACAGCAACAGGTGGTCCGGATGGCGGCGATGGCGGTAAAGGTGGAGATATTGTTTTCAAAGCAACAAAAAATTTGAACACTCTTTACGGTTTTAGATATAAAAGAAAAACTATTGCTGAAAATGGTCATGACGGGGGCAAAACAAATTGCACGGGAAAAAATGGTAAAGATGTAATTATCGAAGTTCCCTGTGGAACTGTTATTTATGATGCAACTTCCAACAAAGTTATTGCCGATATGCGTGAAGACAGACAACTCTTTACGGCACTAAAAGGAGGGCTTGGTGGACGTGGCAATTCTTATTTCGCAACATCAACACGTCGAGCGCCACGTTTCTCACAAACTGGCGAAATTTGTGAAGAAAAAGAAATTATACTTGAACTTAAAACTATTGCAGATGTTGGTCTTGTCGGCTTTCCTAATGTTGGGAAAAGCACACTTCTCTCTGTGATTTCTGCGGCTCGTCCAAAAATTGCGGACTACGCATTTACAACTTTAACTCCTAATCTTGGAGTTGTCTCTTATTTTGAAAATATCTTTGTCGTGGCTGATATTCCTGGACTGATTGAAGGTGCAAGCGAAGGAATTGGGCTTGGACATGATTTTTTAAAACACATTGAACGTGTACGCCTTATTCTGCATATGGTTGACATTTCCGAAACAGACGGCAGAAATGCAGTTGAAGATTATAAAATTTTAAATAAAGAATTAAAAAATTATAGCCAAAAACTCGCAGAGTTGCCTCAAATAATAGCACTTACGAAATGTGATTTATTGAAAGAACAAATTCTAAAACAAAAAATAGAAAATTTTAAAATAGAAGTTACGAAAATTTTAAATAAAAACAGAGAAGAAAAATTACAACATACAAAAAATGTGGTAGAAAATGAAAAAGTTGAAACTGTAAATGAAAATTTGGTTGAAATTATACCGATTTCAGCGGTAACTTTATATAATATTGATAAATTAAAAGGATTGATTTGGAACAAACTGAAAGATTTGCCACAAAGTGATGACATTGAAGTTGAAGAATTTGATTTTGACAAAAGAGATAAAGTAAGTGTTGAAATATCTCAAAAAACAGATGGCAGTTTTGTTCTTTCCGGTGGATATATCGACAACTTAATCAGAGGAGTTGTTCTTTCAGACTTTGTCAGTTTTGCCTATTTCCAAAAAAGACTTAAACAAGACGGAGTGATTGACAAACTTAAAGAAAAGGGTCTTAAAGACGGCGACACAATTCATATAAAAGACATTGCTTTTGAATATATGGAATAATTAAAGAATTTTCATTTTAATATATAAATATTATAACTTAATTTGTTGATTTCTATATAAAAATATAATATAATAAACTTTATAGTAAAAAGTTTATTAAATTTAAAATTTGGAGAAATCAAATGAGTGTATTTTTTTGCGATAGTAATAGTGAATTATGGCACACAAAAGCCAAAGAACTTGGACTGAAAGTTATTGGAATGCCCTATAACATTGACAACGAAGAAAAAGATTATGATTTAGGTGAAAAAACCGACTTTAACGATTTTTATTCAAGACTTAAAAAAGGAAGTGTCGCAAAAACAAGTGCGCTGAACGTGCAAAATTACATAGATTATTTTGAACCAGTTTTAGCAAGTGGAGAAGATATTCTTTATGTTCATTTTTCGACTAAGATGAGCGGCACTTTCGAATATATGAATCAGGCAATTGAAATTTTAAAAGAAAAATATCCAAAAAATTCCGTGAAATGTGTTGATACACTGAGCATTTCAATTGGCGGGGCAATGATTGTTTATGCGGCTACAAAAATGTGGAAAGATGGCGCAAGCGATGAAGCAATTATCAATTTTGTATTAAAAAATAGAGAAAACTATGCGACATATTTTTTTGTTGATGACCTTGGATACCTAAAAAGAGGTGGGCGCTTGTCAACGACATCGTTTGTTATGGCATCAATGCTAAATATTAAACCTATTCTAAAAATAAACAGTAACGGTGAAATTGTTAAGCACGGCATTGCAAAAGGTAGAAAAAAAGGATTAAATCAATTAATCACATTGATTAAAGAAATTGGAGATGATATTGAAAAACATCCAATTTGCATTACTTATGCATATGCCGAAGAAGATGCCCTGCAATTTAAAAAAATGTTAGAAGAAAGTTTCGATAAAAAACTTGATATTTGGTTTCAACCTGTCGGTCCAACAATTGGAACGCATTGCGGACCAGGGACAATAGGTGTTGCTTTTCACGCAAAACATCGTTAAAAACACTTTTTTATTCGAGTTAAAATCGAGTACGATGTAAATTATATCACTCGCACTTACCACTTTTCCATATTTCACAATCTCATTAACTGATTAAGATTTTTGGGTTTATCCTTTTTTAATTATTTTTCATTTGTTTTAAAAAAAAGAAAATAAAAGAAATTACTTTTATTTTCTTAAATATCTTGAAAATTATTTGTTTTTTTGCTATAATAAATTATTACAATATATTTTGTATTATTTGAGTTAAATTTGCAATTAATTCAAAAATATTTGTGGGCTGTTAACTCAGTTGGCAGAGCAACTGATTCTTGATGGCCTAATGACTAAAAACTATGGATCGCTAGCTCAGTTGGTAGAGCAACAGACTCTTAATCTGTGTGTCCGGGGTTCAATCCCCCGGCGATTCACCAAAAGCCTTTGTTTATAAGGCTTTTTTCATTTGTATTTTTTAAAAAAAAGTCAAAAATTGCATAAATTCTTCAAAAGTTGGGTCAAAAGTTGGGTCAAAAATTATATAGTATGAATCATATTTTATGCCCTTATATCCTTATAAATTGATATAATCTTTTTTAAAGCATTGTTCATCTTTGTATTAATATTTCAATATCTTTGTATAAAATATTTAATATAAAAATTAAAAAATTAAAGTCAAAAATATACAGATTACCATTTCCAATTAAGGATTTCAGGAAGGTCAATTCCGTATTCTCGTATATAATCGTGGTGTTTTTTAAGCATTTTGTTCATTTTTGTATTTAATATTTCAATATCTGCACTTTTTATATTTGAATTTAAAGTTTCTTTTGAATTTTGTAATTTATTCAAAACCGATTTTACTATATGAAATCTGTCAACTTCATTTTGCACACGAATATCAAAAGGTGTAGAAACATTGCCCTTCGCACTATATCCGTGAACGGTAAAATTTCTATTTGTTCGCTTCCAAATTAATTGATGAATTAAATTTGGATAGCCGTGAAAATTAAATATTACAGGCTTGTCTTTCGTGAAAATCAAATCAAATTCTTCATCAGCTAAGCCATTTGAGTATTCATTTTTAGAACTAAGTTTTAATAAATTAACAATGTTTACAAAACGGAATTTAAGATTCGGCAATTCACTTTTCAATATTGATGCTGCCGCCAAAGTTTCCATTGTTATAACATCTCCGGCACAAGCGAGTATAATATCAAGTTCGCTTTCTGAATTCAACTCATTTGTTTTATCTTTTGCCTGATTGTTATTTTCATTTTTGAAAAATTTCTCATTCCCTGCCCAATTCCAAACACCTATACCGCTATTACAATGAGATATTGCTTCGTCAATTTTCAGCCATTGCGGAGAATAATGCTTTGAAGCAATAATTGCATTTACTTGATTGCGACTTTCAAGACAATTCTTATATGTGTAAAGCAAACAATTTGTATCAGGTGGCAAAAAAATTCGAGTTATTCCTGTGGTTTCATTTGCTAAATGATTTAAAATCCCTGGCTCTTGATGTGAATAGCCGTTATGTTCCTGTTGCCACGTGTGCGAAGTTAAAACTAAATTTAAAGAAGCAATTTCTTTTCGCCATTCAATTTCTTTGCATGCTTTAAGCCATTTTATATGTTGCGAAAGCATTGAATCCACAACACGAGCAAAAGCCTCATAGGTTATAAAAGTTCCGTGTCGTCCAGTCAATAAATAACCTTCTAACCAACCCTCACACATATGCTCACTTAAATAAGCATCTAAAACTCGTCCGTTCGGTGCTAATTTATCTTCGCTATCTAAAATTTCCGCATTAAAAACATTTTGAGTTACTTCATAGACTGCATTTATTCGATTGGACGGCATTTCATCAGGTCCGAAAATTCTGAAATTTTTTGGATTATTTTTAATTATATCTCGCATAAATTTGCTTAAAACAAAAGTATCTTGCGAAACAACTTCGCCACGCTTTTGAAACGATACCGCATAATTTTTAAAATTCGGCAAATTCAGATTTTTAAGGAGTTGTCCACCGTTAGCATGTGGATTTGCTCCTAATCGTGCCATTTTGTTCGGCGTTAATGCTTTGAGTTCGGAAATAAGTTCATAATTTTCATTAAATAATTCTTCGGGCTTATAACTTTTAAGCCATTTTTCAAGCAAATTTATATGATGCGGTTTCGTCATTGGAATTGGTACGTGATATGCGTTATATGTTCCTTCAATTTTCACTCCATCAATTTCCTGAGGGCAAGTCCAGCCTTTAAGTGTTCGTAGCACAATAAGTGGCCAAATTGGACGTGCATCGTTGTTTTTAGAACGTGCATTTTTTTGAATATTTCTAATTTCTTCAATTACTTCATCTAAAACTTTGGTCATATTTTTATGCATTTTAAGTGGTTCTTTGCCCTCAACAAAATATGGTTTCCAACCACAACCATAAAAAAACTGTTCCAGTTCAGTTTTTGGAATACGTGCCAAAACTGTCGGATTTGCAACTTTATATCCGTTTAAATGTAAAATAGGTAAAACTGCCCCATCGGTAATCGGATTTATAAACTTATTGCAATGCCATGAAGTTGCAAGCGGACCAGTTTCCGCTTCGCCGTCGCCAACTATTACAGTAGCAATTAAATCAGGATTATCAAAAATTGCTCCACAACCGTGAGAAATGCTATAACCAAGTTCGCCACCTTCGTGAATTGACCCCGGCATATCCGCCGCAACGTGACTAGATAAACCATCTGGGAAACAAAAACTCTTACAAAATTTTTTCATTCCTTTTTCATTTTGGCTAAATTCTGGATAAACTTCGGATAGACTTCCTTCAAGATAAGTGTTTGCTGTCCAAAAATGTCCGCCATGTCCAGGTCCTGAAAGCAAAATCATATTTAAGTCATATTTTTTAATAACACGATTCAAATGCGTATAAATAAAATTCTGACCTGGCACTGTGCCCCACGGTGCTACAATACGTTTTTTTATATGCTCCGGTTTCAAAGGCTCTTTTAAAAGCATGTTATCTATAAGATATTGTTGTGCAATTGAAAGATAGTTCGTTGCCCGCCAATATGCGTCCAATTTTCCATAAAGTTCATTGCTTTTTTCGCATTCGTTTTTTGTGTTGTTCATTTTATTTTCGTTTTTTTCTCTTGATTTTTTTAAAGAATTTTTCTTGCCAATTTTTTCGCTCATATAATTCCTTTTTAAATTAATATTATCGATAATGTTAAAGTTATTCAAAACTTGTTGATATGAAAATATTAACATAATAATTTTTTATAGTCAAATTAAAAGAAATAATCACATTAAAAATTAAATAAAAAATGAAAAACGATTAATTATTGGGAATTAAGACAATTTTTAAATAAAAAAACGACTTTATGAATTGAATTTCATGAAGTCGATTTTAAAGAAAAATTTAACAACTATTCAATTTCAGCGGTTTTAAGACTGTTGTTTGCTGTCGCTTCATCTTGAATTAACATAACTCGGCTAATTGAGATTTCATAAGCAGTTCTTGTTATAATATCTCCCGATTCAAGTTTTTTCTGATAATCACGGCTTTGAATTCGTCCGACAATATCAATCTTTGAGCCAATTTTTGCCTCTTTAATATATCTTGCGTTTCTGCCCCACGCAATGCACGGCAAATAATCAGACTTATTATATGCCCTATTGACAGCAATCAAAATATCGCAAATTTCACGGTTGAAAGGAGTTAACCTATAAATCGGTTCTTTGCAGACGAAACCTGAAATTTCAATTATATTCGGATTCATACTTTTGTCAATTTCAATTATTTCACGAGCAAAAATACTTAAAATAAGCTTGTTTTTGTTTCCGCTTAATTTATTAAAACTTCGAAACTGTCCTTTAATTCCGACATCTTTACTTAAATTAAAGTTTTTTATCATTTTCTCCGAAACGATAACTGGCAAAATATCGACGTGTTCTGAGAGGCGTGGCACAGAAAGTTTGGTTTCGTAAAAGCCTTCTCCAAATGTTTCGTGGCTGAAAATCGGCTCTTCAATCACATTCCCAATTAAAAATGCTTTATTATTGTTTAAAAGTTCGTATTTCATTTTTTTACTCCTAACTAAAAATATTTATATAACTATGAATTCATAACTAATCTCACTTTATTTAATTCGAATTTATTAAATTTTAAAAAGCACAAACTCAATTTGATATAATATATCATAATTTTATATAAAATTCGAACGTTTTACGGTAATTTTTTATTAAATTTTTGAATTATTTTATATTATTTTATATTATTTTCTCGATTTATGAATTCTTTTTCATATATGTAACAAAACAAATTTTTAATTTTCTAATTCTCGGACAAATGTTGAACGCCGTTTCTGTCTATCGTATAATTATTTTTATAAATCAATTCTCCGACTGAAACAATTTTATATCCACGCATCTGCAATCGTTCTAAAATCATTGTCAACGCAGGAATTATGTTATCGGAATTATTGTGGCAAAGAATAATTGAACCGTTTTTCACTCCGTTAAGAATTCTGGATGTAATATCACCAGCCGATAAACCTTTCCAATCTAAACTGTCGACATCCCACTGAACTGGAATCATTTTAAGTTCTTCAATTGTTTCTATAACTGAATTATTATATGCACCGAACGGACAACGAAACAGTTTCACATCATTGTTTGTTATGTTTTTTATCAAATCATTTGCTAGTGTGATTTCTTGATATATTTGTTGACGACTAAGCGTTGTTAAATCGGGATGCGTATTTGAATGGCAACCAATTTCAAGTCCAGCATCTTTAATTGCATTTACCATTTCAGGATATTTGTCAACCCAAAAACCAACAAGGAAAAAAGTTGCCGTTGAATTATATTCTTTAAGCGTATCAATGATTTTCTGAGTTTTATCTGCCCCCCACGAAGCATCGAAACTTATTGCCACTGTCTTTTCATCAGTTGCAACACTGTAAACGGGCAGTTTTTTTACTGAATAGCCAAAAAAAACTTGTGCCGATGCAGTCCCATTTATACCAATTGCTAAAAGAGCAGCAATTAAAATCATAACAAGCGCAATTTTTATGGTAGATGATTTAATAACGCAAAAAGACATTTTTTCCTCACTTAATTAACAATTTTAACAATCAAATAAAATACACATTTTTATTATAAATTCGCATACTTTGTCGATTTTTACATTATCTAATATATTATTGCTTATTTGCAATTATTCGTATTTTGTTTTCAATTAAAGTAAAACCTTAAAAAATCAAAAATTCTTATAAATTTTGATTTTCGTTTTACATTTATTTTATAATATAGTAAAATTTAAATATGCAGAAAGAAAAAAATATCTCGGATTTTGATAAAATATATGAAAAAAGAATTCCACTCGCCGAAAAAATGCGACCGAATAATTTTGAAGATTTTGTCGGGCAAAAGCATCTTGTTGCAAAAGGATGCTTGTTGCGACGCGCTATTGAAGCAAATCAACTTGGTAGTTGTATTTTTTATGGACCGCCGGGAAGCGGAAAAACAACACTTGCACATATCATAACAAACGTTATGAAAGGCGAATTTAAAAAGTTGAGTGCAGTTTCAAGCGGTGTTTCGGAAGTTAAAGCAATTATTGAACAGGCAAATATTGATAAACAAATGTATGGAATACAAACTTTTCTTTTGTTAGACGAATGTCATCGTTGGAGTAAAGCACAAAGTGATAGTGTTTTGCACGCAATTGAAAAAGGTGATATTATTTTTATTGGTGCAACGACAGAAAATCCATTTACATCAATGACACGGGCTATTGTAAGTCGTTGTAGGATTTTCGAATTCAAGGCACTTGCAGATAACGATATTATTACAGCTCTTAAAAGAGCAATTGATGATAAAGAAAAAGGACTTGGGAAATTTCCGCTTGAAGTAAATGAAAATGCATTAAGTCATTTTGCATGGGCAAGTTCTGGCGACATTCGAATGGCATTAAATGCACTTGAACTTGCAGTTTTAACAACACCTTTTAATAAAGATAAAAAAATTGTTATAACAAAAGAAGTAGCGGAACAGTCAATTCAGAAAAAAGCACTTTCAATTGATGAAAATTCATATTACGATATGCTTAGTGCTTTTTGTAAATCAATTCGTGGAAGCGATACCGAAGCTGCACTTTATTATTCTCAACGAATGATTTTGGCAGGTATTGACCCTTTAATTATTGCACGACGGCTTGTGGCACACGCAAGCGAAGATATTGGAATGGCTGATTCTAATGCTCTATTACTCGCAACGAGTGCAATGTATGCCATTGAAAAAATGGGCGCACCAGAAGGATTAATTCCATTGACACACGCAATTATTTATTCGTGCGAAGCAGAAAAATCTAATTCAGTTATTGTTGCTCTTAATGCAGCAAAAGATGATGCACAAAATGTTAAAGATGATAATGTTCCTGATTATTTAAAAAATCATCCCGTTTTTAATGAAAATCCACATTGCCACTCAAAATATAAATATCCACATGACTATGGCGGATATGTGGAACAACAATATATGCCAACAACCTTAAAAAACAGAGTTTATTATAAGCCTTCTAAAAATGGTAAAGAAAAAAATTTAGTCCGTAAAAAATTTAGAAAAAGTTAATTATTTTAGTTTTATTTGATTAACAAAAATATAATTCCTTGCATAGATATTTTCAAGAAACTGTTATTTTCAATCTAAAACAACATTAAAAGTTTTTTTAATTATCTATTCAAGGAGTTTTTATGGAAAACATTGCAGTATTTTTTGGCGGAGTAAGTAGTGAACACGATATTTCAATCATCACAGGAATTCAAACAATTAATTCATTGGATAAGAAAAAATATAAAGTTTTTCCGATTTACATTTCAAAATCAGGCAAGTGGTTTTACAGTGAAAAATTCGAAAGAGTTGACAAATTTTTTAATTTTAAAGAAAAATCTCATAAAAATGTTTTTTTAATGTGCGGAGATAATTTTTTATATCAAAAAATTGGAATTATTGTAAAAAAAATAGCCGAAATAAATTCTGCAATTATCTGCTGCCATGGACTTAACGGCGAAGATGGTACGCTTCAAGGGCTTCTCGAACTTTCAAACGTTCCTTATTCGTCGAGCGGTGTTCTTGGAAGCAGTGTTTGTATGGATAAAATTATTATGAAACAACTTTTTGAAGTAAATAATTTTCCAGTAACCGATTATGTTTGGTTTAATAACACAGATTTTGATAATAAAAAAGAAATGGTCATAACAAATATTAAAAAAAATTTGCAATATCCATTGATTGTAAAACCTGCAAATTTAGGGAGCAGCATTGGCATTTCAAAATGCAATAATGATACCGAACTTACCAAAGCCATTGAAATTGCAAAATGCTATGATTTGCGAATTATAGTTGAAGAGGCCGTTGAAAATTTAAGAGAGATTAATTGTGCTTGTATTGGTAATCAAGATTTTGCCGAAGTCTCTAAACTTGAAGAGCCTATTCCGTGGGAAAGTTTTTTATCATTTAAGCAAAAATATTTAAATATCGCTAATGTTAAATATGAACGAAAAGATAATATAAATTTAAGCAAAGATATAAAAAGCAAAATAAAAAAATTAACAAAAGATGCTTTTTTCAAACTTTGTTGCAGTGGTATTGTGCGGGTGGATTTTTTGGTTGATGATAAGTCCGACGACGTTTTTATTAATGAAATTAATACAATTCCTGGCTCTTTGGCTAATTATTTATGGAAAAATTTAAACTATACAACCTTACTTGACAAGTTAATTGAAATTTCGAAACAAAATTTTGAGAATAAGAAAAAGTGCTGTTTCAGTTATGACAGCGACGCTTTAAAAAATTTTAAAAATAATAATAATTCATTTAAAATTAATAAATAAAAATTAACAAAGTTATATTATCAGTAAAAAATCAAACTCGAATTGATAAAACTTTAAGTTGTTGTGCACCAACAGGCGTTTCAACAGTTACAATAGAACCGATTTCTGCGTCTATGAGTGCAATCCCAACGGGAGATTCATTGCTTATCAAACCTTTTGACGGATTGCTTTCAGTTGAACCGACAATTTTATATTCTACTTCTTCATTAAATTTCTTATCAAAAACCTTCACATAGCAACCGATAGATACTTTGCTTGTGTCAATTTTTTTCTTATCTATAATAATACAGTTTCGAAGTTTTGCTTCTATTTCCATAATTTCTGCTTCCAAAACTGCTTGTGCTTCTTTTGCAACATCATATTCCGAGTTTTCTTTTAAATCCCCATATTCTCTTGCAATTCCTATTGCTTGACTGAGTTCGGCTCTTTTAACCGTTTTATAATATTCTAATTTGTTTTCTAGTTCTTTTTTACCTTCTGGTGTTAAATATGTTTTCATTTTATTCCTCCTTAATGGCCTCTTATTCATTAAAAATTCCATTTAATTTTTCATAATAATACTTTTTTAGTTTTTTATTTAAATGCAATTATTAATACAAAAAGTTTTTGCTTTTTTACGCTGCAAAAACTTAAAATAAATCAAATTGCGTTAAATTATTTTACTTTGATTTTCTCGTTATTATTCCTATATCTTACATTTAAATTTATTTAACAAATTTAAATATTTTAGTTTTTAAAATTAACAGCATTATATATCGCACGTTTATAAAAGTCAAGTGATTTTAAATTTTTTGCATAAAACTTTTGTATAAAAATCAAGTATAAAACACATTATATTCAAAAAGAGGTTTTTTATGCTTACATTAATTTGTTTTATAATTGCTATGCTCGGATGTTTAAATTGGTTCTTTATTGGTGCGTTTCAATATGATATTGTTGCGGGTTTTTTTGGTTCGCAAGCAAGTTTGCTTAGCCGTTTTGTATATTTCGCAATCGGAATGGCGGCATTTTATATTTTAGCAACCGTTATTAAAAATAAGGGCAAACTCAAAGTAACTGAAAATAGTTTTAAAGAAAGCAAAAAAAATGCAAAAAAAACTAACGAAAATGAAGATGATGATGAAAACGACAAAAAAGATTTCAAAAATCGGCTTAGTCAAAATAAAACAAATGACAGCAAGAAAAAAACAGAAAATATTATACAAAATCAAAAAGAAATTGATGAGAGCGAAAACACGGTTCGCTATGGTTATAAAGATTATGATGTAACACAATATGATGATGATTGATAATTATAATTCAATTCGACCTTCAATGGCTTTTGTTAACGTAATTTCATCGGCATATTCAATATCAGTTCCCATTGAAATTCCTTGTGCAATTCTCGTAACCTTCACGCCTAATGGCTTCAAAAGTTTTGCAATATACATTGCAGTTGCATCTCCTTCTACATCAGGATTTAATGCCACAATCACTTCTATGGTTTGGTGTTCTTTTATTCTCGCCAACAATTCTTTAATTCTTATATCATTCGGTCCACGGTTTTCAAGAGGGCTTATTGTGCCGTTCAAAACGTGATAAACGCCGTTGAAATTTTTTACCTTTTCAATTACCGTAACATCTTTTGGCTCTGCAACAACGCATATTATTTTAGCATCACGATGCAAGCAAATAGGGCAAATTTCACGGTCTGTATAATCGCCACATTCCTTGCAATATTTTATTTTTTGTTTTGCGTTAAGAATGCTGTCGGCAAAATATTGTGCTTCGCTAATAGATTGTTTGATTATATAATAAGCAAAACGTTGCGCCGATTTTAAACCAACACCTGGCAAACTTCGAAATGCTGCGACCAGTTTTTCAAGTGGTTCATTTTCCATTTTCACATCCCCGGCATTTGCGGAAGTTTTTCTTTTTCTATATTTTCAATTTGAGTAAGCACGTCATTCATTGCAGCACAAATTAAATCTTCCAAAAGTTCAACATCATCAGCATTGATGACTTCATTGATAATTTCTGGAACAAGTTTCACGGATTTCACTGTCCTATTTCCCATCATCACAACTTCGACCATACCGCCACCGACCGTTGCTTTAAACTCTTTTTCGGCAATTTCTTCTTTTGCTGTTTCAATATCCTTTTGCATTTTTTGCGCTTGTTTCATAAGTTGGTTAATACCGCCACCGAATCCGCCGAATCCACCGCCGAACCCGCCTTTATAATTGTTCATAAAAACTCCTTTATATTTAATATATTCCCTATTTTCTTTTTTTAAATTTTAAATTAAAATTTTTCATTTTATGAGTATTTTAATTTTTTATTGAAATATTTTTACATTTAATCCGAAATTTTTAAGTTTTTCAATATCCTGAGCAACTAATTCGTTTTGTTTTAATGTACGATTGATTATAATTTCTCCGTCAAAGCCCTGCAAATTCAATGCTTGTTTAATTAATTGTGGGTTCGAATTGTCGGTTAGAGTGTCATATAAAATTTGTTCATCAGTAATTATAATAAAATTATTTTCTTTGATTTCAACATTGACAATATCGCCACAAGCCATATATAAGGCAATATTTTGATTTTCTTTAAAATAAAGAACAACTTTACCCCATAATGTTCGAGCATTTGATATAGAATTATCAAAATTTGAAGTGCTTTTATTCAGTTTTTTTTTATATTCTCATCTAAAATTAAACTTATAACAGCAGTTTCAATTAAAATTTTGGGTGAAAGTGCGTATTTCAATTCGCTTTCAATGTTTCCAAAAATTTTCATTGCTTCCATTAAATCTTTTGACTCTATTGTTTTTGCCTGTGCTGAAAATTTCTCATATAAATTGTCAGGCAAATTAAGAATTTTATTCGGCTCATTACAAGTTTTTATAACTAAAAGATTTCTGAAATGAACGCTTAAATCTTTTGCAAAAACACTCATATTTTTGCCTTGTTTATATACACGGTCAATTATTTCCAAACATTTCCCTAAATCTTTTTTAAATAAAACATTTGTAAGTTCAATAAGAGTTTCATTATTATTCAAATTCAGAATATCTAAAACTTTTTCGAAAGAAATTTTACCTTCACAATAAGCCGCAACTGAATCGGCAATTGAAAGGGTATCACGAACAGAGCCTTCTCCTGCGCTTGCAATTGCCTTAACACTTTCTTCATCAAATTCAATTCTTTCATTTTTAAATATATTTTTCAAATGAACAGTTAATTCTTCAACTGAAATCAAACCAAAATCAAAGCGTAAACACCGTGAAAGAATTGTCGGTGGCAATTTATGCGGTTCGGTTGTTGCCAAAATAAATACAATATGTTCAGGCGGCTCTTCAAGTGTTTTAAGAAGTGCGTTATAGGCACTGTCGGTCAACATATGAACTTCATCAATTATGTAAACCTTATATCTTGCATTGATGGGCATAAATTTAACTTTTTCTCTTATTTCTCGAATTTCATCCACTCTATTATTTGATGCGGCATCAATTTCTATAATATCAATATTTGCGGCATCGTTCATTGCCTTACAAACATTACATTTCTCACACGGCGAACCGTTTACATTATTTTCACAATTAATAGCACGGGCAAAAATTTTTGCAATTGAAGTTTTTCCCGTACCACGACTTCCGCAAAATAAATAAGCATGCACAATCTTATTTGCTTTAATTTGATTTGCCAAAGTATCAACAATATGTCTTTGCCCAATAATTTCATTAAAATTCTTTGGACGATATTTTCTATATAACGCTTGATATATCATTGCAATAAACTATTCCCTTTTAAAAATATTATATAACAATTTTAAAATATAATCAACTTATTAAACAAAATCAATAAATCAAATTGTTAGAAAAATCAAATCTCAGAATTCAAAAAAACCAGCAAAACTATCAAATTTCCTTCTTTTAATTATTGACTCAGCATATTCTTTATATATAGATAAAAACTTTACACAAAGTCCGCAAGATATATTTATTTCACGTGGCGTGTTTATAATCGAAATTGGAATTTGATATGATTTAAGAAGTTTCGCAAAAAGAAGAGTTTGCGTTCTTGCCCTAAAAACTGCCAGTGTGTACTTCATTTTATCTCCTTTGTGTTTTTGTAATATTTATCTTTTAAAACAATCAAAAAAATTATTTCTTTCATATCATTATACGTAAGGAAAATATAGAAAGGTTAAGGAAATTCGAATATTATTTTGCAATAATAGTTACATATTCAAAAATTAAAATATATTTGAGTTTTCAAATTAGATAAAATGATTTATTTAGATAATAGTGCAACTTCTTTTCCAAAGCCAAAGGAAGTTATCAATGCAATTAATCAAAGTTTTATAAAATACGGCGCAAATCCAGGGAGAAGTGGTCATTCTTTCAGCATTAAAACCGCAATAAAAATTGCCGAAATCCGACAAGAAATTTGCGATTTTATTGGTGCAGAATCTCCTGAAAATGTCATTTTTACAAGTGGGTGTACGGAAGCATTAAACCTTGCCATTCTCGGCTCGTGCCAAAAAGGCAAACATATAATTTGTACTTCAAACGAACACAATTCTGTTCTGCGACCACTTTTCGAACTTAATTCACGTGGACTTATTGATGTTTCTGTGGCGACTTCGACACAAAATGATAAAATCAGAATCAATGATATTGCAAAGCATATAAATGAAAAAACTTATTTAATTTGTTGTAATCATATTTCAAACGTTGATGGAATGGAAGCTGATATTGATGCAATTGGCAAACTTTGTTTTGAAAAGGGTATTTTGTTTTTAGTAGATGCCGCACAAAGCATTGGACATAAAAATATAAATATGTTTAAACAAAGAATTGATTTACTTGCTTTTTCTCCGCATAAAGGGCTTTACGCACCGCAAGGAATTGGTATTTTAGCGTATAGTTCAAAAGTCAAATTAATGCCTATAAAATTCGGTGGAACAGGAACTGAATCAATAAATGTTGAGCAACCTAAGATCGCTCCCGAATGTTTCGAAAGCGGAACGCTGGCAACTCCAAATATAATAGGAATGGGAGCTGGATTGAATTTTGTCATTCAAAATTTTACGAAAATAAACGAAAAATTTGAAGACTTAACAACTCTTTTAAACTATGAATTATCTAAAATAAAAAATGTAAAGGTATATACGCATCCTGACAATGCGAATGGAATTTTAAGTTTTAATATCGGAGATATTCCATCTAACGAAGTTGCCGAAATTTTAGATAATAAATACGGAATTATGGTAAGAAGCGGACTGCATTGTGCTCCTTTGAAACACAAAGATTTAAACACTTTACAACAAGGCACGGTGAGAATTTCAATGTCATATTATACGACTTATTCGGAAATAACTAAACTTATAAAAGCGGTTAAAGAAATCTCTGCTAAATTTTATAGAAAATAATATCAAAGATATGCTTCAAAATTTTGATGATTTATTAAAGTTTTAATTGAGATATTACGACAATTATGATAAGTTGTGCCATCTATTGTGATTTTCGAATCCCCTGTCTTGATTTTTATTTTTTTAATTTTATTTTCAATAAAAAATTTTAATTCATAATTTGCTAATTCATTTTTATTTATATAAAAAGAATTATTTTTTTGAATAAAAAGTTTGTTTTTTATTAAATTATAAGCCAAAATCGCAGATATTCTTTTTGATTTATGGAGATTTATTAAATCATCAAAGGATAATTCCTTCAACAAATTAAAAAATTCGCTTTCCGTGTAAATGTTATCAAGAATAGAGTTTAAACTGCACTTCTGCAAAAATGTTTGATTTTCAAGTCCTTCTGTAATTGTCTTAGACGGCAAATAATTATTGAAATAAAAATTTAAATTGTTATTGTCGCTCTTTAATTTTATGGAAAAATTGCTTTCTAAACAATATAGAATTTTATAATATAGTTCAGTATAGTCAAAATTGAAAAATTTTTCAGGTGATTTTTCTCCAAAATAAATCCAAAAATTTGATTTTAAATTTTGTTCATTTAATTTTTGTTTTAAATTTATTATAAATTTTAAGCAATAATTTTTTGAATGTAAAATTTTTATAATTTCGATTTTTACAACCTTATTTGAACTATAAAAAAAATAATTTTTTTTATTTAATAAACCTTCAATTTTAAAATATTTTTTTTCTTTGCAAATTTGGAAATACTCCAACTCATTGCAATGAATTATTTTTGTAAAAAAAATTTTAACATTTTTGTTCCTATTTGATTTTGGATTTTTTTTGGCATCTTTTACATTTTCATTGTTCGTATTTTTGCTTTTGGTTTCAAAAAAATAATAAGCACCGTAAAAAAATGTTTGTTTGACTCTTAATAAAACATTATTGTTTTCAAAAGTTGAATCCAAACAAAAATTTTTAAAAATTGTGTGTTTAACAAAATCTCCCAACGGCTTGATTTCGTTTTTTTCGCAGATGTGCCATTTTTTATCAAAATTATGATTTATGTTTAAATTGTATAAATTTTCTTTAATTTTCTTTGATAAATCATTAGTATTCAAAAATTTTGCATCTAAATTAAATAGATTTTTTAATATTTCAAAATTACTTTTCGCGCGACATTTTAAATTCTTGTCTTTAATTTGGTCATCGTCATAAAAAATAATTAAATTAAAACTATATATTTTTTTTGCTAACCATAAATTTTTTGCATAATTAAAATTCAAGTTTGTGAGATTTTCAATATAAATAGGTTTGTCAAGTTTGATTCCCGTTGCTTCAATCAAGTTTTTATCTATTTTTTTTGTATAAATATTTAATTGATTATATTTGACTTTTTCTCCAATTTCAAAAATTTTCGCCGAAGAAAAAATACCTAATATGTTAATTTTTTTTGAACTGATTAAAAAATTTTTTAAATCTGATTTTTTTACAATTAATTTAAAAAATAAAATCAAAACAAAAGCTAACAAACATATTAAAAATATATATTCAGGTTGATTTAAGTATGCTAACATATAAGAAATTTTTTCCTTAAATTTTACTTTTATTCTTTTGTAAAATTTTTATTTTAGTATGAGAAGTTTTATAGTCATTTTATAAATTTATAAAAAAGAAAGGTTGACTTTTGAAAAAATTTATACTATAATATAAATGTTAGTTAGCCAGATGATCGCGGAACTATTGTGATGATAGTTACGAGGAAAGTCCGAGCTTTTAGAGAACTGGGTGCCGGTTAACTGCCGGTGGAGGCGACTCTAAGGAAAGTGCAACAGAAATTATACTGCCATAATTTTTAATTATGGTGATGGTGAAATGGCGGTGTAAGAGACCACCGACATCTTGGTAACAAGGTGTGCAATGTAAACCCCACTTGAAGCAAGGTTAAGTGATAACATATGCGCTTGTTCTCTCGCGTTATCCAAAAATACCGCTTGAACAATATAGAAATATATTGTCTAGACAGATGATCATCAAAAACAGAACTCGGCTTATAGACTAACTGACAACAAAAGACAAATGTCCTTTGAGACAAAAATTGACGGCTTTATTTTAGTCGTCAATTTTTATTTTATTTTAAGTTTGTTTTAAATTATAAAATTTCATTAATATTATTTCGATTGAATTTCACCATTAATTTTTATTATTCCATCTTTTATTGCATCAGTTTCTGAAATTGTAGGCTCATCTATTTTTACGACAAATGAACTTGCATAGGCTTTTTCTGAATTAGTATAGTTCACTGATATATTTCCGTGATTTTCACAATTCGTAAAATTATAACTAGCAATTTCCGAAGATGTATATGAAGTCATACCAGCCGCAATGGCAATATCATCCTTTGTCCTTTCATTTTCTATTCCTGCATTGACCGTTGCAAGATTAGAACAAAAATTGAACATAACTGATTGATTTTCTCCTGAAAGTTTTTCAGCACAGCCAAGTAAACCTGCCGCTTTTTCAATACCATAAACTTGAATATTGTTTTCACAATTATCAAAAGATATTTGATTTGCAAAATAAGAACGCCCAACCAAACCGCCGACACCGTCATATGCCTTGACAATTCCAGTTGTCTCGCATCCTATTAAAGTTAAATCTTTCACTGAAAGTCCGACTATGGCGGCAACACTGTCACCATACGTTGTTTCAAGCGGAATATCTATATCAACATTTGTTATAGATAAGTCCTTAATGGTCGCTCCGCTCACAACACCGAAAAAGCCATATACAAACTCTGCCTTTCCGTCAATTGTTGTTTTGTTTTTCATAATGGCTTTTATTGCATTTGGAACGTATCCCTTATTATTTAAGTTGCTTATTTCCCTATTATTTCCATCAAAAATACCAGCAAATCCAACAATTTTTTCGTTATAAACAATCTCTCCCTCAATATTTGTTGTTTCCACACTGCTTCGAGCAAACTCTCCAATTGGAGTCCAGCCATTAGGCAAAACAATATCTGCTGTTAATTGAACTGTAATATTGACAAAGTTAGCACCGTGATTAACGGCATCACGAAAGGATTGAAGTTGAGTTAAATTTCCTATTGAAACTTTAAAATTTTCAGAATTTTGGATTGGCATTCCTTCGGGAATATTTTCCACAAAACCTGTTTCATTTACAAAGGTTGCATTAGTGGGTAATGTGTCATTTTTTATTTCCGAAATCATACCGCCATTAACAAGCATTATGTTTTTTTCGCCTACAAAATTTAAAGTTTTAACATAACTCGCAGGTATTAATTCGACTTTTCCGTTTTTTAATTCAAGGTTCTCCACGTATCCATTAATCTTTAATGAGTTATTTCCAACCGCCAAAACTGAGATTTTTTTAACCTTACCGTATTGATTTATTGTTGCGTTTGGTGCATTAATTGTCAAAGTTCCGTTAATTGTTCCCGAAATTGTTGCCTGACCGTTTGAACTTGTTATATAAACAACATTTCCGTTTATGACATTGTTCCCAGTTTCAAAAATTGATAAAGACCTTATTTCAAAATTGCCATTGTAATCGTTCGCTAGATAATAATTAATTTTTATCTTTTGACTTACAATCAACTCACTCGGACTTTTAACTGTCAGCCAAAGTTGCCAGGTTTCAGGATTATAAGACCGAATATTCTTATCAGGAACAACTTCGAATTGTTCGTTTAACAAAAGAATTTGATTTGTGTTTGCTTCCCAAACAAATCTAAATCCATCAGAAGTTGGATTTAATTTTTCAATCGAATAACCTTCTTGGTTAAGAAAAAAAACGACATCCTGAAAATTTTCAATTTCATTTCCGTATTCTGAGATTATTGTATTCATTGAAGAAGTTAACTGCATATCGACAGTTCTTGCGGCTTGTTTAGCAAGATTTGTATAGGTTGGAATTAAAACCGCAGCAAGAATGGCAATAAACGCAATGATAATCACGATTTCAATTGATGTAAAGCCTGAATTTGATTTTGTTTTTTGCATTTTAACCTTTTTAAATATTAATTTTTAATCAAAGTTTTTAAATTTTATATAAGTAGAATAACAAAGAATATTATATTTTGCCAACAAATGATTTCAAATGTATACATATCATATAAAACTTTGCCTTTAATTATATTTTTACGAGTTATTTTTAAATTTTTCAATTATTTCTTTAAATTCTTGTTCATTTATTATTTTTATACCCAAATTTTTCGCCTTATCGAGTTTGCTTCCCGCATTTTCACCAACAATTACAAGGTCGGTTTTTTTAGTTACTGAGGTCGTAACTTGTGCATTGAAGTTTTCCAGAATAGCCGTTGCTTCGAGTCTTGAAAAATCATTTAATGAGCCTGTTAAAACTACCAATTTATTATCAAAAATTGTATTTAACCGTAATGAATTTTCACCATATGTAATTTTAACACCGTTTTCTTTAAGTTTATCAATTTGATTTAAATTATAAGGATTTTTAAAAAACTCATAAATATTTGAAGCTACAACGTCGCCAATATTATATATATTTAAAATTTCGTTCATTTCAGCATTTTTTAGTTTATCAAAATTTGCGAATTTTTTTGCTAAATCTTTTGAAGTCTTAACTCCGACTCCGCCAATTCCGAGCGCATTTATAAAACGATGAAAAGGAACTTTTTGGGATTTTTCAATTGCATTAATAATATTACGAGCCTTTTTTGCTTTGAAATTTTCCAGTAAAAGAAAATTGTTTTCAGTAAGTTCATAAATTTCAGAAAAATGTTTAACGCCAAATTTTTCATTAAGCGAAGTTATCGTGCTTATGCTCAATCCCTCAATATTCATTGCTTCTTTACTTGTGAAGTTGGTTAATCTTTCTATGATTTGGTTTTTGCAGTCATCAAAATTTGGACAGAATAAATTCGCTCCATTCTCCACAAGCAAAGTGTCGCACGATGGACAGTTTTTTGGAGGAACAATATCTTTACTATTCGGCAACAGTTCTGCAAGTCCAAGAATTTCAGGAATGACTTCATTACTTCTGCGTATAAAAACTCGCGAACCAATTGCAACTCGCTTTTTCTTTATGTCGCCGATATTATTAAGTGTTGCTCTCTTTATTGTTGCACCAGCGAGTTCAACAGGTGATATTATTCCAATAGGTGTGATTTTACCAGTTCGCCCAACTTGCCAAATAACATCTTTTAAAATACTACTAACTTCTTCTGCTTCGAATTTATATGCTATTGCCCACTTTGGAAATTTAGAAGTGAAACCAAACTCATCACGATGTGCAATATCATTAAGACGAATAACAACACCATCCATTAAAATGTCTGAATTTTTTCGCTTTTCATCAATTATATCAATTTCATCAAAAATCTCTTCCGCCGTTTTACAAATTTTAAAGTATTCGCCAATGTCAAAACCATTTGACTTTAAAAAACCCATCATTTCTGCCTGAGTTTTAAAACTTTTGTTTTCGGCATAATGTATTGTATATACGAACCAATCTAAATTTCTTTTTGCCGTTTCTTTCGGGTCGAGATTTCTGATTGCGCCTGCAACTGCGTTTCTTGCGTTTTTAAGCGGTTCTTGCGTTTTTTTATTATATTTTTCTAAATTCGAAAGTCTAATCATTGCTTCGCCTTGGACAATTAATTCACCTTTGAAATCAATCTTTAAAGGCAAAGTTTTTATTGTTCTTGCCTGCTTTGTTACATCTTCTCCAACGAAGCCATTGCCACGTGTTCCAGCAGAAACAAAATAACCGTTTTTATATGTACAAACCAAAGATAAACCATCAAATTTATATTCGCAAGTGAAATCGGCACTAGGATAGTGTTTCTTTATGTCGAAAACCCAACTTTTTAATTGCTGTTTTGTTTGACATTTATCTAAACTATATAATCGAAATTTATGAGAATATTTTTTAAATCCTGCCAAAATTTCTCCGCCAACACGCTGAGTCGGTGAATTTGGAAGAGTAACACCAGTTTCTTGTTCAAGTGCCACGAGTTCATCATAAATTAAATCATATTCCTTATCTGAAATCGTTGGACTGTCAAGAACATAATAGTTATAACCATGTTTGGAAACTTCTTCAACAAGAAATTCCATACGTTTTAAGTCATTAGTATTTATATTCGCATTTTCATCTGATTTTTTATTCATAAATTCAACCTTAATATATTTAATATAGAAATCTTTAAAATTATTTACTGTTTCACAATTTTTAATGGTGCAATTTCCAGCATTAATGTTTTAATTCCGATTTTATTAAAATCAATTTCTGCACTTTTGTTTTCTGTATCAATGCTTACAATCGTGCCTATTCCAAATTTTGGATGCAGTACAATGTTTCCTGTCTTATATTTTTCAATATCAATTTTTGAATTATTGTTAAAAATCTGATTTAGATGATTTTTCACATAATCAATTTGAGTTTTTGTTTTGTTTCCAACTGTGCTTTCATTTGAACTCGCATAGTTTTGACTATATTCATTAAATTTTCCACGTGAATTTGCATATCCGCCGCCATTTTTAAATGAACCTGATTTCGTTGTATATTGATTTTCACGTTCATCAGAAAAACCGAGTTCTTGCAAAAACCTGCTTGGAAGCATTGTGTTTCTTTTACCATATAAAAACCGCCTCCCACAATTACTCAAAAAAAGTTTCTCTTTTGCTCGTGTAATACCGACATATAAAAGTCGTCGCTCTTCTTCCATTTCATCGCTATTATCAAAAGCACGAAAAATTGGAAAAATCCCCTCTTCCAGTCCTATTATAAAAACCGCCTTAAATTCCAGTCCTTTAACCGAATGTACTGTTGCAACTATAACATTATCATTTTCTTCATCCAGCGAATCAATGTCGGAAACCAGCGAAATATTTTGAATATAGTCGCTGAGAGTTATGCCCTTGTTTTTATTATAAAATCCCTGAATTGAAAAAACAAGTTGGTCAATGTTTAATTTCTTATCAGTATCCTCAATTGAATTACTTGAATATGCACTCTTTATATCAAATTCATTTATTACATTAATAACAAATTCGTCAAGCGGAGTATGCTCAAACTCATCATAAAGTTTTTTATAGACAGTTGAGAAAGTTCCAAGTTTATTTATAGTCGAAAGAGGTAAATCATAATTTCCAGCATTTAAACAAACTTCGAGAGATGAAATATTGTTTTTTTGTGCTTCATCTTTTATTTTAGAAATTGTGCTTTCGCCAATTCCACGTTTCGGAAAATTTATCACTCGCACAAATGCTTGCTCATCTTTTTGGTTAACAAAGAGTTTTAGATAAGATAAAATATTTTTAATTTCAATTCTTTCATAGAACTTAAAACCGCCAAATATTTTATGTGGAATATTATATATTAAGAGTTTTTCTTCAAAGTTAAAAGACAATGCATTTAAACGCATTAAAATTGCAAAATCTTTATATTTATATCCGTGTTCATTCACAAGATTATGTATACGACGTGCAACGAATTCAGCCTCGCCTTGTTCATCATAAAATCCATTTCTCTCAACCGTCGTATCTGTGCTTTCAATGTTCGACCATAACTTTTTATCAATTCTACTTTTATTGTTTTTTATCAGTCTATTTGCATAATCCAAAATTGTCTTCGTAGAGCGATAGTTCTGTTCAAGTTTGAAAACTTTAACATTTTCAAAATCTTCTTTAAACTTAAAAATATTTTTAAAATTTGCACCACGCCACGTATAAATGCACTGGTCTTCATCACCAACAACAAATATATTTTTATGTGTTTGAGCAAGACATTTAACAAGTTCATATTGAATTTGATTTGTGTCTTGAAATTCATCAACTAAAATATATTTAAACCTTGTTGAGTATTTTTCTAAAACATTCGGAAAAATTTTAAATAATTTATAAGTCAAAATTATTAAATCATCAAAATCAACTGCATTGTTTTCTATCAATCTTTTTTGATAACTTTTATATATTGACATAATTAAATCAATATCGTTTACGTAGGAATTTTCATTTTCATATTCTTCGGGGGTGAGATTGGTGTTTTTTAAATTTGAAATATGAAAAAAAACTGATTTTTTAAATTTATCATCCCTATCGATTTTTCTTTCAGTCAAAATCTGGTTTATTACTTTTGCCGTTTCATTTTCTGCATATATTGAAAAATTGCTGTCAAAATTATTGTCCAACATATGAATATTTGATCTTAAAATTCTTGCACATGTTGAATGAAAAGTTGAAACCCAAACTCTTCCGCCTATTTGCGGAAGCATTATTTCTATTCGTTCTCGCATTTCATTTGTCGCTTTATTTGTGAAAGTTATTGCAAGAATATTTTCAGGTGCAACATTTAGATTTTTAATAAGATGCACAATTCTATGCGTTAAAATGCGTGTTTTGCCACTTCCCGCTCCTGCTGTTACAAGCACTGCTCCTTGCGTTTGATTTAAGGCTTCTATTTGAGTTTCGTTTAAATTTTCTATATTAAACTCAATTTCGGTTTCACTGTTTTTTATGTTCTCTTCATTAATTTCATTTGATTTCATAAATAAAAGTATACCATATATTAAGTCAAAAGTAAAATATAAAGAATTTTTATTTTGCTAGAAATTTGTTTTTTGATTTTATAATTTTTTCGTTTATTTATGTTTACGTTTTAATATGATAAAATAAGTTAATTAAAGAATTAACCTTAAAAAGCAAATAAAAATAAATTAATTACATAACTTCATTATAGGCACTAACTGAATTTTCTTTTTCGAATCGTGCTTTACATTCGGCATATTTATCTATTAAATCAAAGAAATATTTTTCCTTTGATGTTACCGTTAAAGAATTATAAATATTACGGTCAATTAATTTGCCTAGCGGATTTTGAATATCTCGATTTTCTGACAATATTTTACAAACTTTTTTATAAAATCTTTCATCTTCTTCGCAAGATATAATTCTCACATTCCCATATGGCTTTTTTGTATCAATGTTATATGTATTAATTTTATTTTTGCCAGTCAATCTTTTTTTTGCTTTAAGGGCAAGTCGTTTTAATGCAATGTTTTTCGTTCGCATTTTCACCTCCTGATGAAATCAGTGTAACAAAAATTTAAGGTAGTTTTGCATTATGATTTTGTTGAATATTGTGAAATTTGTTGTAATTTTGTTTTAATTGATTGTTGACTTATGATTTTTTTGGTTATAAACTTAAAAAAAATAGAAAAAAGGATTTTTTTAGTTATGAATAATATTATTGCAATTGAAGGAACAGATGGTGCAGGCAAGCAAACTCAAATTGATAAATTGTTCGAATTTTTTAAATCGAAAAATTTTGATGTTCAAAAGCTGAGTTTTCCCAACTATTCAAGTCCTTCATCTGGTCCTGTGAAAATGTATTTGAATGGAGAATTATCTTCTTCTGCTTCTGGAATAACCGCTTATCAAGCATCAATTTTATATGCAGTCGACCGCTTTTGTACTATGAAAAAGTATGAAAATTTTATACAACACGGCGTTTTTTTATTATTAGATAGATATGCTGGCTCGAATTTAATTCATCAGGCTTGTAAAATTGATAATGAAAATGAAAAAGAAAATTATATAAAATGGATTTGCGAATTGGAGTTTGAAATTTTAAAAATACCACGTCCAAATTTGGTTGTTTTTTTGGATATGCCTCCTGAGTTTTCCATTGCACTCGCACATAATCGTCAAAACCTTAAATGCGGTGAAAAAAAAGATATTCACGAATTTGATGAAAATCATTTAAAAAAAGCATATGAAAATAGTTTATCAATTGCTAAAAATCAAAACTGGCATATTATTCAGTGCATTAAAAATCAAAAAATTGAATCAGTCGAGCAAATTCATCAAAAAATCATATCTCTATTAAAAACTTTATTTAACAACCTGCGTTGAAACACTTAACGAATTTTAATTCTTTATTATATAACGCATTCGTGTATAGTTCATTCCTGTTAAAATCTCATAGGCAATTGTATCGCAAATCTCCGCCCATTTACTTGAATTATTAAACACAGTTACTTCATCGCCAATACTACACTCAACTTCGGTTACATCTACAAAAAACATATCCATACAAACATTTCCAACTATATTGTGATTTCGTCCGTTTATTTTAACTTGCCCCTTGCTGGAAATTTTACGATTAATTCCGTCGGCATAACCAAGTGGAATTACGGCAATTTTGGTCGACTGTTCACAAATAAAACCATTTGAATAGCCAACTCTGCTATTTGGAGGCAAATTTAAAATTTTTACAATTCGGCTTTTTATGTTTAAAATTTCATTCGGATATATATATAATTTTAGTCCTACTCTAAACATATAGTTCTCATATTTTTGTTTTTGAAATTCTGGCAAATCAACTATGTCTCCGCCGCCTAGATGAATAAGCGGATTAAAAATTGGCGGAATGCATTTTAAAAATTTTTCAAAAATTTTTAGTTGTTTATTGACATAAGGAATATCGCTCGTTGCCGTTGCGAAATGTGTATATATTCCTTCAAAAATTAAATTCTTATTGCCATTTATAATTTTCAAGATTTCTTTAAATTCGTTTAAATCATTAATGCCGAGCCTGTTCATTCCTGAATTTATTTTAATATGTATTTTTAGTTTTAATCGCTCCGCCGCCTTGTCTGCTTTTTCTCTTTCTTTATTTTCTTTATTTAAAAAAAGCAATATCATTTGTAGTTGTTTTATGTTGTCTATTGTAATACTAATATTTTTTTCAATCACCTTTTTAATAACATTATAAACTGACAACTCATCGTCAAAAAAATCGGAAATTCCAACAACTAAAATTGGCGTTATCATATCAATTTTTCTGACAATCAATGCTTCTTCTAGTGTGGCAACACCAAAAAATTTTACTTTACCACGTAAGATTTCGCAAATTCCTAAAAGTCCATGTCCATAAGCATTGGCTTTAACCATAAAGCAAATATTTTTTGATTTAAGTGCATTTAAGTTTTCTAACAACTTTTTTTTATCTATAACAAAAAATGAACTTGACTTTTTTTGCATAATATTTTATATTATTTTTTCTTTTTTTTAGTTAATTTCTATATTTAATAAAGAAAAGAATTGATAAAAAATTAAGAAATTTTACATATTTTTAATTTTATAGTTGAAATATATAAAGGATTGAATTACAATATAAATCTTGTTGAAAAATGTATGCTACAAAGGAGAAAATTATAGGTGGAAATTTTGATTTATATTGTATTTGGAATTTTAGGTTTACTTGTCGGAAATCTATCAAATGTTTTCATTGTTCGTGTTCCGTTAAAAATGAAAATCTTTAATCCTAGTTTTCGTTGCGACACTTGTAAGAGCAGAATTAAGTGGTATGACAATATTCCTCTCTTTTCTTTTATTTTTTTAAAAGGGCACTGTCGAAATTGTAAATCGCAAATTCCGTTGCATTATTTATTCGTTGAACTTATCAATATGATTTTATGGATTATTTGTGCACTTTTATTTTGGCATATTGATATGCTTGCTACAATCATTTTTGCACTTACCTGCTCAATTTTAGTTATTATCGCTCATATTGATTTTTCACATAAAATTATTCCTGACCGTTTTATAATTTCTCTTTTACTATTAGGTATAATTGCAACAATTTTTTGTGGTGATTTACCTTTTTATGAACGCCTTATCGGCTTTGCTCTTGGCGGGGGAATTCTTTTGATTTTTTATTTAGTTGGGAGAATTATTTCAAAGCGAGAAGTTATGGGGCTTGGCGATATAAAATTAATGGCTGTTGCAGGACTTATCATCGGTTGGAAAGGAATTTTGCTTGCCTTATTCACTGGTTCAATTTTAGCATGCGTAGTTCTATTATTACATCAATTAAATAAAATTAAAAAAATAAAGATGGAAAATAAAAATAACCCTCAAATACAAGTTGATATAACTAATATTAAAAATGAAGAATATCCGCTTGCGCCATTTTTAGTTATAGGAATTATTTTTGCACTTTTTGTTGGAAATTTCATTATTGAGTGGTATACAAATTTATTTGCTTAGACTCAGATTTCCCAAAAAATAGTTAAAAATGAAATACAATAATGATTTCTAAAAATTCATTTGAATATATGTTTTCTTTGAAAATTCGCCAAACGTCAAAAAGGTTTATTTAATTGCTTTTTATTAAGTGAAATGATATAATACGAGAAATATTTTATTAATTTTGGGGAGAAAATAAACTATATGAGTTTGATTGAAGAGATAAGTAAAGAATTTAACATAAAAGCCGAATATGCACAAAATATCATTAATTTGTTAGACGAAGGTCATACAATTCCTTTTATTTCACGTTATAGAAAAGAAATGCATGGCAGTTTAGATGATCAAGTAATTCGAAATTTCTCAGACCGTCTAAACTATATGAGAAATTTTAATATACGCAAAGAAGATATTGTTAAATTTATAACCGAACAAGAAAAGATGACGCCAGAAATTATGCAATCAATCGAAAAAGCACAAACTTTAACCGAACTTGATGATATTTATAGACCTTTCAGACCTAAACGTAAAACACGAGCAACAGTTGCCGAAGCGAAAGGCTTGAAACCGCTTGCAGATTTGATTTTTGCACAAAAAGGAGATACTCCTCTTGAAGAATTGGCAAAAAATTTTATAAATGCCGAACTTGAAGTTGAATCTGTGGAGCAGGCGCTTGCAGGTGCAAGTGATATTATTGCCGAACAAATTTCAGACAATGCGGAAATAAGAAAAAAATTGCGTGAATTTATTACCGAAACGGCTTTGATTGAATCCTCATTAAAAGATGAAAATGAAAAATCTCATATATACCAAATGTATAACAATTATAAAGAAGCAGTTAAAACTCTTCCATCACATAGGATTTTAGCAATTAACCGTGGCGAAAAAGATAGTTGCCTTAAAGTTCAATTAAAAGTAAACGAAAAAAAATGTTACGAAATTATAAGTAATGATGTAATAAAAAAGAATTCTCCATATACCCAGTTCATTGAAAACGTTATTGTTGACAGTTACGAACGCCTTATTCTTCCCTCTTTGGAACGTAAATTAAGAACTGATTTAACAGATATTGCAAATGAACAGGCAATAAAAATGTTTAAATCAAATTTAAAACCGCTTTTAATGCAACCGCCACTTAAAGATAAAATCATTCTTGGTTTTGACCCTGCTTATCGTACTGGTTGTAAACTTGCTGTCATTGATAAAAACGGAAATGTTCTTGATAAGAATGTTATCTTTCCGACACCTCCGCATAATGCTATTGAAGAAGCAGAAAAAATTATTTCTGATTTAATTGATAAACATAAAATTGATGTCATATCAATTGGCAACGGAACGGCAAGTAAAGAAAGTGAAGTTTTTGTAAGTAATTTAATTAAAAAAATAAAGCGCCCAATTTCATATGCCGTTGTAAATGAGGCTGGTGCATCAGTTTATAGTGCATCGAAACTTGGTGCCGAAGAATTTCCGAATTATGATGTTTCGATTCGCAGTGCAATCAGCATTGCACGCAGATTGCAAGACCCGCTTGCCGAACTCATAAAAATTGATGTAAAATCAATTGGTATTGGGCAATATCAACATGATATGCCACAAAAAAGATTGACCGAAGTTCTTGATGGTGTTGTTGAAGATTGCGTGAATTCAGTTGGTGTTGATGTGAATACGGCATCGTATAAATTACTTGAATATATTTCAGGTTTAAACGTTGGTATTGCGAAAAACATAATTCAGTTTCGTAAAGAAAACGGTAATTTTTCAAATAGACAACAGTTGAAAAAAATTTCTAAACTCGGCGAAAAAGCTTTTGAACAGTGTGCCGGTTTTTTAAGAATTGAAAATAAAGAAAACATTTTAGATAACACTGCGGTTCATCCGGAAAGTTATAGTGCTGTCAAAAAACTTCTTGAATTGTTTAATTTAAATGAAAAAGAGATAGGAGCAGATACGGATAACTCTGTAATTGCAACTCTACCTAATTTGATAAAGGCAAAAGGAATTGAGAATGTTGCAAAACATTGCGGTGTCGGAGTGCCGACTTTACAAGATATTGTAACTGAACTTTTAAAACCTGGTCGTGATGTAAGAAGCGAACTGCCAAAGCCGGAACTTCGAACCGACGCAATGAGTATTGATGACTTAAAAGTCGGAATGATTTTAAAAGGTGTCGTTCGAAATGTTATTGATTTCGGTGCATTTATTGATATTGGTGTTCATCAAGATGGTCTTGTCCATATCAGTGAAATTTGCGACCATTTCATCAAGCATCCAAGCGAAGAATTAACTGTCGGAGAAACAATTGAAGTAAAAGTCATCGGTGTCGAACCTGAAAAAAATCGAATTTCTTTAAGTATTAAAAAAGCAAAAGCAGAATAAGTTTTTATTCCACAAATTAATCGTTGAATTTGTTTGAGAATTTCCTTGCATTATTTTTTAACCTACTTATATTTTAAAATTTGAAAATTCTAAAATTATCAAAAAAAACAAGCAAATTTGCTTGTTTTTTAATTTCTTTTAATATATTGGTTGTCTTTAATTTCTATTCTTTCTATTCAACCTATGAGAATTTGCTAAATTATTTTTAATTATAAACTCGTTTTATTTTTTGTTTCTATTTTAAAATTTTAAAACTATAAAGACATTGGTGAATCTTTTTTTCTTAAATCTAAATCATTTTTTTCGGTAGTTGAAACAAGTTTTTTGCCAGTCTTTTTTCTTGCATAAAAATTTGCTATATTCTCTGGAAAGATTTCTCTTACTTTTGAATAATATGTTTCGTTTAACTTCCATTCTTTCAATTGTTGTTGCTTGTGTTTATAAAGAAATCTTAAAATAAATTCTGTTGCTTGTTTTTTTTCATCTGCCCATTGAACTGTTCTTAAATAATTTTCATCAAGATAATTTATTAAAAAATTCTTTCCAACGACATTTTTGCTTATTATATTAATAAAATCATTCATATCATCATTTTCGAATTCATTATTTTGCGGATAAAATTCAAGTTCAACGGAATCCGTTAATAAATCTTTTTTCAAAATAAAATATACATTATTTAAATAACCCTCCATTTTTTCAGTGTTGTTTCCATTAAAGTTGTCTGCCCTGCTTTGTTTTTTCGTTTGACTTCTCGCTTCTTGAAGTAATAGAAATTTATAGCCAAAATTTTCCTTCATCATATCACTTATTTTACCAAAATTTTCAACCATTTTTCCTCCAAACTTTTTTTATAAAAATAGTATAAATTAAAACCACAAAATTGTCAATATAGGAATTTTTTTTAGAATGTAAAATAAGTTTCCAAAATTATGAAACATTTTTAAAAATTATCATATAATGAAAATGGGCAATGGCCGACAAAAATAATTAAAGATTTAAGCATAATTTATAAAAGATTTTTAAATAAACAAATGAAAATTTTTAAGAAAAATTTACTTGTTTCAGATTACAGCATATAAATTTTGAATTTCGAGTTATGTGATTATTAGGTTTAAAGTGAATATTTAGAGAAATATTTTAGATAAATAATATATAAACATATAAAATATTATAAAATTTAAGCCAAATTAACCGAAAATTAAAAAATGACAGTGCAAATAAGTTGAAAAACTAAATTTTAAGGTATCCTAAATTAATTTTGTAATCTTTTGTAAAAATATAAAAAAATTTTTAAAAAAAGTGTTGACATTGCCTTTTTGTTGTGTTATATTAACTTCGTTACGCTCTCAAAGAGTGTAAAGAACATTGAAAATTGAATAGAAAAGCAAAGGTTATTAAAACAACATGTGCAAATTTTTTAACCCGTTGGTTTCTTGAAATTGTAATTTCAAGGCTAACACAAAAAATTTTGTACTAAGTAACTTTTTAGTCAGAAAAGTAATTGAGTACAAGTTCAAATTTTAATAAATAAATAACTGCCTTGGCAGATAAATATTTTTAATTAGAGTTTGATCCTGGCTCAGGAC
>DIPL01000018.1:119519-119699 GCA_002424095.1 Christensenella sp. UBA5489
AGTAACACGTGAGCAACCTACCTTTCACTGGGGAATAACATTTAGAAATAGATGCTAATACCGCATATGACCACAAGTCGGCATCGACAAGGGGTGAAAGATTTATCGGTGGAAGAGGGGCTTGCGTCTCATTCGTTAGTTGGTAAGGGGAATGGCCTACCAAGACAGCGATGAGTAGCC
>DIPL01000009.1:0-3645 GCA_002424095.1 Christensenella sp. UBA5489
ATATTGATTATGGTTGCTGTCGGGGGCATTGTTTATCTTATAATGGAAATTATTATATCGAAAAAAGAAAAAGCAAAAAAAGATAAACCAAAGAAATTCGACCCGTTTGCCGATTGAACTATAAATCATTAAGAAAAAACTTTAAACGGAGATAAATTAAATGGCAACACCAGCACCAAAACTTTTACCACAAAGCATAGAAGCAGAACAGGCTTTACTTGGCTGTATTTTAATTGACGGACAAGTTCCGTTTACCGTATTCAGTCTGATTAATCCAGAAGATTTTTATTCCGAAATACATAAAATTATCTTTGAAAAAATGTTGAAAATATATTCCGAAAATAAGCCGATTGACTATATAACATTAACAGAAAAACTTGAATCAGCATCTCTTTTGGAACGTATTGGCGGTTTGGAATATTTAACAACTCTTACAAACGTAGTTCCGAGTGCTGCAAATTTTAAATATTATTTAGATATTGTGAAAAATCACGCAAGAAAAAGAAATTTGATTTATGCATCTCAAAAAACAATTGAAAAAAGTTTTTCCGGAGAAAACAGTAAAGATATCCTTTCTTTTGCCGAAAAACAAATTTTCGACCTTGCAGAGCAGGATGACCAAACTTCTCTCGAACATATCGAAAAAGGACTTAAAGAAGTAATAAAAAAATTTGATATGATTGCAAAGGATAAAGGTTGCTTGCTTGGAATTCCTACAGGATTTAAGAAACTTGATGAAATCACAAATGGACTCCAAAACTCCGACTTGATTTTGCTTGCAGCACGTCCGGGTGTCGGAAAAACAAGTCTTGCAATGAATATTGTCGATTATGCAGCAATAAATCATAAAAAATCTTGTGCGATTTTTTCATTAGAAATGCCAACAGCACAGCTTGCTCAACGTTCGCTTTGTAGTGTGGCTTGTGTGAATATGCAAAAAGCATTAACTGGTAGTTTAGATGATGAGGAATGGCGCAGGCTTTGGTACGCAAATAAGCAACTTGGCGATGCCAAAATTTATATTGATGATTCGGGTTTAAATACGCCGATGGATATACTTTCTAAATGTCGTCGCCTTAAACGTGAAAAAGGGCTTGACCTTATTATGATTGACTATCTTCAACTTATGCGAAGCGGATTAAGGCAAGATAATCGTGTTTTGGAAATTGCTGAAATCACACGAAATTTAAAAATTGCAGCAAAAGAACTCAATGTTCCGATTGTTCTCCTTTCACAACTTTCTAGAACTGTGGAAATAAGAAAAGACCATCGACCAATGCTTTCAGATTTACGTGATTCAGGTGCAATTGAACAAGATGCCGATATTGTTTTTTTTATATATAATCCTGATATGTATAACGATGTTGTCAATGAAGATGGCAAAGGTATATGCGAAATTGAAATTGCTAAGCACAGAAACGGAGCAACTGGAAGGATTAAGGTTCGCTGGATTGGCGAATGGACAAGTTTCCTTGACGTTGATGCGAAATACCATATTGAAAAAGGCGAAAACGTTGCAAGAACGAAAAATTCAAATCAAGATGAAACAAAAAACGACGAAATAAATAAAATTGAAAAAGAAAACAAGGGCAATAAAGAATTTGAAGAAGAATTAAATTTTACCGAAAGCACAAGTGATTATAACGAAGAATTTTTCGAAGAAACAAATTTCGAGGAAAATTTTGAATCAAATAATGAAAACAACTAACTTGGCAGTTAGTTTTCAATTGTTTAATTTAAAACTCATTGTATGTTTTTGCATTTATTTAAAAACACGTCGAGCATACTGCTGATTAATATTTGAAATTAATATTTTCTTAAAATAACTTATTTTTTAAGTGAAAAACTTATCTGCAAAAATTATTATGAATTTTTTTGACTCATTTCAAAATTATCAAATGACTTGGTCAATATTTACAATAAAACTATTATCGAATTCAAAAGGGTTTTTTATCTTTTTGCATTGAGTTATCAAATAAATCGTTCCTTTTGAATATGTTTGGTCAACAGATTTTCCCAATGTAATCGGTTCAGATGCTGTGTTTTCTATTGTATCAGTGAGGTTTTCAGGAATAGCGGGCGGATTTAATCTGATTGTAATATCATAATTTGAACGATTTTCAATTTCAATGGTATAAACGATATATCTGTCCGATGATGTAAATCTCAAACCTTCTGAAATTATCCAATAGTTATCAGATTCATCTCCATCATCTAAATTATCAGCCGACAAAGGACCGACTACTTTTGTTTCACCTGCAATCAAATTTTCAATATTTCCACCATAACTATTAAATTCTTCCGTTGTCATAATAAAGACATTTCCTGTCGCCTTATAAAAAATACCTTCCGAGTTAAAAGTAATGCGGTTAGAAATTGTCATACTGGCAGATGCCGCTGCAAATATAGCATATCCGACAAGCGAAGAAAAAATAATAATTGTAACTAAGATGATGATTATGTTGGCTCTTTTCATATTACTCCGTTTGCATTTGTAAAACTCATATTTATTTTTAATTAATAATCTTATAAATTTATTATATCTATAATTTTGGAAAAAATCAAACAAAATGAACTATTCTTTTAATAATTAAGATTTAAAATTCGTTAAAAATCCAATTCAGAAAATATAATTATATTTAATAAATGTTGACATAATTAATTAAATATGAGATAATATAGAGCAATTTATCCTTGATTAAAAAAATAAAAATTAAATTTTAATTTTTTAAATAAGGGGATGTGGTTAAATGGCATAACTCCGGTCTCCAAAACCGGCTTTGAGGGTTCGATTCCTTCCATCCCTGCCAAAATGTTTAATTTTATGTCAAAATGAAGCCATACTTTATATATGGCAATATATATAATCAAAATACAAATTTAAATTGATTTTATGTTAAATTTTATTGTTAGTAGGGAAAATAAAACGGCTTGACAAGGAAACTATTATGAAAAAAGTTGTATTATATACGGACGGTGCTTGCTCTTATAATCCTGGACCAGGTGGCTGGGGTGCAATTTTAATTTATAAAAAAAATCAAAAAGAATTGTCGGGCGGCGAACAAAATACAACAAATAATCAAATGGAATTGCTTGCGATTATAAAAGGTTTAGAAGCATTAAGAGAACCGTGCATTGTCAATGTTTTTTCCGATAGTGCTTATGTTGTCAACGCTTTTGAGAAAGAATGGATTGAAAATTGGATAAAAAATTCGTGGAAAACAGCGAATAAAAAAGATGTTGCGAATCGTGAACTTTGGCAAAAACTTTTGGAGTTAATGAAAATACATAAAGTTAAATTTCACAAAGTTAAAGGGCATTCGCAAGATAAGTTGAATAATAGATGCGATGAACTTGCGAGAAATGAAGTCGAAAAATTCACGAAACCATTAATAGAGTAGTTCAATTAGAGCCAAATAAATCTAAATTCACAAAATTTATTGACAAAATAAAAATTTTTTGTTAAAATACAATGTTTCTAAATTTAAGAAACAATTCCTTGAAATCATTAATAACATAATAAACTGAAATCAAGGAATTTAAGCAATAATAATCAAAAGAAAATACATCTAATTGAGTATTAAAAAAGCAACCTAAAACAATTTGGAGAGTTGGCTGAGCGATCGAAAGCAGTAGTCTTGAAAA
>DIPL01000009.1:3900-6525 GCA_002424095.1 Christensenella sp. UBA5489
GGAGAGATGGCTGAGTGGTTGAAAGCGGCGGTCTTGAAAACCGTTTAAGTGCGAGCTTACGGGGGTTCGAATCCCTCTCTCTCCGCCAAACTAAACTGATAAGAACACCTAAGTTTTTATCAGTTTTTTTATATTATTTTTATTTATTAATTCAAATTATACTTTATTATGGTATAATGTAATGAGGTGTAATATGTACAAAGATGAAGGAGTTTATCAAGTTGTTCCAGAAAATTTAGATACAACAAAGATGAATGTCGAAAAAGAAAAATATCTTAAGTTTTTAAATCTATATAAAAACATATGTTATAATTTATATATTTCTGTTGATACCTTAAAAGAGTTAAATATAAATATAAATACCAAAGCACTAAATATTACTTCACCGGCTTTTCTTTCCATGTCAATAAAAAATATATGGCTTACAACTATAATTAACTTATGTTCGTTTTTTTCTAGCGATAAAATGTCTCTTTATAAATTTTTTGATTATATCAAGGGTAATTATAATAAAATATTTACTGGCAAATTTAGAGAACGTGTTGTAAATTTTTATGGTGAAGGTAAAGATAATATTAGAGAAATAAAGTTTGAAAAAAATATTTTAGAAATAGTAAAAGACTGTGAAAATTTAATATTAGAAAATAAACAGGACATTGACAATATAAAAATATTAAGAAAAAAAATATTTGCTCACTTCTCAGACGATAGAGAGGATTATACAAACATTTTAAAACAAATAAATATAGACGTCCTTTTAAAGATTGTTAAACTAATTGAAACAGTAATTAATAAAATAAATATCCAATATGATAGAGTACACCATTCATTAAAACCATCGAATTCTTCTGATATTAGTGCAACTATTTCAGCGTTAAATACATATAATACTTATCGAAAAGAATTATTTGATTTGAAGTATAGAAACGCAACTATAGTAAAAAAATAACGACAACCAACATTATATGTCATCTATTAGAATATTATTTAATTTATAAAATTGTGGCATGATTTATTTTCCCCTCCTAATATTTGTCTTCTCGTTGTGGCTTAGCGTAGCACAATTTTCGTTGTAGTCAACTGGTAAAAAATATTGCTTAAACAATTTAAGAAATTTAATTTTAGTCAGGTATAAATACCTGGCTATTTTTTGATTTGTAATTGAACTGATTATAATGCAATATTTTTTACTTTTTCGTTGACCACAACATCACAACATTTATTTAGATTAGATATTATCCAAATTGTTCTACTTAGCCAACTGCCGATAAGGCAAATTTATATTAGGAGGTCTTATATGAAAAAAGAAGAAAATGAAAAGTATGAATTCAGTAAAATGTATCTTCGTGAATTTCAATTCTTTAATGGTGAATACGATATTACTTTTAATATTGTAGACATTGATACTGAGAAAATGACTATTAAATTAGCAGTCAGCAATCTTGGTAAAATTAGCGTTATTGAAAATGACTTGAAACGAGATACAAACAACAATTTATACTTTGAGTATGGCTGTGAATTCAGCAAAATCGAAGTCGATGACTTTGAAAAAATTGAAGATTAAAAGGAGCAATAATTATGAAATTATCTTTACAGAAGATTAAAGCATTAAAAGAAAACACTGACAACAAACTTACTAAAAAAGTTTACAATTATGTAATTTCTCATTGGCAAGACTATGATGACAAGAAAAATATTTTTACTGATGTTTTGAACTATGGTTGTCAAAGTGGAATTGTTGGCGAACTTATTTACTATTCAGACACAATGGCTTTCTATAAAAAGTATAAGGATGAAATCAACGAACTGCTATCTAACTATATGAACGATTGCGGTATTTACGATTTCAAACAACTTTTTAGAGATAAATGGGATGATGAAGATCCACTTGCAAACGAAACAACAAATCAAAATTTACTTGCATGGTTTGGCTTTGAAGAAGCATTAAGAAACATAGGGCTGAACTTTGAAAATTTACAAGAATGTATTTAATAAAGGAGAAAAAATATGAATACAACATTAAAAGAAAGAAAAGAAAAAGCATTAGAAATAATGAAAGAATTAGATATTTACTTGCCATATAGAGATGGCTTTAAGAAAGAAAACAATGTATGTTTTTATGAAGGATTTGGAGGCTTTTGGGTTTGGCAAGAACCTGAACTCGAAACAAAAATGAAAGAAATTGAAAAAGAATATAATTCAACTTGTTATGCTATCACCCACGAATACACTGAATTTGGAGAATGCTATGACTTCTTGCTTATAACCGATTACAAGGAAGAATGGGACACGATAGTCAGTGAATATGAAACTTATCACACAGCATTTGCTTATGTATGGAATAAAGATGATGACACCTGCTCTGAACTTGGAGATGTTTTAATCCAAAGTTTTGGCGGTGGAATTAAAAGGATTGGTTAATATGACAACAATTAAAGAATTAGAAATGTACTTAACTTATGAATTTTCATCTGGATGCGAAACTGGTGAAGATTACAAACAATTTGAAAGAAAGTATATCAATTATTTAAAAAGCATTTGTGCAAATAATTATGGCTGGGAACTTTGTAAAGTGAGCAAAAATCACTACGAGTTTACAGCCTTTTTTAGATGCGACAGTCGATA
>DIPL01000019.1 GCA_002424095.1 Christensenella sp. UBA5489
AACTCTACGACCTTGTGTGAAGGAACATCTTATTATGGTGGTGGTGCGTTTGCTGATATAAATAAAGGTTTTGTTTATTCTTGTAATGTAAGCGAACAGCAAGACACTCGATATGGTTATCTTAACAGTTCTTATAGTGCATATGTTGGCGGTCTTATTGGTATAAATACGGGCTATGTCGCAGATTGTTTTGCAAGTTTGGACATCGCAGGCGCATCTACAACAGGTGGCTTTGTAGGAATTAATCTTGGAACAATAAGCCATTCATATAGCAACGGTTCAGTGTCGTCCAGTAATTCATATGCGTTCGGATACAACAATACGCAAGGTGGAATTTATTATAGTTATAGTGCTTCTATAACAATTAATGCAACCGTTAGCGGTTCAAACGTTATCGTATACGACGGTGGCGGTGCAGGTGTTTTCGGTGGTGGCACGGTTGTTGGTGGTTTCTATGATGTTTTTGCTGTCGATTGTTCGGATAGTTTGGGAACAGCAGATGTAACGGATAGAATGGCTGTATATGATGAAGATAATATACTTGCAGATTTCGATGAAAGTATTGAAGGAGATAACGAGAGAGTATTTTTAATAAATGAAAACAAAGTCTCTGATACGGCAACGATAAAGTTTGGATATGATTATCAATATAATAACGGATACTTAACTTTTATTGGCAGTGCATATGCGGATCTTGACTATATGCAGGATAATTTCACAGGAAACGGTAGCGAAGATAATCCGATTGAGGTAACGAATATTGGCAAATTCCAACAACTTGGTGATGCGTCATATGCCTACAACTATGTTTTGGTTAGAGATATTGCCTTAACTCCAAATATGGAAAATGCTGGCTTGACAAGTGAAGGTTATAATAATGTTGTCAACTGGAAGGCAATTGGTTCAAGCTCTGCTTTTAGTGGAACAGTGAGCGGATATAATAATGGCGAAAGTTTCAAAATCAGAAATATTCAACCATCCAACACAGGAGATGATTATTGTGGAATTTTTGGAAATGCTGATGGTGCGACAATTCAATATCTCGACTTAAATTATGAAATGAGTGCCGAAGTAAACTCCACTTATATAGCAGGATTACTCGGTGCGGGAAAAAATGTAAATATAAACAATATAATAATGTCTGATGTTAGTTTAACTCATAGTGCAAGTTCAGGAGTTTGTATGGGAGCAATTGCTGGTGAAATAACCGGAGATTCTGTTATCAATGATTGTTCGGTTAATTCGGTTATATTGAGTTATAGTAGCACAGGAACAGGCCTTCCGAGTTATTTAGGTGGTTTAGTTGGTAAATTGGGAAGTGGTACGGAAAATTCAGATTTTGACACGGAAATTTTGCGTTGCGAAATTGTCGAAACAGTTTCAATAACATATGATGCAGTGGGCGGAGGATATGCTGGGGGGGTTGTCGGAGCAATGCTAGGCACGGAAACAAACGAAGCCATAATTTATAGTGTTACTGTTGGTGGCGCAGTTAAAATCGAAAACAAATCAAATAGCGGCTCAGATAAAAAAGATTATTTTGGCGGAATTACAGGCAGAACAACTCACTCATCAGTTCAAGGTATTAATTTAAATAGCGGCAACACTTTTGAAAATAATATTGGCAACTGTTATATGGGCGGAATGATTGGTGAAGTTGGTGCTTCAACAGAAATTGCTACATTAAATGTAAACAAACCATCTACTTTTAAAGTTGATAGTACAAGTATAAATACTAATGCAACTGTTTCGAGTTATATCGGCGGTAATTATGGAAAGATAAAAGATTATAACTCTTCTTCTACTGTTCCAAAGCACAAATTCATATTTAAATCGAATAATGCTAATGCATCAGGCTATGTAGGTGGCATTGCAGGAGAACTTGAAGATACAAAATTAACCAACGTTAATATTGAATTTTTAGATAACAAACAAGTTGAGTTTAATACTTCTGCGGAAATATATTTCGGCGGTTTTGCAGGGGCTATAACAGGAACGAGCGAACTTAATAGTTGCCGTAGCACCTATGCGGAAAATGCAGTTTCTTTTGAACAGGAAATAAACAAGATTTATGCTGGCGGTATGGCGGGCAAAGTAAATGGAGATTTAAAAGCAGACCTTAATATAGTAGAGAATTTTGATTTTTCGGGAATTACTATGAAATCAAATGGAGTCGCTGCGGTTGGCGGAATGATTGGAATTGCTGAACAAGACACCAAGCTGGGAGCAATAACGGTTTCAGAACAGAATCAATTTTGCAATTTGTCAAGAGGAAATATTGATATTGCCGCAGATGATGCAGCAGAAGTTTCTTTGGGCGGAATTATAGGAAAAATGAAAAATGTTGATACTTCAATACTTCGAGGCTGTGTAGTTGATAGAATTATACAAAATGTTATTGGTGCAAAAAAGGTAGCATTGGGCGGAATTGTTGGAGATGTATCAGGAAATGCAACTTTTTACAAATGCGAAGCTAGAGGAAACCTTGTTCCATCTGGAACAAACGATTTTATTTTAAAATATGATGCAAATGAGAAAACAGGCACAAATGCTTATATTGGTGGAATTGCTGGGAAAACAGCGGGCAGTGCATCAAATGTTACAATCTCGAATTGCTCTATCAAACAAAACTTTAAAGCCGTTTCGGAGGGACAAACCACAAGCACAGACGCAAGTTATATTGGCGGTGTTGTTGGCGATGCGCAAAACACAGATATTGAAAAAGGAACAAATGTTACAAATTTCTTGTCAGAATATTTAGATAGCGGTAAAATTTATATGGGCGGAATAATTGGTCATTCTCAAAACTCAAACATTAGAAAGGGTGAAGGATATCTTGGGGCTTATAGTGCGAGCATATTAAGTTCTGCACTGGTTGTTGCATCAGCAGAAAACAAATCTTTGAATTGCGAAGGCTATACAGGCGGTGCTATTGGTTATATGAATGGCGGAGGAATTTTTGATGCAGCAGATGTAGGCGGCGGTTGCGTTGTTGTTAACGGAGCAACTTCTGGTAATAGTGCAGCAGGTGGAGTTGTAGGATATGCATATGCAGAAAACAATAGTGAAGTTCGTGGAGGAAGTTATGCAAAAGTTTCTTCATATTCGTATGCCGGCGGAATTGTTGGCAAAGGAAATGGAATGGATATAAAATATTCTGAATGCAAAACAGGCGCAAATGTTTATGCTGGACAATCTAATACAATAAATATTAATGTGCGAGGCATAGGGAATGTGCAATATGACTTTAAAGATGCAAATGGAACTCCTTATGCAGGCGGAATTATTGCATATGCCACAAATGTTGGAATTCTTGAATGTCATAATCATGCAACTGTTTCGTCGGGGTATTATGATGATAGGTTGGGTGCGTATGACAGTCCTTGGGATGATTATGGTGGTCTTGAAGAAGAAGGTCCAAATGCAATGTCAACTTGGTGGGATGGACGAAGTGAAACAATAACAAAAGATGGAACAAACGAAAGTTATGCCGGCGGAATTGTTGGATATGCTTTAAACACAACCGTCAACGATTCAAACAATTATGCTTCAATAGAAGCGAATGCAAAACAAGATTTAACTATTGAGTGTGTTTGGTATAAGAATTACGGCATCATTTATGGCGAACATAAACTTTTTTCTGGTTTTGCAAAAGAACGCTCTTATGCCAGCGGAATTGCAAATATTGATACATCTTCTTTTTTACAAAATTGCCAAAACGATTCACAAGTTAGCGGTGGATATGAAGTTGGATTTAATTATGTATACAACACACCATATGGGTTTGATCCTCTTTCTCAAAAAAAATTCTACCTACTGCACTATGGAATAAGTTATTATCACAGGCAAGAGTTTAATAATCTTTGTTATTTATATAGTTGGAATGTTGATATACGTGATGAAATAATTGCTACGGGAGAGATTTATGGAATGATGATGTCAGGCTCGAACGATAATTATACATTTACAAATACAAATGTATTCTATGGCAATCAAGTTTGCAACAATCCAAGCAATGTATTTACGACAGTAACATTAGGAGGACTAGATTATAAATATTATTATACATCGGATGAATATGGCTATGCGGGTGGATGTAGTTATACAGGGACCTCAAGCACAGTATGTACTTATTCCTCCTCCTTCGGAGGGACAACAAAGTCAAGGGCGACTTTACCTTCGTTATTCTATCCCGATAATGAACCTGAAAATATTGTTGAACCAATAGTGGGAGATGAGGAAAGAATTACTTGGCAAGAAATTCGTTCAAATGACTGGATGCTTGGAGTTTATCAGTATACAGACTGAAATTTCAAAAAAAATTATTATAGATTAATATAAAAAATCACAAAGAGAAAAAAATACAAAAAGTTCAAATGGGGGCTTAATTGAAAAGAATATCGATTATTTTGAGTTTAATTTTGTTTTTTGTCGGCAGTCTGATGATTTCAGGCTGTGCGGATTTATATTCAAACATTAAACTCATACCATCGGTAAATTCCATTGAACTTGAAATCAACAAAACAGCCACTTTTGAAGTTGAAATTGAAAACTATACCGAAGATATGTTGTCCGAAGTGTTTGTTTATAATGAAAATAAAATTATTAAAGAAGTCGAAACTACTTATTCAGAGGGCACTGCTTTTATTGAAATATTGGGACTTAAAGTTGGAGAAGGCAGTATATTCATTTCGACATATGAAGGTTCGAAAAAATGCGTTATCAATGCGAAAGTATATCAACCTGTTACAGGTTTTTCACTTAAAACAGAACCCTATATTATTGAAGAGAAAGGTTTTGCTCTCGATTTTTCAGAAACGGACTATTTTAATTTCTCCCCCGCAAACGCATCATATACCGATGTAAGTTTCTTCTTCGACGACAATGGCGTTGAAAAAAAGGTTTTATCAGCCAAAACAATTAAAGAAAGCGATGATAATTTGTTGGTAACTTTACAAACGGACAACGGACAAGTTGACATAACCACGCAAAGCTTTGCAATGACTGCCAAACTTGATAATTATCCGCTTATAAACGCAGTTGAGTTTGATATTGATGTGATTGAACCGATTAATGTCGGAAAAGTAAATCTTATAAAACGTGGAATTTATAATGATTATTTCGCTCACGATGAAATGATTGAACTTGCTCAAAGTCAGTCTTTAACCCTTATCTCGAACAACATTGAAACCGCTTATATTGCTTTTGAAATTCAAGTTTTCTCACAAAATGTCAGTTTTGAAATTATTGCAAATAACATTGAAATTGAAATACTTGAAATCTCACCCGAAGACTTTGAACCAACTTCGCCGTTCAGTCGATTTTTCAGTATTCAGTCGGCAAATCTCGGCAACGATATTTTGGAAATCAAGGCATTTTACGAACAATATGACGGCTATGAAATTACTCGCTCTTTTCCAGTTGAATCAATAAGTATGCCAGATAAATTATATGTAAACGATAAACCTGAATTTAATGAAAGTGTATATCTCTATGATAGAAATTTTGGCAATGAGAAATCTTATAAATTTGATATGAACCTTACGGTTTATGCAACTGATTCAATTTTTGAAAGCGTTTCTTTTTCAATTGAAACCGAAGCTGGCGAAGCCTTTCCACCAGCGACTCATTGGTCGCAATACATAGAAGTCAAATATAAAAACCGCATAATAACAGAAGATTTTATAATTTCCTATAACGACTTTTTAAATAACAGTTTGAAATCTCCGATTTCGCTTGTTGGCAAAGAGCAGTTTGATGATGGTGCACTTCGTGTTAAATTAGAACTTAATAGTGATTTACTTGAACAAGAAATTATTTATTATGTGCCGATTATTATTGAAGAAGGTGCAACAAAATTCGAAGTTAAACCACTTTATGTTGGCGGTTTGTCGCTTGATATTGATAATGGAGCAGTTAACTTTTCAGGGCTTTCGGTTGAAAGCCTAACAGCATATATTGGAAACATATCTTTTGAATATCTCGACAATTCAGATTTATATTTCACAGTTGAACAAGTTATAATAAATGATATTGAAATAAAAATCACTCCGCTTAGTATTGGGCAAGGGCGGGCTAAAATCATACTTCCGAATGGACTTTCCGTAATTTTACCGATTAAAATCGAAAAAGTTTTAAGTTCTGCAAAGTTATCAGTTATAAATTCACGTGAAATTTCTCTTACCGAAACTGATTTAGAAGGTAATATTTCTTATATTGCAATAAATTACTCTTATCAAAAAGAAAATCAGGTCAACGAAGAACCGCTCAATATTGATTTTAGACTTTTACTAAATCCGTCTAATGCAACGCTTTTTGAAATGTCTTGTGAAATTTTGGAGGGCGATTTTGTTGAATTTGACACAGTAAAACAAGTTTTGTATATCAGAGATATTGGTACGGCAAAAATAAAAATCACTCTTGACTTGTTTGAAATTGTGGATTTTGCACGGGAAAGCAATGACACAAAAATTGAATTTGAAGTTGAAATTGAAAGTTATTATCCGTTAGAAAATTTCAGTTTCCAAAAAGACGAAATAGAAAAAATTTCGGCTACGGTTTATAAAGATAGCGATGTCGGATATTATTATGCTCAGCAAGGTTATTCAAAAATTGAAATTGATTTGAAAGCAACGCTTTTCGACGGTTCAAATATTGATGAAGTCTTTATGTATTATGAAGATTATATATCTTGGACAACTGAACTTGGTGCACCAAATGAAGTTTCATCATCACGAATTGGCGGAACTTATTCGGCAACTGGAACGATAGATAATTTTGGTCAATATAAAATCACAGGCAACCATCTACAACTTGATTGCAATAGTCCTTTTGCACACGCAAATACAAATTTCTGGATTGCTTTTACAATCTCTGAATATAATGTAAACAAAACCGCTATTTTAAAAATCTCAATCTTAGATTATGTTCCGCTTTATTCGGTTGGATTTTATAACTATGTCGAAGAAATATATCTTTCAGATTCAAATTCTGTACATATTTTCAACACATTTATGGATTTAAAATCTGATTGTCGTGAATTCGATGTTTTTTTTGAAGCACGTGATGCAACAAGTGAAAGTCTTATTTCAGCAACGATAAACTCATCTTTTAGCGAAGTGAGAATCACATATAATCAAACCGGAACAGGCTACGGCACATTATATTTTATTCCGAAAACTTCATATATAGACAAAACACATTATAATTATTTCACGAGTGTTGAAGTTTGGGTGTCGGATGGCACGGATATAAACAATCCGCTTATAATCAATTCGGCAACCGAATTTGTATCAACTATGAGCAGTGTGGAAGCTCTTTCAAAACATTTTAAAATTGCTTCAACCTTAGATTTCGCAAGGATAACATTGCCATATTTTGGCGAGTTTAAAGGTTCGATTGTTGGAGCAACAGCATCAGCGAAACTTACAAATATTAAAATAAACGCTTTATTCAGCGAGGGAAGCAACGTTTTTGGCGGAATTTTTTCTAAACTTTCTGCATCGGCACAAATAAAAAATATTGTTTTTGAAGGCGAGATTGCCGTTTTTGTTACAACGAAAGATAATGTATACCTTGGCTTAATTGCAGGACAAAATAACGGAAGAATTGAAAATGTAAGTGTTATTTTAAAATCATCTAGTGCAACCATTCTTAACAAGAGTGAGACTTACAGTCAGTCAACAATTTGCATAGGTGGTATTGTCGGTTTAAATGCAGGAATAATTAAAAATGTTGTCGACACATCAGCAAAAACTTTTAACCATATACTTTTAAACCAAACCGCAGAAATGGAAGTGCGTTATGAAGGTTATTCCAAAAACACTTATGTAGGCGGGATTGCGGGGAATAATTCCGCAGTTATAACAAGAGAAATGGTAGATGGCAGTCAACTATATAATACTTCTATTTATGGAGCAATAATATCTATTTTATCACGAGGAATAAATGCAACGGGTGGTATTGCCGGGATAAACCGTAATTTTATACTTGAAGGACTTGGTTATATAAATTCGCAAATTAGTGGTCTGCTTGTAAATGGCAATGTTTCAGCAGAGCAACATCAATTATCAACATTTACGACCCTTGGTGGTGAAAACGTTGGCGGTATTTGTGGAATTAATAATTCATATGTGCAATCCTGCATTTCACGTGTGCAGACACACGGATATAACTATGTTGGCGGAATTGCTGGGAATGATAATAGTTTGGCTGGGTACTCATCAGGCGGAAATCCTGCTGATTTTGATTTCATTAAAAACTGCAAAGTGCAGGCAGTTTATAGTTCAAGTTTTAAATATATGTTGACGGCACAAAGTTACTATGGAAAAATTGGTGCGATTTCAGGAAATGAAACAACAGAGATTAATAGAGATGTTTATGAATTTAATAATAATAGTGCAAATTTCTATTATGAAATGGATGCTTCAAATAAGATTTTCCCTGTTGCCTATTCCTCTACTGGACCAAACTATGAGAATATCAAATATAATGCGGATGATGATTATTATATTTTATTTAGATATGAGCAAATGCCGATAGAAATAGATGAAATAACTCCTGAATATGAATTTGGTGCAGGTAAACTGGCAACCGAAAATTCAGACTTTGAAAATAAAGTTGCATATATGTTTTACTATGATGCAAAAGATAATGCCGAAAATGATTATATTCGTTCATTCAATTCGAACAGAGACATTCCTTTCATTTTTGAAAATTCAGATAGTTTGATTTTAACTTCGCTTTCGGAAAATATTTTAAAAATTACTTCGGACGGGAAAATAAATCTTTTCGGAACGGGCATAGCAACAATTCGTGTTTCAAGTTTGCTCAATACAACAATAGATACGCAAGTTTATGTTATTATAACAAATGCTTTTGATAAATTCCGAATTATTGCAGCGAACACCTATGATTTAACCACTGGCTCTAATGTTATTGTTTATAAAAATTCGTCCGTTGAACTTGGCTTTGAATTTAGTCATTCGAACATTGAAACACGTGATGAATATCACCAAATTATTTGGGTTGAAATGAAAAATAACACTGATGCAGGTATTGATTATCAAATTAATGAAAGCACTCATTATATAGATATTTCAATGACAGGCAACCGCTTAATTTTAAAAGTAAATCAAATTGCTGGTGTAAAATCAACAAATACAATTACATTTACACCAAAATTTGAACTTAATTTAAGCACAGTTGGAAAAGTTTATATGAACCGTGAGAATATAGAAGATGAAAGTCAAAACGAATTTGATAGTTTAATAACAGAATCTGAAAAAGAAATCAGCATAATTGCAATTGCTAAAAAAGGTACGGAAAAAGTTGGTGTTGATTTTACAACAAGATCAGCAGAGCCACTTGATATTATAGAAATCGATGTAAATCAAATCACCGATTATGAAGATGACTATTTAATTATCTCTATTGTGAAAGCAGGAGAAGATGCAGATGCTCCTGATGACTATTTCTTAATTTTAGATTATGAAGGGTATGAATATAACGATAATAAATATCAATATATGGGAACAAGTGGCTCGTTTAGGTTTCAATTTAATTTTGAAAAATATGCATTAAATAATTTTGATTACACTGGAACGTATTATATAAATTTTATTGCCGATAATGGAATTCAACAAACGATTATTATAACTATGGAAAAGCAAGAAGTTTCAGGCATTGACCTTAAAAACTATTACAACATTCAATCAATTTTCAATGATACGCAAAAAGAAGAAAATTATGTTGCCGTAGGCTCGACGAACTTACTTGCAGTGGAAGTTTATCCGTATTTTTCCGATTTTGATTATATAAAAATTGAAAATGATTCAGAAAATGAAATCAATGGCAGTACGCTTGTCTTTGAAGTTGTGGAATTGATGGAAGACAAAAAATTAAAAACAGTTTTCGGCATTGAGTATATTGGAGATGCAATTAAAATTCCTCAAAGCATAATAAAAAACTTTACAACAAGTTTAACGTCATCAAAAATTTATATAAAATATACGACGACTTCCGCCGCACAAATTGATAGTATTGCAAGATTAATTGTAAGTGCAATTAAGTTTGAGAATGGCGAAGAAGAAATTAAATTTACCGAATCTCGCTCTATGAGCGTGATTATAAAAGATAAAGTTTCGTTCTCAATTGTTGGACGAGAACTTGTGGATGGGAAATATTATGTTGCAAAAGGGCTTACATATGAACTTGATTTACAAATTCACGGTTTCTCTGAACAGCAAATGAAAATTGAAATAAATCCGAATTATGCAACAATTGACAAAGACGGCGAAACATATTATATGCACATTTCATCATCAATAAATTATCCAACAGGCGATGAAGGCTGTGCAGTTGAAATCACAACTTATGGCGAAAACACAATTGACGGCTTATATTACACAAGCGAGCGCTCTGTGATGAGTTTGGTTATTGTCGATTATGTCATTATGGTTGAAAATATAAATCCGTTGGATATGTCTTCTGCGTGGCAACCTGATGTTCCAGGTATGCCATCGAATGAAGGTGGTCTTTTGGATTATGAAGGATATACGATTGTAAGGAACGGTAGCAGCGGAACAATTCGAGTTGCAATTGGAAATACAATAAGGCTTGCTACGGAATTCTTGAACGGCATAACAATTGAATATGATACAACTAATGCAAGTGTTGCATTACTTATACGTGAACTTGCCGAAAATATAACTTACTCGGCTGAATGGGGCGTTGTTTCTGACCGACTTGGTGTTATTGGCGATTATATAAAACAAACAAAACTTTCGCCTGCGGTTGATATTATGAGTGCTTATATGCGTATTGTTCCGGAAGTTACGGCAAAAGGTACGCAGTATGCCATTACTCCACTTAAAATGAACTTGCCAAATGAAACAGCATATTATTTTACTTTGGCAGGCGAATTTAAGTATCTTAACGGAAAGGCCGTTTTCAATAAGAATTTTGAAAACAAAAATGGGGTTTATAATTTAAGCACGCATTTTGTAACAGACGTATATTCAACTGGCACGGAAAGCAGTGCTATTCCTATTTACAACTATTCAGAACTTATGAATATGCACGAAAATGGCTGGTATATCTTAATGAACGACCTGTATTTGCCGAATGTTTTTGAGCCGATAAACACTGCAATTTCAGGCTTTAACGGAAATGGCTATAATATATATTTGCCGACCGTTTGGAATATTAGTGATTTTGCAAACGTTGGTTTGTTTGGTAATGTAAGGGCAAAAACGGTTCTTAAAAATATTATAGTAAGACTTGAATCGACCACAAGTATAAGAATAGACAACGAAATAGCAGTTAACTTTGGGTTTATTGCTGGCGAGAATTTAGGAACTATAACAAATTGTGCTGTGATTGCCGATAATTATGTAACGGCAACCGTTACGATAAGCGGACAAATTATGACAATAACTGAAAACTATGTCGCAGGTATTGCTGGAATAAATAATGGTTATATAACTAATAGTCGTGTCGAAGCAACGCTTGTATCAAATGCAAATGTCAGTGGCTTTGTTGGTATAAATCAAAATTTAATTTCAAGTTCTTATGTTAAAAATTCAAGAATTGTAAATAAAAGTGGCGATATTTCCAATCATACTGCTGGATTTGTGGTTCGGAATGGATTAAGTATTTCTTCACCTGCACATATTTCCACATCTTATGTTTCAGGTGCTTTTTCAGACTCTGTTTATAGTCGTGGAAGCGAAAAGATAATAAGTTCAGACACACAAGTTGCGGGCTTTGTCTTTGATAACTTTGCAAAAATAAGCGACTGTTACTCAAATGTTCCGATATATTCCAACTCAGTGAGAACAGGCTTTGTATTCAATAATGCTGGTTCAATTGAAAATACTTATTCAACCTCGACTTTTGCAGCGGGCGGACAAACAGCATACGGATATATTGTAAATAATCGCATTGATGCAAATCAAGGCACGCTTGAAAATTGCGTTTATTTGCTCGGAGAAGTTAATGCAACAGTCAATAAAATCACTCTTTCAGGCTTAAAAAGTTTAAGTGAAGTTGACTTTTCGCATGCAAGCAATTTCGATAGTTATATAATTTCAATAAGTTCTCATAAAACGGGCGGTATTTGGTTCTATCCGTCTAAAACTTCGGAAATTGAATTTGTCTATAAAGGAAACTTTCCAAGTTTCATATCAGGAAAACCTGAACTTGTTGCGCCAAATATTCTTGCGGACACTCAAAGGCAATTAGATGCAGGAAACATAAAAGTTGACCCACAAACAGGCGAAACTTCTTATGCTTATTACGAAACACGGCAAACCGAAGGAAGCATTTATAATCCGTTTGCAATTTCAACTGCCGCAGATTTGGAAAGAATTATGCTTTTAAGTTCAAATAGGAATATTAATACAAACTATTTTAGGCTTGTGTCTTTAATTGATTATGAAGCGGAAGTAATTGGTAATTCGCAGGTTTACAAAACAATTTTCAGGGGCGAGTTAGAAGGGAATAATATGACGCTTGCGGGTTTTGTAATTGATACAAAAGAGAACCTGACAAGTGGCGGATTTTTTAGCAAAGTTGGTAGCGGTTCAACAGGTGAAGGATATATCAAAAACTTAAACTTAAAGCCGAGATATATCAATTTGCCAAATACATCAAACGTTGGAGCACTTGCAGGCTCGCTTGAAAGTGGAAAAATTTACAACATTTCAGTTGATGGTTTCGGCTATGAGCAAGAAGGTCTTGTTATTATCGGGCATTATTGCGTTGGCGGAGTAATTGGCGAAGCAAAAAACAATTTCACAATGAAAAACATTGAAAGTTCAATGTCGGCACGGGCAAGTTACACGTCAATCACAACGGGAAATAATGTAGGAATATATACAAACAAAAAGACAACCGACGTTTCATATTCAGGTGCTGTACTTGGTGTCGCAAATAATGCAGGCACGGTTTCATATGTAAAAGTAAACAACAATATTGCGTCTTTGGCGGAGATTGCAGGGCTTATGTTTGGAAAAATTGGAACAAATGTAACAGCAAGCAAAATTGATGCAATCTTGAATGAAAATCAATTCGTTAAAGCAACTGTTTATGGTGCTGTTATCTCTGGTGAAAATTGCGGAACAATCAGGGATGTTAAAATTTCAGGAGAAATGCAATCAGATTTCTTCAACTTTGAGACAGTTTCCCCAACGGCTGTTGGTAGTGTCGCTGGCTTGTTTTATTCAGGACTCATTGAAAACGTTGAATCTTACGTTGATTTAGTATGGTCAGAAAATGTTGCTGCTGCACCAGATATTGTTGGCGGTATCGTTGGGGAAATGCTTGGTGGGACATTGTCAAATGCGAAAAACGGCGGAAAGATTTCAATCAAAAAAGATTCAGCAGTGGCAACGACAATAAGTGCAACGGTAGGCGGTATTGTTGGGCGAATTTCTTATAAGCCAACGGCAATTTTAAACTCCGCATTGACTGCTTCTAATTCAATGATTTATGATTGTCAAACTTTGGAAACATCCGAAATTTCAGTTGATACAGTCAGTATGCATAAAGTCTATATTGGTGGCATTATCGGAGAAACGATTAATACTTATGAAAATTATATATATCACGAAGAAAATTATGTTAGAGCCGCTTATGAAATTGTCTTAAATAAATGTGCAAATTTAAGCAATATTAATCTTAATTCAATTTTCTACGGCGGAAAAATAACGGCATATGTTGGTGGTTTGGTTGGGGCTGCATTCTCAGATATAAATAAAAATTATGGTGGCGAAATTATTGTTGATGATGAGGTTACCGCCGACCCGCTAAATAATTTATATGCAAGTTATTCAATTTCACAGATCAATGTCGCTATTAAAGATTTGAGCACGCAAGGCAATGGCATTGCAACGCTACATTTTGGCGGAATTCTCGGAATAGGCTATCCTGTTAATGGAAGAACTGAAATTAAAGGCACAACCACTTCCATTGAATTCGGGCAAATGCTTAGAAATGAATTAAAGCCAGGCGAACCAGATGAAAGCGAAATAATTGTCAAACCAAATTATGCAGGACAATATGCGGACGAAGGCGAACCGATAGATATGGTAGACAGCGATTATCTTACTATTAATATTTTATTAAAAGAGCCAACAAATAAGTTTTTAGAGGAAAATAATTATCATCGAATTTAAATTTTACAGTTTCAGTATTAAATAAATATATTAAAAAATCTATAAACTTGATTTTTTGAATGAAAATAGATATACTAATTAAGTAAAGGAAAAATAATGAGAAACGTTTTTTTAACAACTCTTTCGTTATCTTTGGTTATAATTGTTTTGATAGTCGGTGCTTACGCATTCTTTAAAACGCCAGAAGTAAAAAATCGAGTATCTTTCTTTTTAGGCGACGAGGATTTGATATTGGAAATCAACAGTAAAGCCGACTGGACAGACGGAGAAATTCCCGATTTCAATGCAATCACTGGACCTAATGGACTTAGTGCTAATAATTGGAGTATTCCCGACATTGATTTTTCTACTGATGGAGAAAATGAACTTACAATTGCCAGTATAACAATAACAATAACCAACTTAAATCAGATGGATGGTGTATCGATTCACGTTGCAGGAATTGCCTATGATTCAGACCCGCTTTTTAGTGAAAATCCACGCTTTATTTCAAGAATTAAATTTGTCGGCAACACATTTGAAATTGACGAAGAAGAAGTTACGGAAGAGAATAAAGAATTCACCCGAACGATTCCAAGTGCCCCTGATGAAGAAACTTCTCAGGTATTTAAAATTATAATTTCATTTGAATTAAATCGAGATGATTTTGATATTGATTTTGAAAACGATATTAAAATAACTCTCACGTCAGAAAGTGCTACTGCTTAAAAAAGAGAGCCATTTAAACAGGAGATAAAAATGATTAAGTTCGGAACAAGCGGTTTCCGTGGAATTTTCGCAGACGATTTCACAAAGGAAAATGTGCAGAAAATCGCCTTTGCAGTTTCCACAATTTTGAAGAGAGAGAAAAAGGTTGACAAACCAATATGTTTAGGATTTGATAACAGATTTATGGGGCGACATTTTGCTGAATGGTTTGCGGAAGTTTTGGTTTTCAATGAATGTAAGGTGATTTTTTTTGAAAATAGTGTGCCATCACCGTTTATTGCATTTGAAACGAAAAATAATTATGTTGGAATTATGATAACGGCAAGTCATAATTATTATTATAATAATGGTATTAAAATTTTTTTAGAATCAGGGTGTGAAAGCAACGATGAATTCAATCAAGAAGTTTATGATATTGCATTAAATGCAGACTATTCAAAAATTGAAACAATTAATTTTGATGAAGCGGTTAAAAAAAATCTGATTACATTGACAACAGATACGACGAAATATTTAAACAGTATACTTAATTTTATAGATATTAAAAAGACTGAAAAGAAACGAAATATTAAAATTTTATTTAACGCAATGCACGGCAGTTCTGTCGAATGTATGAAAGTCTTGTTAAACAAAATTGGCGTACAATATGAAATTATGAAAGAAAATGTTGACCCTTATTTTGAAAAAAAGGTTACGGCACCGTATGTTCATAATATCTCTGACCAAATAGAAAAGTTAAGAATAGAAAACTTTGATTTTGGATTTGCACTTGACGGTGATGGCGACCGTGTAAGTTTTATTGATAAAAGTGGAGAAGCGTATGATTGCAACTATATTTCGGCTGTGATTTATAATCATTTAGTTAAAAATAAACAAAAAAATCAAGGGAATAAAACAAAAGCACTTAAAGCGAATTTTGAAGGCAATATTGTAAAAAATTATGCGGTTTCGGAACTTATTGTTAAAACTGCGGAAGTTCGGGGCTTTGAATCCTTTAATGCAAAAGTTGGTTTTAAAAACATAGCAAATCTATTGCTTGATAATAATAAGGCGATAATTGGCGTGGAAAGTAATGGCATTGCAATAAAAGAGCATTTGCCATATAAAGACGGACTTATGGCGGCGGCGATTTTAATTAATGTCATTCTTTCTGAAAATAAGACAGTAAAAATGCTTATTGATGACTTAAAAACAGAAACGAATTTTCCGAGTGAAACACTGGAATTTGCCTATCCTATAAGTGAAACTGAAAAGGCTAGAATAGGCAAGAAAATTTTTATTGAAAAACAAATACCATTGCTAGATGAAAGAATTTTAAAAGTGAATTATGAAGATGGGTTTAAAATGATTTTTCAAAACGATTATTGGGCGGTTATTCGTTTTAGTGGCACTGAAAATGTGGTCAGAATTTTTGCCGAAATGAAGAATAAAGAGTTGTGTCAAAGATATATAAAAACTTTGGAGAAGTTTATTGGTGTAAGTCAAAGGCAATAATAAGGTTTTCAAAAATGCTAAACAATAAAACTTTTTTAAGTTGTAATTAGAATAATCAAAACGGTATAAAGGTTCGAACAAATCCAATTAATGATAAGAGAAATTAATCGCCGTAGGTTGTTCACTCATTTTTTGCAGTTTTTCTTACTATTGAATTTAATTTTAAAAAAAGTAGTTGAAATTTTCTTTAACTTATGGTATTATTAAAAAATACTACTCAGGGGCGGTCCGCTTTCTTAAATTAAGTTACGAACGTCTCTTAAAGGAGGAAAATCGTGAATATTGTTGACGTAATCGAAAAAGAAAATGAACGAAGTGATGCTCCTAAAATCAATATCGGCGACACCGTTAAGTTTTTTTTTAAAATCAAAGAAGGCGACAAGGAAAGAACACAGGCATTTGAAGGCGTTGTAATCGCAAAAAGAAGTGGTAGCGTGCGTGAAACTTTCACTGTTAGACGTGTGTCATACGGTATTGGAATTGAAAGAACTTTTCCACTTCACTCGCCGCTTATTTCGAGTGTTGAAGTTGTTCGTGAAGGAAAGCCACGTAGAGCAAAACTTTATTATATAAGAAACTTAACTGGCAAAGCAGCGAAAATCAAACGTAAAACAACAAACTAAATTTATTTAATTTATGTTGAGAAAACTCAATATGACATTTAAGTTTTATAAATTTAAAATAACTTGTTTCGTATCATTTAAAAGAAATATATATGCGTTTTTTTTGCGCATATGTTTTTTTTGTTAGCAATAAGGATTTGAAATAATTCCGAGAAGTTGGAAAATCGCTCAAAAGTAAAGAGTAACCAAAAAAGTTGGTGATTTCGAAAAATAAAAAAAATTTTAATAAATTATGACTAAAACTCTTGACAACTGAATAAATTTATAGTAAAGTAGCAATATATGCTTGCGAGTGCTAGCAGTTAAACGACTAGACAAGCAGGTTTATAACGTGTTAGCGTAGGGGGTATGTGTGAAACTTGATGAGCGAAAACATTTTGTTTTAATCAAGGCTGTTGACGACTACATTGAAGATGCAAGTCCGATTACAAGCGGAAACATAAAACAAAAACATATTCAAAATCTAAGCACAGCAACACTCCGCAACGAATTAAGTGCACTTGAAGCAATGGGCTTTTTAAAACAAGTTCACGTTTCAGGTGGCAGAGTGCCAACAGCATTAGGTTATCGCTATTACGTAAACGAACTGCTACAAGACGTAGACTCTGATGAGCAAGCGTTGGAAGAAGTACAGGAACTTTTGGAAGGTCGAACGAAATCGCTAACTGAAATTATCTCTGAACTTGCGAAGCTGATTTCAAAAAAGATAAACTATCCAACTGTGATTTATACGAATGGCTATGACAAACTTTCCATTGAAAACATAAAAATCTTTCCGTTAATTGATAAGCAAGCACTTGCCTTAATCCAAACTTTAAGCGGTTATATAACAATGACAATTCAGTCATCTGCTGATTTGAAATCGTGTAAAGATGCTTCAAAATTTTTAACGGCAAAATATTCAAATAAAACAATCGGAGAAATGCTTCAAGATATTGAGCAAAATTCTGAAAATATGATTATTGAAATTCAAGAATTCAGAATGATTGTCGTAAGTTTCATAGATGGAATACGAAAAATCTTGTCTCAAAACAGGTTGGATATTCACCATGAAGGCTCTGCTGAATTGCTTGGTAAAAATGTTGAAACAGCGGAACAGGCAAAAAAAGTTCTAAAACTTTTAGATAATGAATCAGAATTGGAAAAAGCACTTGAACTTGATGAAAACCAAAAAGATTTGACTGTAACACTTGTTGAAGAAGACAAATATTCGGGCTGTGCACTGGTCAAAGCACCACTTTGCATAGACGGCAAAGCGGTTGCATCAATTGGAGTACTTGGTCCGCAAAGAATGAATTATGCTTCAATTGCTTCGGCAATTAAAGTTGTAATGAATGAACTTGATAAGAAAAAGACTAAATCTATTGAAAGATAAAAAAATAAGTTAAAAATTTTAATCAAATATTTTATCGATAAAACGAAAAATTATAAAGAGTAGCCAAATATTTTTATATTTGGAAAAACAACAATATGTTGAATAAATTATAAGGAGGGAATCATTATGGCAGAATGTCCAAACGGCGGGGAATGCACTGGTTGCGGCGGTTGCGGCAAAAATAAATAGAAAGTTTGTTTAATTTATTTTTAATAAATTAACAGATTTTTTATTTTGTTTGTATTTGAATTGTATTATTTAATAATATAATATGTTTATTAATAAGAAAATTAAAAACTATAAATTAAAAGGATTTAAAAATTATGGAGAATTTAGAAAATGTATGTGATTGTGGCAAAAGCCCATGCGAAAACTGCATAGATTGCAAAGGAGACAACTCCAACTCAAACGAAGTTGGAGAAACCAACAATGAAAATCAGAAAGATGCTTCCGAAGAGTTTGAAAGATAAAATTTATTGATTTTAAATCACTTTTAGAAATTATTAAAATCTAACGTATGATAAAATCAATAAAAGAATTAAGTAAAAAATTAATAGCATAATAACAATAAAGGAGAAATTTCTTTAATGAGAAGTGAAAAATCTAATAGCAAAAATATAAGGAAAGATATGAGGTTTGATAAACGAGAATATACCGATGCCAGCGACAAAGCAGAAAATAACTCAAATCAAAATATCAACGACAGTAAGGCGGATGACGATTCAAAACAAAATCAAAAAGACCGAAGCAGAGCAGAAAAAGATACCGACAATGATAAAAAGGAAAAAGATAGTTTGATGAGTGAAGAAAACAAAAATTCTGACGAATGTCGTGAATGTCGGGGAGAATTTCTTTTAACCGCACAGCGACTGCAAGCCGAATTTGATAACTATCGCAAAAAATCCGAAACCCGCTTACAGCAAACAAAACTTGATGGGCAAATTGATGCAATTTCAAAAATTTTACCTGCATTAGATAGTTTTGTCGGGGCAAAAAAGATAATTTCTGACCCAAAAATTTTGGAAGGTGTGAATATGATTGAAAAGCAATTAATTTCCGCACTAACGTCCTTAAATGTTGAAAAGATTGATGCAGTAGGGAAAGAGTTTGACCCGAATTTGCATAATGCACTTGCTATTGTAAGTGATAACACGCTTGAAAACAACATAATAAAAGAGGAGTATCAAGCAGGTTATAAAATTAATGATAAAATAATCCGCTATTCTCAGGTTATTGTTAATAAAAAAGAAGAAAAATAAAACATAAAACAAATAAAAACATTAAAATATAAGAAAAATGACAAAAAAATCCGTCATTCTCATAAATAAAGGAGGAAAATATAATGGGAAAAATAATCGGAATTGACCTTGGAACAACAAATTCTTGTGTTGCCGTAATGGAGGGCGGCAAGGCAACTGTGATTGCCAACGCTGAGGGCGACCGCACAATGCCGTCCGTTGTGGCTTTTACAAAAGATGGAGAAAGACTTGTGGGAACGGTTGCTAAAAGACAGGCAATTACAAACCACGAAAACACGGTATCTTCCATAAAACGTGAAATGGGCACGAACTATAAAGTTAAAATTGGTGGAAAAGAATATAAACCGCAGGAAATCTCGGCAATGATTCTTTCAAAACTTAAAAACGATGCGGAGAGTTATCTCGGCTCGAAAGTTACGCAGGCTGTTATCACTGTGCCAGCATATTTCAATGACAGTCAAAGACAAGCAACAAAAGATGCTGGAAAAATTGCTGGACTTGAAGTACTTCGAATTATCAACGAACCAACAGCAGCAGCACTTGCATATGGACTTGATAAAGAAGAAAATAAAAATCAAAAAATCTTGGTTTTTGACCTTGGTGGCGGAACGTTTGACGTTTCAATTTTAGATATTGGCGATGGCGTTTTTGAAGTGCTTTCAACGAACGGAAACACTCGACTTGGTGGCGACGATTTCGATGATGCAATCATAAAACTTTTAGTTGATGACTTTAAAAAGAAAGAAAATATTGACCTTATGAAAGATAAACTTGCAATGCAAAGATTGAAAGAAGAATCTGAAAAGGCAAAAATTGAACTTTCAGCAACACCAAAAACACATATAAATGTGCCGTTTATTACAGCAGATGCAAACGGACCAAAGCATTTAGACTATGAATTAACAAGAGCGAAATTTGATAGCATAACCGAACATTTAATTAAAGAAACCATAAACTGCACGGAAAATGCACTTAAAGACGCAAAATTAACAGTTGGGAAAATTGATAAGATTGTTCTAGTAGGTGGCTCGACGAGAATTCCTGCTGTTGCTGATGCTGTTAAAAAATTCACTAATAAAGAGCCATTCAAAGGTATTAACCCTGACGAATGCGTTGCTCTTGGTGCAGCAATTCAAGCGGGAGTCCTTGGTGGTGAAATTAAAGATGTACTTCTTTTAGATGTTACGCCGTTATCACTTGGAATTGAAACTTTGGGCGGTGTGTTTACAAAACTTATTGAAAGAAACACAACTATCCCAACGAAAAAATCACAAACCTTTTCAACCGCAGTTGACAATCAGCCGGGAGTAGATATTCATGTTCTTCAAGGCGAGAGAGAATTTGCTGCACAAAATAAATCACTTGGAAAATTCGGCTTAGTCGACATACCGCCAGCACCACGTGGAATTCCACAAATTGAAGTTACATTTGATATTGATGCAAACGGTATTGTACAAGTTTCCGCAAAAGACCTTGGAACGGGCAAAGAGCAAAGCATCACAATCACGGCATCAGGCAATTTGAAAGAAGACGAAATCAATAAGGCAATTAAAGAAGCGGAAGAGCATGCCGAAGAAGATAAAAAACGTAGAGAACTTATTGAAGTTAAAAATCAGGGAGACAATTTAGTATATTCTCTTGAAAAAGTTTTAAAAGAAAGTGGCGATAAACTTTCGGAAGAAGATAAGACGACATTGACAAAGGCAATTGAAAAAGCAAAAACTGATTTCGAAAGCGATGATATTGAAGTGATAAGAAAGGGAATTGACGAACTTTCACAATCATCAAATCAAATTATGACAAAAATCTATCAGCAAGCGGCGGCGGAAAACGCAGAGAAAAAGGGCGATGATGATAACAAGAAAAAAGGTGACGATGACCCCGAAGTTGTGGTTGAATAAGAATTTTAAGTTTAAAGAAAACTTAAATAATATATAATTAGATAAAACAAAATGCTTACTTTGAGTATAAAATATTTAAAACACAGAAAATAAATATTTCTTTAAACTTAAAATAAAGGATAAATGATGGCGACAAAAAAAAATTATTATGATGTGCTGGGCGTAGATAAAAATGCCAATGCAGATGAAATAAAATCAGCATATAGAAAACTTGCAAAAAAATATCATCCCGATATAAACAAAGAGCCTGATGCCGCAAATAAATTCAAGGAAATTAACGAAGCATACGCAGTTTTGGGTGATGAAGGCAAACGTGCCAACTATGACCAGTTCGGAACGGCTGAGGGCGCACCGAATTTTGGCGATTTCTTTGGCGGTGAAGGCAATTTCTCCGGAGGATTTTCAGATATTTTTTCAGACATTTTTTCGGCATTCGGAAATTTTGGAACAAGCCGAAAAAACCGTATGGAAAAAGGCGAAGATATAAATTTGCAAATGACAATCAGTTTTGAAGAGGCCGCTTTCGGAAGTACGAAACAAATTATTATAACAAGAAACGAACGTTGCGACAAATGCACTGGTACAGGAGCAAAAAATGGCAAGGAGTTCAGCACTTGTAATGAATGTAAAGGCTCAGGCAGAGTGCGTTTTACACAAAATACACTTTTTGGAACGACAATTCGTGAAGGTGTTTGTAAAACTTGTAATGGAAGTGGAAAAATAATACGAGAAAAATGCACTGAATGCGGAGGAAAAGGTTCTGAAAGAAAAAAATCCACGATTTCAGTCAACATTCCCGCAGGTATAGACAACGACCAAATTTTAAAAATGCAGGGACAAGGAAATGCTCCCGTGCGAGAAGGAATTTCAGGCGATTTAAACATAAAAATTAATGTTACACCGCATAAAATTTTGATGCGTAGCGGAATTGATGTTTTGCTAGACTTGCACTTGCCTTATACAACTTTAATCCTTGGGGAAAAAGTTGAAATTCCAACAGTTGGTGGCACAACCGAACTCAATATTCCAGAACTCACACAAGGCGGAACGGTTATGCGTCTTAAAAACAAAGGTATTAAAATGCTTAACCGAGATGTTTTTGGTGATTTGCTGGTTACTTTGAAAGCAGAATTTCCAAAAGTTTTGGACCGAAAAACAAAAGAAATAATAAAATCTTTACAAAAAGATACTTCTATAAATCTATTTCCTAAATATAAAAAATTTAACGAAAGTAAAAAATAGAAATTTCATTAATGGATAGAAAAATTCAAAAAAGTTGAATTAATGAAATATTAAAACAAAATAATTAAAACCTAAAAAGCAGGACTTGCAATTATGTTTAGCATCAAACTGGATTTGCCGTGGCAAGTCTGCTTGCCACGGCATCCTAAAATAAATTCATTTTCTTTTCCTTACTTAAAATCCGATTCATAGAATCGGATTTTTATATTTTTTTATTCTCTGACTTAATTTTAATTCAAAAATATGATTTTTATGGGTAAGTTTTTCAATTTATATTTAAACGTTATTATTCGGAATTTTTTCAAACTCATATTTCCTAAAAAAAATAGACTTATTTAAAATTTGTTGCATTTACACTTTCAGTTTTCAATAAATTTTTGTTTTAATACTGTTTTCATCATTGAAATTTCTTTAAAAATGTTATATACTTAATTGTTATGAATAGATTTTTTGTAAATAAAGATGATATAACAAATGGAATAGTTTTAATCAAAGATAATGAACTTATGCATTTGAATAAAGTTCTACGTTTAAAAGTTGGAGATAAAATCATTTGTTTGTCAGGTGATAATTTTGAATATATTTCTGAAATTATTTCCATAAGTCGAACGCAAGCCGAAGCGAGAATTTTAGATATAAAAGAAAACTTGCGAAATCCAAAAATTTGCATTGATGTTTTTTTAGGATTTCCAAAAGGTGAAAAATTAAATTTAATCACACAAAAGTTGACCGAACTTGGTGTAAATAAATTAACTTTATTTGAAAGTGATTTCACAATTGCCAAAGCAAACCCTGGGAAATTAAATCGTTTGGGATTGATTTCACAAGAAGCTTGCAAACAGTGTGGGAGAAGCAAACCTTTGCAAATAGAGCCATCTATAAAATTTAAGAATATTGAAAAATATATAAAAGATTATGAAATGGTCATATTTGCATATGAAAAGGCGAGCGAAGAAAACACAATTTCGAATTTAATTCCGAAAATAAAAAAATGTAATAAAATTGCACTTATAATCGGTGCAGAAGGCGGTTTTTCTGAAAAAGAAAACGAATTATTGAAAAAATTAAATACCGTTCAAGTTTTTTTAGGAAATAGAATATTAAAGGTTGAAACTGCTTGCATAGCGCTTTCAGGGTTTTTAAGTTTCATAACAGATAACTAGAAGGAAGAAAAATGAAAATTGTCATTATAACATTAGGCTGTAAGGTAAATCAATATGAAAGCGATGCACTTGCAGAAATGTTGATAAAAAACAAAAATGAAGTTAGCAGAAATTTTGAGCCAGCCGATGTTTATATATTAAATTCTTGTGCCGTAACAAACGAGGCGGAACGAAAATCACGTCAAATGATTTCCAAATGTTTAAAACTAAATCCGCACGCAAAAGTTTTAGTTTGCGGATGTGCATCTGAAAAAAATGCGGAACAGTTTGAAAATTCTGAAAATGTCATTATGATAAGCGGTACTGCGAATAAATTGAAACTGATTGAAAAAATAAATGAAATAGATAATGAAATCACATCCAGCGAATTTGCAGACAACAAAAATAAAATTAAATCTAAAACCGAAAAAGACAAAAGTTTTAAAAATAATAAGACGAAACAAAATATAAAAAGAAATATCTCAAAAGTTGAAAAAATTCCTGATTTTTATGAAAATATTTCAATATCAAGTTCGCATAACCGCAGAGCTTTTGTTAAAATTCAAGATGGTTGCAACCGCTTTTGTTCGTATTGTATAATTCCATATTTACGTGGGAGAAGTCGTTCACGTGATATAGTCAGCATTTTAAGCGAAGTCAACAATTTAATAAAAGGCGGTGTTAAAGAAATTGTACTTACGGGAATTGATATTTCTGATTATAAAATAGACAACGAATTTGCATTAATCGAACTTTTAAATCAACTCAATGAGTTTAATGTAAGACTCAGATTGAGTTCGTTTGAAGAGGGAATTATCAACGATGATTTTTTAGAAAAACTCAGCAAAATTTCTAACTTTTGTCCGCATTTTCATATGTCCTTGCAAAGCGGAAGCGACAGTGTTTTAAAGAGAATGAACCGCAAATATACTTCTCACGAATTTTTGAATTCAATTAAAAAAATTAGGAAGCATTTTAAAAATTGTGCAATTACAACTGATATAATTGTTGGATTTCCAGGAGAAACCGCAAAAGAATTTAAGCAAACTTTAAAATTTGCAAAAAAAGCGAAATTTGCTTTTATGCACATATTTCCATTTTCACGAAGAAGCGGAACAGCAGTCGATAAAATTCTAACGTTAGGAAAAGACAAACGGTATTTTATTATTCCATCAGAAATATTAAAAAAACGAGTTCGTTCGTTGCATAAGATAAACAAAAAACAAAGCGAAAAATTTTGCAAAAATCAAATAGGAAAAACTCACGAAATTATAGTTGAAGAAAGGATAGGGGAATATTACGTCGGGCATTCAAGAAATTTTTTAAAAGTTTATATAGAAGCTGGCGAAACCGATGCTGGAATAATAAATAAAATTGTTAATGTTGAAATAAAGTCCGTCTATAAAGATGGCGTTATTGGTGAAATTGTGAAATTAAAAAAAGCAATATAAAATATTGCTTTTTTTATTATTATTTAAAACTTAAAATTATTAAAAAAATATTTTTAAAGAAAATGATTCATTTAAAATATATTTTTATAATTCTCTTATTTGTTCGTTTTTTATTTTTTTTGAAAATAAGTTATTTAATTCCTGTATTGATAAAAAATTACTTGTTTTTTCTTTTGCCCCAACTTTTAAATTGCTGTTGCGAAAAATATATTCTAATTCACTTTTGCTGAAATTTTCTTTAAGCACATTTTGATTAAATTTTAAATTCGTTATGTCTTTTTGGAACTGTTTTCTTTCCTCTATAAAATAGTTTAAAATATTTTTGTCTGCCGTCCACTCAATCACCGATTTTCCACGTCGATTAAAAAACGCAAAAGGTTCAATTCCATCAATTTTATTGCTCAAAAGAGATGAGAAGGTCTTTAAATTTTCATCCATACTCTCGAAATTTTCCGCTGTTTTATTTATAGACAAACGTATGAACTCTATATTTTCAGTGGCATTGAAATATAATTCAAATTCAAAAAAATCTGTGGGGTTAATTTGGATTTCTGATATTTCCGTATTGAAAAGCACTTTAAAATCAGGATTTTGTTTCAAATCCTTTAAAGTTCCTGAGATAGTGCCATAAGTTAAATAATTTTTTCCTAAATAGTGCCACATTGGTGCTTGCTTTTTTATTTTAATATTTTTTCCAAAAGTTTCGCGCAACGATTTAGCATATTCTGAAATTCTCCACTCCATATTAATCCATCCTTTGTAATTTAATTTATTTTTAATTAAAGTTCGTTTAAATCTAATAAGTTTATAATAATTTTTTTATAAACTCATACCAGAATCTAGGTTTTTTGTATTTCCAAATTTTTTGCCATTTATTACAGCCTCGTAAATATCTTCTTTTTCAAGCTTAACGCCATTTTTGTCAAACACACGCATACTTCCTGCTGAAATCTCATCTATTAAAACAACCATATTACCTATCATTCCAAATTCATATTTTATATCAATAAAATCCAAGTCTTTTCTTTTGAAATCTTCGGCAATAAGTCTTGTGATGAGATTCGTGTAAGCATAGCAAAGGTCGTATTGTTGCGAACTTATTACGCCATCACCTAAATCAATTTCTTTACCTTGCCACACGTGTTTTCCGCCACAAACAAAAGCCTTTTTATCAAAAATTGGGTCGCCGTGATAATCATCTTTAAGTGAAACTTCAACTAAATAATTTAAAGGTGTTCCTTTTTTAACATCTTTATTTCTTTTTAAGTAACTACCCTCTGCTTTTGCTCTACAAATCCATTCCAGTCCGTTGCCAAAAGTTCGAATAGGTGCAACCTCCATTGTATTCTCAGAAATATCTACACCAATCATGTGTGTTGGAATGTTTAATTTCTGTGAAATTAAATTAAAATAATATTTTGTTAATTCTAAACTTTGTCGACCAAGATTTTGTTTGGTTCCGCCTGCCTTATTTCCGCCTGGGTCCTCTATTCCATCATCGCCAACGGTTATATTGTCTTTAAATTTTAAAAAGATATTGTCGTATGGTAAATGATAAACATCCTTTGTTTTTCCTTTTTTTATTAGATAAGCACCTGTTGGTATACCATTTTGTATTACTCTCTCTTTTGCTTCTTGCATCTTCTTCTCCTCAACTTTATTTCAGATTAAATTTCGACAAATTTCGGGCCTAAACTAAAATGATTATAACACAATTTTTTTAATACTTCAATATACAATTTTAAATACAGTGTTGACTTTTTTATTTTTTTAGAATATAATAACAATATATTGAAATTGAAAGGTGGTGATTTTAGACTTGACAACTGTTAAAGTAGGCGATAACGAAAGTTTGGAAAGTGCAATTAAAAGATTTAAACGAAAATGCCAAAAAGACGGCATAATCGGGGATATTCGAAGAAAAAGTGAGTACTACAAACCAAGCGTTGCCAAAAAGAGAAAAAGAGAAGCGGCAAGAAAAAAAGCACGCAAACATATGTAAAAATCATCAAAAGAAATTTGTTACTAAGTTTAATTAAAATAGACAACTATAAAAAGACACATTAAGAAACATTTTCTTAATGTGTTTTTCTTTCTGCCTTTATTATATTCTTTTTAAATTTTAAAATAAAATCAGGAAAATCAAAATAAAATTCGAAAAAGTTAAATAAAAAATGTAAATGTAAAAATTTTCATTTTTATTTAATGTAAATAAAAGGATATTTGAAAACGATGTCGAATAAGTCATATAACAGCAAAATTTATAATAAAAAATAACAAAGTGGCAAGAATTGAAATTTTAAAGTTATAAATTGAATTTTAAGGATAAAAATGAGTAGCGGTTTTATCGGCAGTGATTTTGTTGAAAAACTTAAATCTGCAAACGATATAGTTTCTATAATCTCAAAACATTCAGGATTAAGGCTTGAAAAAAAGGGTAAAAATTATTGGGCATGCTGTCCGTTCCACGGAGAAAACAAGCCTTCTTTTTGTATTAATGAATATGAGCAGTTTTATCATTGCTTCGGCTGTGGCGAGTCAGGAGATGTTATAACTTTTTTACGTAAATATGAAGGACTTGATTATGTTGAGGCGGTACGTGTTTTAGCGGAAAGTGCTGGAATGCAAATTCCTAAATTTGGAGATAATCAAAAATATATAAAAGCGAAAAAAAATAAAGAACGCTGTTTGCAAATTCTAAATCTTGCCAAAGAATTTTATAAATCTAATCTTTATAAATCTACGGCAAAGCCAGCGCAAGATTATATTAAAAAAAGAGGACTTGGTAAAAAAGCACTTGAAAATTTTGAACTTGGATATAGTGAAAACTCGTTTAATATTGTCAACTTTTTAAAAGAAAAAGGATTTTCAGAACAAGATTTAAAAATATCCGGAGTTTGTGAAATTTCAAAAGCAGGGAAGCCTTATGATTTTCTTACAGGACGGCTCATTTTTCCGATTGTCAATTCTCGTGATGAGTGCATTGGTTTTAGCGGGCGTGATTTGAAAGGTTCGGATATGATGAAATATAAGAATTCGCCGTCAACCCCCGTTTTTGATAAAAGCAAAGCGATTTACGCTATAAATTTAGTTAAAAAATTCAAACAAACGCAAAATATAGCATCTTTGGAAAATATAATTTTGGTTGAAGGGCAATTCGATGTGATTGCTATGCATAATGCTGGTTTTGGAAACACAGTGGCTTGCTTAGGAACGGCAATAACGGCAGAGCATATTCGTGAGTTGAAACGATACAGCGATGTGGTTACGCTTTGCTTAGATGGAGATAATGCCGGACAAAAAGCGACATTGCGTACTATTGAAAACTTAAAGAATTCTGACTTGACAATTAAAGTTGTGGTGCTTCCTGATAAGGTTGACCCCGATGATTTTCTGAAAAAGTATGGTTCAAGTGAGTTGCAAAAATTAATTGATGATGCAATTTCACCGACCGAATTTAAAATCTTATATTTAAAACAAAATTATGATTTTTCAAAGCCTGACGAAAAATCAAAATTCTTAAAAGAAAGCTTGAAAATTATTGCGAATCTTAATTCTGTGTCCGAACAAGAAATTTATTTAACGAAAATAAGGCAAATGACTGATTTGTCGATGCCTATTGATGTTTTACGAAGAGATTTACAAAACGAAATTTCTCGCTCAAAGAGAAACGCATCTCCCCCGATTTCTAGATATAAAGGAAATCAGCGAAAGGGAGAAGTGCAAAAATATTCTCAAAATTCTCCTGCAAAACAAACGGGAAATAAAAGAGCAATTGAAAAAGCACAAACTTTTATTACAGCAAGTTGTTTGCACCATAAAGATTATGCTTGCATTTCATCTCAAATTTGTGAATACATAACCAATCCTGATTATAAAAAAATACTTACTCAAATTTTGGAAAAAGAGAAAAACAATCAAAAATTTTTAGTCGCTACGGTATTTGATTTATTTGATGTAGAAAATCAAAAACATATAAAAGATTTAATTGGTTTTAATTTTGATATAATTGAAAATCAAAAACTATACTACGACGAATGTTTGACAATGCTGATAAATAGCAGTTTAGAGTTTAAAAAAAGTGCGTTAAGTAAACAATATTCAATTGAACAAGACGCAGAAAAACGAAAGCAGATCTTAAATGAAATCAGTCAAATTGAAAAAACAATTAAGGTAAACGAAAAAGAAACGGATAATTAATTTTAAAAATGTAGCATTTTATAAAACTTGTCTATAAAGTTTTGGTTAATAAAAAAATAATAACAAATCATATTAATAAAAATCAAAGATTTAGTCGTTAAGAAAAATTTAAAAAAATGAAAGAACGAAAGAATAAAAAATAGGGGGATTTTAATGGACGAACTGCTCGAAAAAGAATTAAAAAAATTTATTGATATAGGGAACAAAAAAGGGTCATTGAATGAAGATGACATATATTTTAAAATGCTTAAACACGAAGCAACGGCTTCGGAAATTGAAACAATAATAAATAAACTTGAATCTCTTGGTATTAAAATAATTAAATCAACAGGTGCGGATGCGGAATCACAAGAAAAAAACCTTGATAGCATTGCTGCACAGGTGAGCGTTAATGACCCTGTTAAAGTATATTTAAAAGAAATTGGGAAAAGGACACTTTTAACGGCAGAGGAAGAACTCGAATTGGCAGAAAGAGTAAGCAAGGGAGATGAAAAGGCAAAACAAAAACTTGCCGAAAGCAATTTAAGACTTGTTGTAAGTATTGCAAAAAGATATATTCTTAAACCGAATATGCAGTTTTTGGATTTAATTCAAGAAGGGAATATGGGACTTTTAAGGGCGGTTGAAAAATTCGATTATACAAAAGGTTTCAGATTTTCCACATATGCAACATGGTGGATAAGACAAGCAATAACACGTGCAATTGCCGAACAGGCAAGAACAATTCGAATTCCTGTGCATATGGTTGAAACAATAAATAAGCTTGCCAGAAATACAATACAACTATTTCAAACTCTTGGTCGAGACCCAACACTCAGCGAACTTTCGGAAGCAATGGATATGAGTGAAGAAAAAGTTGCTTATATTCAAAAAATTGCACAGTCGCCAATTTCAATTGATAGCCCTGTCGGCGAAGAAGAAGAAAGCAAAGTCGGCGATTTTATAGAAGATGTTGCAATCAAATCTCCAATGGAATCGACGAGCGAAAATATGTTGAGAGAACAACTTGCGTCAATAATTGAAACGTTGACTCCACGTGAGCAAAGAGTTATTCGATTGAGGTATGGACTTGACGATTTTCGCACACGAACTTTGGAAGAAGTCGGGAAACAATTCAATGTAACGAGAGAGCGTATTCGTCAAATAGAGGCAAAAGCATTGCGAAAATTAAGACACCCAAACCGTGCAAAAAAACTTGTTGATTTTTTTGATTAATCTTGCATAAAATCAAAAGAAAAAGTTAAATAGAATTAAAAAGAGGAAAATATGAACATAGAAGAAATCTTAAACTATCAAAAGAAGGATTTTGAAATAATCAAACTCGAACGTTCTTTAAATGAAAGCCCTAATAAAAAAATTATAAATCAAATACAAAATATTGTTAAAGATTCTCAAAGCACGTCGGCGGCACTTGAAACCGAAGCGGAAGAAGTCTTATTGCAATTTAATAATTTAAAAAAATTATATGAAGACAATATAAATTCTTTTATTATTTTAAGCAAAAAAGAATCTGATACTTTGAACGAAGCAGAGGCGGCGGAAATTATTAAACTTACAAATGCAATGGCTTCGAATCTAAACATTTTAGAAAAGAAATTACTTGCTTTGGCAGAAAAAGTCAATGCAATTCTCTCGGGGTATGACGAAGCAAAAAAGAAATATCAAAAGGCAAAAATTCATTATAAAGATGTAAGCGAAAACTTTAATGCCGAAAAAAATGAACTGAGTCCTCGCATTGCAAAGCTTTCCGAAGAGCTTAAAAAAATGGAGACAAAAATTGAAAGCAAACTTTTTACACTTTATAAAGAAAAACGGCAAGATAGAATTTTTCCAATTTTCGTTGAATTTACTTCAAATGGCTGTGGTGGATGTATGATGGAACTTCCGTCGGCACAAATTGAAAAACTGAAAAGAGAAAATATGCTCGAATGTGAAAATTGCCATAGATACATTTATTTAAAACAACCTGAAAAATAGTTTTCCATTTTTGGCTTGAATGGATTGACATGAATTCAATGGCGGAAGTATAGCATTTTGAATATACTTTAATTTATTGTTGACTAAATTCGGCGAAATATGGTACAATAAATAAAACTATATCTTTAATTAGGGATTTTGTTGTAATTTTAATATAAAGTTTGGAGAAAAGATGGATAAAAAGTTTGACGGAAATAATAAGATAGACAATTCTGTTAAAAATAATTCACAAAACATCGAGCAAATTTTGGTCGCTGATTTCGAAAAGCAACAATTAAAAAGACAACTTGACATTCAAAATGAAATTTGGAAAATGCAATATCCTGTTAAAGAAAACAACCAACAGACAAGGTCGAAAAAAAAAGAAAAACAAAAACTAAATACTGCTGTCGAAAATATTAACAGCGATTTCGATAATGTTTTAGTAAATGCAAAAATTATCAACAAGAGAGAGCGTGTGCTTAAATATAATGCTTGGTTGAGAGTTTGTTTGTCGATTATGGCAATTTTGGTGGCGATTGCAACTTACGCCGTTATGTCGTATTGTTTCACGCAAGTGCATTATTATAATTATATAAATTTCAACTTAAAACATTTGCCGAAAGCGCAAGTGCAAATGGAATTGTCTCTTACGGGAGAATTCGAAGGCGAACAGCAAATGGTTTTCGATAACCTGACAGGCGGTGTCATAGTTGGGGGAGTGGGCAACTATGTTGAAGACATTGTTGATGGTGATACATTGAAGTTGAGAATTCCTGCGGATGAACAAAGTCTTGGTTCCACGCTATATTTTCGAGTTTCAAACTGGATGACAATTGATTATGCGGAAGACAATCTTGAAATTGAGTTTACGAACGGTCCTGCTCTGAGCGTTTCGATGTCGGCTTATAGCAGTACAAGGACAATAACCAACATAAAGTATTATGATGGGGTTTCGCTTCATAGAGAAATTATTGCGCTACCTATTGCCTTAACAGGTGAATCAACGCCGATTGATGTTGAGTTTGGTATTGAGAATTATTTGCCGTAATTTTGTATTGACTTATTAAAATTTACATTATTTAATTTTTAATTTTTTAATTAAAAGATGATATGGTCATCTTTTTTATATTATAAAATACCTAGTCGAAAATATAATTACTTTGGCAAATTATTATAATATACCAAAATTAAAAATAGGTACTTTATTGAATTAATATTGTTTGCTATTTACCAAAATCAAAAACATATCAAAATAAAAAACAAAATCTTTTCGAATTTCTCGTGATTTTTACATTCTTTTCATAAGATGTGGGATGCGTTCGGCCAATAATGCAATAAATTCGCTATTACAAGGCTTGTCTGAACCTTGATAAATATTCAAATTAAAAATCTTATTAAGTTCGATGATTCGATTTTTACTCCATGCAACTTCAATTGCGTGTCGAATTCCACGCTCTACATTTGCAACCTTAGTGTTATACTTAATTGCTATTGCTGGATATAGTTCTTTTGTGATGCAGGATAATAAATTTTGTCTTTCGATAACAAGTTTAACGGCTTCACAGATAAACACAGAACCTATAATATTCGCAGGAATTCCGATGCTGATTGTTATATCTGAGATTATTTCATTTAACGATTTTGCTTGTGTAACCATTATACCCCCTCTTATTAATACGAGAGATAAATAATTAACAAAATATTTGCTAAAATAAGCCAAAATTCGACAAAAAAAGGTTAATATTCAATTTTTATTTATCTTTTGTCGAATTATAGCAAGTTTTGTACAAATAGGCAAACGTTTTTTTAAATATTGTACAAAGTTCCTGTAAAAATGCTAAAAAAATAACATTTAATTTAAAATTGAATGTTATTCTTTTTTTTAAATTATTTTTAAGTTATATTTAATCCAAAGTTTTGTTTAGATAAAAAAAATCAAACTTGCGATTATAATTTGAGATAAGTAATAAATTATAGTGCCGACAACTTCACGGTCTCCAATTTTATTAGTGAAATTTTTTGCGTAAAGTACAGTTGTTCGTGGTTTTTCTTTTATTGTTAAACTACTGTTTTTTATTGTTTGACTCGTCGTTTTGCTTTTAACAGTTGCTTTTTTGTTATCTTTGATATTTTTATTCACTTCATCATTTTTTATCGCTTCATTTTCAATCCTTGCTTTAACTATGAAGTTCGTAATTAAGATTAAGTCTGCAACTAGTAAAAGAATAAAACCGATTAAGGCAAGTAACACAGCGATATTGAAGCCAACTAAAATAAGCTGAGCGGCGGATTGACTGATTAAAACTCCAAAAATAAAAGCATAAATTGGTAAAATATATTTATATTTTTGCAAGTTAATTTTAAAAAGTTTATCAATAAATATAGTAAAAATTGCGAAAAATCCGCCAAAAGTAAATCCTATCAACCACGATGTCGTTGTGAAATAGACAAGAGCAACCATAAAAGTAAAGGCACTTACAACTTTCGTTGTAAGGACAAAATTTTGAATTGTTGTAGTTTTTTTATCGCTTTGTTTTTCGTCGAATTTTTCTAAATTTAGAACAATATCCGCAATCATACCTGCAACAAGCCCGAGTAAAATTAAACTTTCGAATAAATCCGAAGTTGATTTGTTTAAAGCAAAGGACATTGCTGCCAAATATATTATAACAAAATTTATTACACATTTAATCAAAATATTAGTGAGTGTGTTTTCGTTTCTCCATAAAACTGTCATTGCAGATGAAAATAATACGATTATTGCAAGAATAACGATAAATAATAACGGTGTCATAAGGTTGCTCCTTTTGTGCGAATTAAGTTATTTTAAGAGTTTTTATGTCAATTTATTTTAAAATATTTTTTACAAAGGATAATTAATTCTTTTTTGTATCTCTTAAAGAAATTGTGCGATTGAATACTAAACCTTCGTCTGTACTGTCTTTGTCGAGACAATAGTATCCGTTTCTCAGAAATTGATAACGCTCTTCAAAATCAAATTCAATGTCTTTTTCGATATATGCGTTTTTGTTGATATGCAGTGAGTTTGGATTAAATTCATAATCGCCGTTTATTGCAGTGCTATCCAAAGTTAAATTTTCAAAATGACGAACTTCAATTTTTCGGGCATAATTGCAATTAAGCCAATGAATTGTTGCCTTGACTTTAACTTCGGGTTCGGTGCCACTGCCTGATTTTGTTTTTGGGTCATAAGTCGCATAAACGCAAGTGATTTCATCTTTTTCGTTCTTATCAAAACCTGTGCATTCAATTATATATGCACCTTTTAAGCGAACTTTTTTGCCAACGGACAATCTATGAAATTTATTTGTTGGATTTTCCATAAAATCTTCACGTTCGATTATTAATTCACGTCCGAATTTATAGACACGTGTTGTCGTTTCTTTATTTTGCGGGAAGTCATCTAAAAGAATTTTTTCTTCTAGTTTTTCAGGATAGTTAGTTATAATCAACTTTAAAGGATTTAAAACAGCCATAACTCTTTTTGCAACCTTGTTTAAATCATCTCGAACAAAATGCTCAAAAAAACTCATTTCGCATACCGTAGTTGTTTTGCTAACACCTGCTTCTTTTGAAAATTCAAGCAAACTTTCAGGCAGAACGCCACGTCTTTTAAGTCCACGCAAGGTATATATTCGGGGGTCATCAAATCCGCTTATTTTTTTTTCGTTGACAAACCTTTTTATATGGCGTTTTCCAATGACAACACCCTTTATTGTCAAGTTTGAATATTCAATTTGTTGCGGTTTGTTTTCTATACCACTATTTTCGACAACCCAATTGTATAATGGGCGATGGTCTTCAAATTCAAGTCCGCAAATTGAATGAGTAACTCCTTCAAGAGCGTCGTCCAAAGGATGAGAAAAGTCGTAACTTGGATAGATATTCCACGATTTCCCAATCCTTTGATGTTCATTATATTGAATCCTGTAAATAACAGGGTCTCGCATATTTATATTCGGACTTTTCATATCAATTTTCGCACGCAAGCAACAAGCCCCACTTTCAAATTCGCCGTTTTTCATTTTTTCGAAAAGTTCTAGATTTTCATCAACACTTCGATTCCTATATGGACTATCAGTGCCACCTTCTGTAAGTGTTCCACGTGTTTTTGAAAGTTCTTCGGGAGATAAATCACAAACAAAAGCCTTACCTTCTTTGATAAGTTTTATTGCAATTTCATAGTTTTGTTGGAAATAATCAGTTGCATAAAAAACGTTTTGATATTCAAAACCAAGCCAATGCACATCATCTTTTATGCTGTCGACAAATTCTTGCTTTTCTTTTGTTGGATTAGTGTCGTCAAAACGCAAGTTGCAAACCCCACCAAAATCTTTTGCAATTCCATAATTTAACATAATGTTTCGCACGTGCCCAATATGCAAATATCCACTCGGTTCGGGCGGATGACGTGTCTGAACTTTTTTTACAGCACCACTTTTTAAATCTTTTAAAATAATGTCTTCAACGAAATTTGCTGGCTTAATTTCATCGATATTTTTAGTTTCAGTTAGTTCTTTCATTTATATATTTGACCTCTATATTTTTTTGTTTTTAATAAAAAATTATACCATATTATTTTTTAAAAGTATAGCAAAATTGCAACACAAAAAAGTTGGATGCTATTCTATATGTAGAAAATCAAATTTGTTTAAGGGAAAACACTTAAATGACTGGAAAAATTTCTCAATATGTGTTAATATAATTAAAATTTTTTTGAAATAAATATAAGGTAAGGAAGCGAAAATGTTACAAGCAATAAATGTGTCTTTGCAATACGGAAGCAGAATTTTGTTTAAAGACGTAAATTTAAAATTCACAAAGGGGAATTGCTACGGCATAATCGGTGCGAACGGTTCAGGCAAGTCAACTTTTTTAAAAATTTTATCAGGAGAAATTGAGCCGAATAAAGGTGAAATTTTCATTTCTCCGAACGAGCGTATGAGTGTTCTTACGCAAAATCAAAATGCTTATGATGAATATACGGCACTAAAAACCGTTTTATTAGGGCATAAAAGATTATCTGAAATTGATGAATTAAAAAATGAATTATATAGCAAGACTGATTTTACGGACGCCGATGGAATAAAAGCCGCTGAACTGGAAGAAGAATTTGCTGAACTTGGCGGTTGGGAAGCCGAGAGCGAAGCGAAAACACTTTTAAAAGAGATTGGTATTGATGAAAAATTTTTTGAAGTTTTAATGTCTGAAATTGACCCTAAACAAAAAGTAAAAATTCTTTTGGCTCAGGCACTTTTTGGAAACCCTGACATATTGATTTTAGATGAGCCAACAAACAATTTAGATTTTAAAGCGGTACGTTGGCTTGAAAATTTTTTGCTGGATTTTGAGAACACGGTTATTGTTGTGAGTCATAATCGCCACTTTTTAAATAAAATTTGCACGCACATTTGCGACGTTGACTTCGGGCAAATCAATATGATATTAGGAAATTATGATTTTTGGTATGAAACAAGTCAACTTTTGGCAAGGCAGTCCGAAGAACGCAATAAGAAAGCAGAGCAACGAGCAAGTGAACTTAAAGACTTTATTGCAAGATTTTCGGCAAATGCTTCTAAATCAAGACAGGCAACTTCACGAAAAAAAGAACTGGAAAAGTTGACAATTGAAGACTTTAAACCATCGAGCAGAAAATATCCGTTTATCGACTTTAAATTCGAACAGGGCGTCGGAAAAGAGATTTTGATTGTAAAAAAACTAACAAAAAAAGGATATTTTAAAGATATAACTTTTTCAATAAATCCCGAAGATAAAGTTGCCGTGATTTCTGGAAATGCACTTGCAACAACGATGTTTTTTGAAATCCTTGCAGGGAATGCGCAGGCGGATAGCGGTATAGTGCATTGGGGAAAAACCATAAAAAAGAGTTATCTACCGCAAGATAACCGCAGTTATTTTGATGGTGTGAAACTTTCAATTGCGGATTGGCTCAGACAATTCTCCAAAGACCAAACTGAAATGTATATTCGAAGTTGGCTTGGAAAAATGCTTTTCTCTGGGGAAGAAGCGTTGAAATCGGTTGATGTTCTTTCAGGTGGAGAACGTGTTCGCTGTATGCTTGCAAAACTTATGCTTGAAGGCGGAAATTTTTTAATGTTAGATGAGCCCACAAATCATTTAGATTTGGAAAGTATAACGGCTTTAAATAAAGGAATGATTAACTATAAAAGTGCAATGATTTTTGCAAGTCATGACTTACAACTTGTCGAAACTGTTGCGAATCGCATTTTTGATATTGTTGATGAAAACATTTTTATAGATAAATCCAATGTAAGTATTGACTGAAAATCTCATTAAATTGCATTGATTTGCTTAGCAAGTTTTTGATTAATTGACAAAATTTCTATGTAATTATATTTTATTTTCGAACTAAATTGTTGATTTGAACTTTCAAAATCAATTAACTGCTGAATAAGCGTGCTAACAGAATTTATACTGAGTTTTAATTGAAGGAGTACAGGACTGAGTTTTGCGTTAAACATAACTTCAAAATCATTTTTTATCTTTCCAACTTCGCTTTGCAAGTTAGAAATTTCCAGTCGGCACTGAGTTTCGCTTATAATTTCCGTATCTAAACTTATTGAAATATCATATAAACTTTTAAATGTTTCTTTAAATAAATTTCCAGCACTTAAAAGCGAGTTTAATTCTTCGTTAGTATAATTTTTACTTATAGCAATTTCATCTATTGATATTTTTAAAACTTCCACATTATAATTGCTGTTTGTAAGGTTTTCCTTAACCTTATTTGCATCATTTTCTTCTTTATATGCACTTGCAATGACATAGAAAGTTCCATCATCTTCCCAAACATAGCCGGCACCGTTTGTTTTTTTTATAGTAACTGAATGTTCAAGTGCGGATGATTTAACAGTTCCTTGATATAATGTTACGGCAAAAATTGAATATGGACTTATTTTGCCACCACTTCCGCCAGAAAACGAGCCAACTGTAATAATTGTTGAAAATAAATCTGCAAGTGTAATGCAAAGTACAAAACAAAAAATGCAAGTTAAGATTGCCAGAAATTTACTTCTTTTTTCTGTATATAAACCTTGCTTTGTGTCGTCAATATTTTGCGTTTTATTTTTTCTTGACAATAACTTTAATCTCCCAAATAGTTGTATGTATATTTATGTTGAAATCGCTCAAAGTATGAAACTTTTTGAGTGTTTTGAAGCAAAATCAACAAAACTTTTGAGTTTTTCGTCCGATTTCCTTTACAATTTAAAATTTCGTGAATATAATATTTATTGTTTGGCAGAAAAAAGAAAAAAGGAGGATTTATAGAAAATGAAAATAAAACCACTTTATGACAGGATTGTTCTTGCTCCCGAAAAAGCAGTGGAGAAAACTGTTGGAGGCATTGTATTGCCCGAAGTTGCGCAGGAAAAATCTCAAATAGCAAAAGTTGTTGCGGTTGGAAAAGGCGTAAATTTGGATGGAAAGGAATGCAAAATTCAGGTTGAAATTGGAGATAAGGTTCTTTACTCAAAGTTTGCCGGAACTGAAATCAAAATTGAAGGAAAAGATTATGTTATAATCAGACAAACTGATATTTTAGCCGTTTTGGAATAAATTTAAAAAACTTTCAATAAAACTTAATAGAACAAAAAACAAAAGATAAAATATTAAAAATAAAACAAAAAAAACTTTCAAATTTTGAAAATGGTTTTTTTTAATTAAGGAGGATTTAAAAAAATGTCAAAGAAAATTTTATATGGCGAAAAAGCAAGGCAAGCACTTGCAACAGGAGTGAATACTCTCGCCGATACAGTTAAAATAACACTTGGACCACGAGGGCGAAATGTTGTTTTAGAAAAAGGAAAATTCACGCCACCGTTAATCACAAATGACGGCGTTACAATTGCAAAAGAAATTGAACTTGATGATGCTTTTGAAAATATGGGAGCACAACTCATTAAAGAAGTCAGCGTTAAGACAAATGATGTTGCAGGCGACGGCACAACCACGGCGGCGGTGCTTGCACAAGCAATTATTCGTGAAGGGAATAAGAATTTTGTTGCGGGTGCAAATCCGATTATATTGAGAAAAGGAATTCAAAAAGCAGTTGCGACTTGCGTTGAAGATTTAAGAAAAAAATCAAAACCTATTGAAACGCAAAAAGAAATTGCCCAAATTGCTTCAATTTCTGCGGGAGATGAGGAAATAGGAACACTTATTGCCGATGCAATAAAGAAAGTTGGTGCGGATGGCGTTATAACCGTTGAAGAAAGTAAGGTTATGAAAACCGAACTTTCAGTTGTTGAAGGAATGCAATTCGACCGTGGCTATTTGTCCGCTTATATGTGCACAAACACAGATAAGATGATTGCCGAACTTGAAAATCCGTACATACTTTTAACGGATAAGAAAATCTCGTCAATTGCTGAAATTTTGCCGATTTTGGAGCAAGTTGTTAAGGCGGGCGGAAAACTCGTTATTATTGCCGATGACGTCGATGGTGAAGCACTTGCAACTTTAATTCTCAATAAATTGCGTGGAACTTTCAACTGCGTTGCAGTTAAAGCCCCTAGTTTTGGGGATAACCGCAAAAATCTTATGGAAGATATTGCAATTTTAACAGGCGGAAAAGTTATAAGCGAAGAACTTGGACTTGAACTTAAAAACGTCGAATTGTCAGAACTTGGAAGAGCAAAAACGGTTAAGGTTGATAAAGATACAACGACAATAATCAACGGTGAAGGCAATTCAAATGAAATAAAAAACCGTATTACAATAATTAGAAATCTTCTTAAAGAAGAAACAAGCGACTATGAAAAAGAAAAACTCGAAGAGAGATTGGCGAAACTCGCTGGCGGTGTTGCAGTCATAAGTGTTGGAAGTGTAACCGAAGTTGAAATGAAAGAGAAAAAATTGAGAATTGAAGATGCACTATCAGCAACTAAGGCAGCAGCTTTGGAAGGAATTATTCCCGGCGGTGGTGTTGCTCTTTTGAAATCATCAACAAAAATCAAGAAACTTGCGGAAAGTCTTTCAGGAGATGAAAAAACAGGTGCTTTGATTGTGTTGCGTGCTATTGAAGAGCCAGTACGACAAATTGCAAAAAATGCAGGGCAGGATGATGGTGTTGTGATTAATAAAATATATGAAAACATTGAAAATGCAAACTTTGGCTTTGATGCACTTAATTTGAAATATGTTGATATGCTTGAAAGTGGCATAATTGACCCTACGAAAGTTACAGTTTCGGCTTTGGAAAATGCATCAAGTGTTGCTTCAACATTGCTTACAACCGAATGTTTGGTTGCGGAAATTGAAGAAGAAGGCAATAAGTTGAATCAATCAATGCCAGAAATGAATATGTATTAAAATTTTTTATGAATAAAACTTTAAAGCAACCGTTTAAATCAAGCGGTTGCTTTTTTAAATAGGATACTTTTTATAATTTAATATTTTTGTAGAATTATAAAAAAGATTGAAAATTCATTTCAACTGTGTTAAAATAATTCTAATATTTTTAGAATGGAAAACTAAAATGAGAATTTTTTAGTTCGAAAGAAAATTTTAAGAAATCAATAAAAATACTATCGGAGAAACTAGGTTGAAATTTTTTGATAAAATTCTAAGCATAATTGGTTTTGATGTTGATGAAGATTCTCAGCAAGAGCCGAAAAAACAAAAAAAACCGAAGAAAACAAAAGTCGGGGAAATCAATTTGCAAGATACAAATGGCGAAACAGAAAGTCAAAAAAAGACTGACATATTGCAACAACAATCCGCAGTACAGTCTACTAATTCAAGCGGAAATACCGACAAAATAATAAACTTAATTCCTCAAAATCAAAATGAAGTTCAAGATGCAATGGATATTTTGAAAAGCGGAAAAAACATAATAATTGATTTATCCGCTTTTAAGGCATCGGACATTTTAAGAGCGCTTGATTTCATTTCAGGTGTATGCTATTGCTTAAATGCACGAATTCAAAGGCTTGGAGAAACAACATTCGCTTTGACTTTGGAATAAATCAAAATTGAAAGGAAAAAATAAATGAATTTTTTTAAAAAATATAAATATTGGCTTGTAATTTTGCTTGTTATAGTTGTCGTTATTGCAATTGATTTAATCACAAAATCAATTTTTGAAGGAAAGGAATTTACAATAATTAATGGCATTTTAAGCATCTATTCCATATCAAATCCTGGCGGAGCGTGGGGAATTTTAAGTGATAGTACTGACTTTTTAATTATACTTTCAATTATTATTTTGTTCATACTCGTTTGGATTAACATCCAACTAAAAGAAAAGACAACTTTTTATTCAATTGGAATGGGACTTATAGTTGGCGGTGCAGTTGGTAACTTGATTGATAGATTTGCGTTTCATCAAGTTAGAGATTTTATAAAACTTGATTTTTTAAACTTTCCTATTTTTAATTTTGCTGATATATGTCTTACAGTTGGGGCAATTTTTATGATAATTTATTTTCTATTTTTATATAAGCCGCAAGCACAAAAGCCGAAGTCATAATTTATAGAATTTGAATTTAGTTAAAGGCGGTGCAACTTTGGAAAAAACAATATTTAAAATTGAAAAGAAAGACGTAAATAAAAGACTTGATTTATTTTTAAAAGAGCAGAAGACGGAGTTTTCAAGGTCGCAAATTAAAAATTTCATTACAAGCGGATTTGTCTTAAAAAATTCAAAAACTCAAAAAAGTGGTGCTATTTTAAAAGAAAATGATATTGTGGAATTGACAATACCTAACTTGATTTCTACCGCACCAAAACCAGAAAATTTGCCGTTAGATATAATTTATCAAGACAAAGATTTTGCCGTTATCAATAAAACGCAGGGAATGGTTGTGCATTCTGGAAATGCGAATTATAGTGGAACACTTGTCAATGCACTGCTCTTTCATTTTAAACAATTAAGCGACGCAAACGGAGATTTACGACCTGGAATTGTGCATAGGCTTGATAAAAACACTTCGGGATTAATGCTTGTGGCAAAAAACAATCACGCACATAAAATTTTAGCAAGTCAAATTTCAGATAAAAGATGCGTGAGAAAATATCTTGCATTACTTGAAGGAAATTTAAAAGATGATAACGGCATAATCCAAACTTATATTGCACGAAATCCACGCAAAAGAACGTTAATGACTGCTTCTGAAACTGAAAATTCTGAGAACAAGACAAAAAAAATTGCAATCACAGAATATAATGTTTTAGAGCGTTTTAAAGGCTATTGTTTAGTTGAGTTTTCTTTAAAAACAGGGCGAACGCATCAAATTCGTGTACATTGCAGTGAAATCTTGCATCGTCCTATTGTCGGTGATTTAGAGTACGGCGGAAGTCGTGTGAAAGATTTTCCAAAAAAAATGCCTGCAAGCAAAGGACAATATTTGCATGCTTATCAAATAGAATTTTTTCATCCAACAACAAACGAATATTGTATTTTCAATGCTCCGCTTCCTGATTATTTTGAAAGTTTGCTTCAATTTTTAAGAAAGAATAAAAAGGAATAATTCAATTTAACCTGCAAGCAACGTTGTTAAGTTTTCATTATTTAGTCTTACACAATTCAAATCAGAAATTCAATAAAAAATTATATTTGGTTTTGCTTTTATCATAAAAAAGACTGGACAAAATGTTTTTTTAATTGTATAATAAATAAATTATAATGAGTTTAAAAAATATTTAAAAAATAATATTTTTAACTTGAATAATTAACTTAACCAAAGATTATAAAACGGCATATATAATTTTAATAAAAATTATTTATGTTAGATTAATATAAATTTATTTAAAATTAAAGGAGATTTAAAATGGCATCAGGTCAAGGATTTAAAAAATTTATAAATATGCTTGCATTTATAGGGATTGTTGCAGTTGCAGCGGTTTTGCTATTAAGGCTTTTTTTAGGGGAAATTTTTAAAGTTAATTCCGAAGTCGTTAACGCAATTGGACTTATCGCACAATGTATTGCTTATTTAGTCACTGCGGTTTACGCATATTTCTTCATCCGTAACCGTGGACCTGCTTTTATCATCACATATGTTATTGCGGTAATTCTTATTATTATTCTTGTTGCTGTTAACCCTATTTAATAAATAAAAAGAATTAATGAAAAAAGTTGAGATATTATGAGAAAACTGGAAAAAAACTTAAAAATAGTCAGATTGATTTTATATTTTTTAACGGCATTGTTTTTGCTCTTACAATTTGCTTGGCAACCGTTTTTGTACTTCGCTTTAATAAGTTTAGTACTTATTTTTATCGACCTTTCTGTTTTGGAACTATATAAATATAGTGAAGTGAAAACACAAATAAAAATCAATTATGAAATTTATTTAGTTGAATGTTATAATGCGGGAAAAATTTCAAAAGAACAATTAGATGCAAAAGATAGATGCTATTTTCAAGAATATTCAAGGCAATATCGCTTGGATAAATTAAGAAAAATTTTGTTTTTTCTGCTTTGGTTCGGTTTAGCCGTGGCATTGTTGATTATTGTCTTACAAAAACTTATAGGTTAAAAAATAGCAAAAATTGCCAACTGAAAAGCGAGCGAAAGTAGGCATAAAGTCAAAGATGGTTGTATTATCAAATCAAAAATAAAATATGAATATCAGTTATTTAAAGATAAATTTTTAATTTTAATTTTTAAGCAAGAAAACTGTTTAAGTAGAATATATTATTAAAGACCTTAAACAGTAAATCAAAGGAGTTTTTAATGTATACACTAGAAAAAGAAAAAAACAATAAATATGTTGCAAAAATTACAGTCAGTGCGGATGAATGGGAAAACTATATTAATTCGGCATACGAAAAGACAAAACATAAATTCAATGTAGGTGGTTTTCGAAAAGGCAAGGCGCCACGAAAGATGATTGAACAAAATTTCGGTCAAAATGTATTCTTTGATGATGCGTTGGAAATGGCGTTTTATAATGAATATGAAAAAATTATTATCAATGAAAAAGAAATAGAGCCAGTGAATGCACCTGAAATCGATTTGGAAAAGTTCGACGAAACAGGACTTGTTTTTAATGTTGAAATCCAAAGTGTGCCAGAAGTTAAACTTGGAGAATACAAGGGGCTAAAAATTGAAGCAGCAAAGGGCGAAGTCTCCGAAGAAACCGTTGATGCTGAAATAAATCAGCAACGAAATAGATTGGCTCGCTTTGAAACTGTTGACAAAGAAGCAAGTCTCGGAAATTTTGTAACAATTGATTTTATTGGCAGTGTTGATGGAAAAGAATTTGAAGGTGGCAAGGCTGAGAACTATCGCCTCGAACTTGGTTCAAAAAGTTTTATAAAAGGCTTTGAAGAACAAATTGTTGGAATGAAATCAGGAGATAAAAAAGTTATTAAAGTAACTTTTCCGTCCGACTATTTTTCTCCTGACTTGAAAGGAAAAGCAGCCGAATTTAAAGTAACAGTTAAAAAAGTTGAAGAAAAAGAATTGCCCGAACTTGATGATAAATTCGCTTCTAATGTAAGTGAATTTGAAACTGTGAAAGAATATCGTGCTAGCATAAGAAAGCATTTGGAAGAGAGTTTGCAGTCAAATTTAAAAAGAGAGACCGAAAACAAACTCATTGATGCAATTGTGGAAACTTCTGAAATTGACGTTCCTGATAGTATGGCGGAACAACAACTTGAAAGTTTTATAAAAGATTTTGAAATAAAACTTTCATATCAAGGCTTAACATTGCAAGATTATTTAGACCAGACAAAATTGACTATTGAAGAAATCAAGAAAGAACAAAAAGAAAATGCAGTCAATACAATTAAGACAAGACTTGTTTTGGAAAAAATAATTAAAAATGAAGATTTGTATGTAAAAAGTAAAGAACTCGAAGAAAAAATTACTGAAATCGCTTCAAAATATAAAAAATCGCCTGATGATTACAAAAAAAGCCTTGGAGAAAGAGAGTTAATTTACTTCGAAAATGGCATACTTATGGATAAACTTATAAGTTTTCTTATGAAAGAAAATGAAATTATTGAAAATGCATAATTTAATAATTAATGAATATTTAATAATAATAAACATTGGAGGACAAAATGTTAATACCATATGTTATTGACCAGACAACAAGTGGCGAACGGTCTTATGATATTTATTCAAGACTTTTAGAAGACCGTATTATTTTTTTGACCGGAGAAGTGAATGATGCTTCGGCAAACACAATAATTGCACAACTCATTTACTTGGAAGGAAAAAATCCAGATAAAGATATTTATTTTTACATCAACAGTCCCGGCGGCTCAATCACTGCGGGTCTTGCAATCTATGACACAATGAATTATGTTAAATGTGATGTTTGCACAACCTGTATTGGGATGGCTGCATCTATGGGAGCAATTTTGCTTACTAGCGGAGCAAAAGGAAAACGTTATGCTTTGCCGAACAGTCAAATTATGATTCATCAACCGCTTACACCTGGACTTAAAGGACAAGCAAGTGATATTATGATTTATGCGAAAGAAATTGAAAGGCAAAAAAAATCACTTTATGATATAATAGCGAAAACAACAGGGCAAACATTTAAAAAAGTACAAACTGATGCTGACCGTGATTACTTTATGAATGCGGTCGAAGCAAAAGAATATGGACTTATAGATAAAATTTATCTCAGTAGAGATAAAGAAAAAACAAATTAAAATAAATATATAATTTTAAAAGCAAAATGTATATAAAATAAATATATTGATTTTTTTATGAATTAATTTCTATGTTAAGGATAATATATTTTATATGAACTTAATTTATTAAAAAACAATAAAAGCAACAAAAAATAAAAATAAAAAGGAAATATTTTGAAAAACGATATTAACAGTTTATCATGTTCGTTTTGCGGAAAACCGCAAGGAATTTCTAAAAGACTGATTGCAAGTCCTGATGGCAGTTGCTATATTTGTGATGAATGCGTAGATATTTGTCGAGATATTATAAAAGAAGACAAAACTTACTCAGCAGTTGATATGGTTGTCGATTTGCCAACGCCGAAACAAATTATGGAACAACTCAATGAATATATAATTGGTCAGAACGATGCGAAACGTGTGCTTTCAGTTGCCGTTTATAATCACTATAAACGCATAAATTATAATATGGTATCGGGCAAAGAAAACAACGTTTCTGACAACGATATAGAACTCGAAAAAAGCAATATTCTAATGGTCGGACCGACAGGGTGTGGCAAAACTTTGCTTGCGAAAACGCTTGCAAGAATTTTAAAAGTTCCTTTTGCCGCAGTCGATGCAACAACCTTGACAGAGGCTGGATATGTCGGAGATGATGTTGAAAATATTCTTTTGAAACTTATTCAAAATGCCGATTATGATATTACAAAAGCACAACGTGGCATAATTTATGTTGATGAAATTGACAAAATTGCACGCAAAACACAAAACGTTTCAATTGCGAGAGATGTTTCAGGTGAAGGAGTCCAACAGGCTCTTTTAAAAATCATTGAAAGCACGGTTGCAAATGTGCCACCGCACGGCGGACGCAAACATCCACATCAAGAAACAATTCAAATTGACACGACAAACATTTTGTTTATTTGTGGCGGGGCTTTTGTAGGACTTGATAAAATCATTGAAAAACGCATAAATAAAAGCAGTTTAGGTTTTAATGCTTCAATCACGACTGAAAAAGAAAAAGACACGCAAATATTTGAAATAATAAAGGATTTACAACCGCAAGATTTGATTAAGTTTGGACTTATTCCTGAATTTGTCGGAAGATTGCCCGTTGTTGTTGGACTTGAACATTTATCTGAAAATGCACTTGCGACAATTTTAACCGAACCTAAAAATGCGGTACTTAAACAATATAAAAAAATGTTCAAAATAGATAACGTTAACTTAGTTTTTGAACAAGATGCAATCAACGCAGTTGCACAGAAAGCATTGAATTTGAGAACGGGTGCACGTGGGCTTAGAACAATTTTGGAAGACACAATGCTTGAAATTATGTATAATTCGCCGAGCGAAACGGATATTGAAGAAATTGTAATTAAAAAAGAATATATCGAAAAAAAAGACGGACCTATAATAAAAAGAAAGGCAAAAATTGAAGATGCAAAAGAAAATATTATTTAGAACGTGAATTTTTTAAATTACTTTTTTGAATAATTAAGTCAAAATTAAATAATTAAAAATTACTATGAACCGTACTATTTTAGTGCGGTTTATTTTTAATTTAAAATAACGTAATTAAAATAAATTAATTAAATTCTAATATTTAATAATTAATTAATAATTAGGGAGAAATACAGTGGGAAATTACACACTTATTTGGACTTGACTAAATTAGATCATGACCAGATTCTTGTGGTTCAGGAGACAGAATATACCGGGGCCGGTAAGCTACCGTCAGCCC
>DIPL01000001.1:0-150 GCA_002424095.1 Christensenella sp. UBA5489
TGTACAGGATAAGTGGGAGACTATGAAACAATGGCGTTAGCCGTTGCGGAGTCGACCTTTGGATACCACTCTTTGAATTTTGAAGTTCTAACGTTGTGCAGTGATCCTGGCAGCGGACAGTGTCTGATGGACAGTTTGACTGGGGCGGTC
>DIPL01000001.1:497-68249 GCA_002424095.1 Christensenella sp. UBA5489
CTGTTCGCCGATTAAAGTGGCACATGAGCTGGGTTCAAAACGTCGTGAGACAGTTTGGTCCCTATCTATCGTGGGCGTAGGATATTTGAGAAGGGTTGCTCCTAGTACGAGAGGACCGGAGTGAACATACCAATGGTGCACCTGTTGTCACGCCAGTGGCATAGCAGGGTAGCTACGTATGGAAAGGATAAACGCTGAAAGCATCTAAGTGTGAAACCTGCTTCAAGATAAGATATCCCATAACTTTAAGTTAGTAAGACCCCTTGAAGACAACAAGGTTGATAGGTCGGAAATGGAAGTGCAGTAATGCATGCAGTTGACCGATACTAATAGGTCGAGGACTTATTCAAATGAACAATCAAATCACGGATTTATATCCGTTGCTTGATAGTTCTTCTTGGCATCTTTGTCATATTTTTAAAAAAGAATAAAAAGTTGAAATCTAAAAAATGTAATTGTTTTTGTTTTGTTATAATCAAATAGACAATAATTTGATAAAAGCTTAAAGATTTTGTTAAATGCAAAATCAAAAAGTGAATAACCTCTAAACAATATCATTCTAAATATATTGCTGCTCAGTGACGATAGAGAGAAGGTTCCACCTGTTCTCATACCGAACACAGAAGTTAAGATTCTCTTCGCCAACAATACTTGACTGGCAACGGTCCGGGAAGATAGGGCATTGCTGGGCGGCACCAATAAAAAGCACTTTTATAAGTGCTTTTTTCTTTTTTTCGACAGTTTAAAAAAAGTTATACAATTTCATATCTTTTGATTTTTATTTGTTTTTATTACGTTTATATGTTAAAATATTTTAAAGTATAAATATTTTTAAATATTGTAAGAATTTTATAATATTTAAATAATTTTAAGGAGAAAAAGTGGGATATTTTATTAATATTTTCACATTTTTGAATATGCTTTTTCTTATTTCAATGATTTTTCTTGAAAGGAAAAAGCCAGAAGTTATTGTTAGTTGGGCAATACTTTTTGTTTTTCTCCCTGTTGTTGGATTTATTTTATATGTTCTTTTTGGTGGCGGACTCAGCATTAAAAATCGAAGAATGTTAAGAGAAAAACATTTTTATGATGACAAATATCAAAGTTTTTACTATGAAGTTAAACAAGGTGGTCAAATAATTAAAGATAAAAATGTTTCAAGTCTTATTCATTTTAACATAATAAATTCACGAAGTGTTCCGACATTTGGTAATAAAGTCAAAATCTTTTCAGATGGAAAAGAAAAATTCAAATGGCTTATGCGTGATATTAAAAAAGCAAAACAGTCAATAAATTTAGAATATTACATTTTTCAAGATGATTTTGTTGGCAAGGAACTTATGGAACTTCTTTGTGAAAAGGCGAAATCAGGAGTAAAAGTCAAACTCATTTATGATTCAGTTGGTTGTCTTGGCACTCCCCGTCGCTTTTTTAGAAAGTTGAAAACTGCTGGTGGCGAAGTTAAAGAATTCTTTCCGCCACTCTTTGGAATTCGTCTTATAAACCTAAAAATGAATTATAGGGACCACCGAAAAGTTGCTGTTATTGACGGCAAAATTGGCTATACTGGTGGCGTAAATATAAGAAAAGACCATTTAGGTTATCATAAAAAACTTGTTCCGTGGCGTGATACGCATATACGTGTTGAAGGGCAGGCTGTTTATGCCCTGCAAAACACTTTTTTTAATTTTTGGCAATTTTGCAATAAACAAGATATTGAAACAAAAGAATATGTTAAGGAAGGATATTTTCCGAAATTTAGCGATAAAGGTGATACTATTGCCCAGATTGTAACGAGTGGACCAGTCGATGAAGAAAAAAATAATATTAAAGAAGCAATGATTAAAATGATAAACGGCGCACAAAAATCCATAGTTTTACAAACACCATATTTCTCACCTGATGAAGTTTTTATGAACGCACTTAAACAAGCAATAAAAAGCGGTGTAAAAGTTACACTTATGCTTCCGAAAATCCCAGATAAAAAAATTGTATATCTTGCATCTCTTTCATTCGCAAAAGAGATTGTCGAGATGGGTGGAGATTTTTTTCTTTATAAAGGATTTATGCACAGCAAAGTTTTAATTGCCGATAATAAATCAATGTGTATAGGAACTTGCAATGCAGATTATCGTTCTTTTTCATTAAATTTCGAAATTACAGCAATTTTATATGATAGCAAACTTATAAGAGAGCATCTAAAAGAAATTGAAAAAGATTTAAAAAATAGCCAACGAATTGATTTGATTTACTATAAAAATCGTCCGCTTTACACTAAATTCGGACAAGTTGTTTTCAGACTTTTTGCTCCTTTATTTTAAAAAACGCAAATTTTTTAAGAAATGAAGTCAATAATAAATTAAAATTAAAAATAAATTTAAAATTAAAAAAGAATTTGGAGAATGTATGGAATGGTCAAGTGAAAATTGTAGAAATCAATTTATAAAATTAAGAAAATCAATGCTGAGAAAAATTGAAAGAGCAGATTCAGGAAAAAGAGAAGAAATAATCATTGATAATTATAATGATGTTTGTTTAAAAGCAGTAAGCAATGATCCAATTGCTCAGGATCTTCTCGCCTACATTTTCAAAAAAGGTTTTGAAAATGTAATTCCAGTAAATTATGAAAAATATATGCAATGGGAAATTCTAGCAGCAGGAAGCGGAAACAATTTTGCAATTGATAAATTATCATTGTTTTTAAATGTTGCTTTAAATGAAATTATGTTTGCCGAAGATTTTGGATATATTTTGGTAAGAAATGAACTGAACAATAAAAATTATAATTATATAGTCGGAAAACTTATATGCGAAGCAATTGCGGATGAACTGCGTCTGGTTCCTGAAAAACTTATCAAAGATGAATTAAGGCATCAAGAATTCGAAGCGAAAATAATGAGAACTTTCGACAGAGCCAGAAAATTTGCAATACCAAAAGTGCTCAAATTTTTAAGAAGTTAAGTTTAATTTTTAAGGAAAATAAAAAGATTTTTCTTTAATCTTTAAAAGTTAAGTTAAGCGTAATTTTTTAATATTGTCGAAAAAACATTGACAACTTTGCTTGTATGTGTTATATTAATCAATAACACTCCAATTTGGAGTTTTTTTAACGGGGGAGAATATGGCGAAAAAGAAAAGTCAGATTAATGAAAGAATAATGCTTGCCTGCACAGAATGTAAAGAGCGAAATTATGCCACAACCAAAAATAAAAGAAACAATCCAGAAAGAATTGAATTGAGTAAGTTTTGTTCAAGATGTGGAAAAAGAACACCGCATAAAGAAACGAAATAAGTCGTTTTAAAAATTATTATTTTAAGTATTTTAATTGTAAAATTGATGTAAAATAATTTTAGAAAATTAAATATAAAGCATAAAAATTTCAATGGAGGTTTTGAAGATGCCTAGCAAAAAAAATAAGAAAATATTAAGGCAAAAGGCAAAGGGCGAGAAAAAGGCTATAAGTAAAGAAACGCTCAAAACAGAAGCGGTTAAAAATGCAAAAGAGACTAAAAAAATAGCCGAGAATGAAATCGCCGAAACTAAGACGGTTGGAATTGTGTCGACAGAAAATGCTGATGTTTTAGAAATTTCGCAGGAAGAAATTAATCAAAACGAGATACCTTCCGAAGGCAAAGCAGAACAAAAAACAAAAGAGAGTTCCGCCAAAGCAATTGTTGCTAAGTCTGAAAAAGATGAAACAACCAAACAAACAAAAGCAAAAAAAGTAAAGAAACCTTCAAAGGTAAAAAAGAAAACAAAAGAAGTTTTTTCCGAACTTAAAAAAGTCATTTGGCCAACATTTCCGAAAGTTGTTAAAAAAACAGGCACTGTAATAGTTGTCGTTTTGGCATTCGCTGTGGTTTTGCTTGGCATTGATACGCTTTTGGAGTTGGCACACAGTTGGTTTTTTAGTAAATTGAATTAAAATAAGGGGTAAAAATGGAAGAAGCAAAGTGGTATGCATTGCACACTTTTTCGGGATATGAAAATGTCGCAAAAGAAAATCTTGAAACAGTTGTTGAGAAATTCAATTTGCAAGATAGAATTTTTGATATTATAATTCCAGTCGAAGAAGCAATTGAAGAAAGAAAAGGCAAGAAAAAACTTGTGCAACGAAAAATAATGCCTTGCTATCTTTTGGTTAAAATGATATATGGCGATGACCTATGGCACAATATAACTAGAACCAGAGGAATCACTGGATTTGTTGGACCGAAAGGACGCCCTCTTGCATTAACAGAAGATGAAGTCAGAAAAATGCGACTTGAAAAAATCACTGTAAATCTTGATTTAAACAAGGGCGATAAAATTGAAATAATTGACGGACCACTTAATAACTTTGTTGGCGTAGTCGATTTAGTTAATAAAGAAAATAATAAGGTTAAAGTTATAGTCGAAATGTTTGGTAGGGAAACACCTGTTGACCTCGATTATAGCCAAATAAGAAAAATATAATTAAAATTATAGAAAAATTCAATATTAAAACGGTATAAACAGAAATGTTTCGTTAAAACGAATCAATCTGATTATATATAAATTAAAAGTGGGAGGAATGTATGCCACATTTCAACAACCACAAAAGGAGAAAAAATGGCAAAAAAATTAAAAGTTAGTGCAATTGTAAAATTGCAATTAGAGGCAGGAAAAGCAACGGCAGGTCCTCCGGTTGGCTCATCACTCGGTCCACACGGAATTCAAATAATGTCGTTTGTGAAAGAATTCAATGAAAAAACTGCTTCACAGGCAGGTATGGTAATTCCTGTCGTTATCACGATTTATCAAGATAGGAGTTTTACTTTCATAATGAAAACTCCGCCAGCGCCGGTTTTGATTAAAAAAGCTCTTAAAATTAATAAAGGCTCGCCAAAACCAAATCAGGATAAAGTTGGTGAATTAACGGAACAGCAAGTTGAAGAAATTGCAAAGATAAAAATGCCCGACCTCAATGCTGCGAGTTTAGAATCTGCAAAAAGTATGATTAAAGGTTCGGCACGTAGTATGGGCGTTAAGATGAAAGAGGAGGGTGAAAAAGATGGCAGTAAGTAAAAGATTTGCGGAAGCAAAAAAAGCAGTTGATACATCCAAACTCTATGAAATTGAAGAGGCAATAGAACTTGCAAAAAACACATCAAAAACAAAATTTGATGAAACTCTTGAACTTCATTTAAAACTTGGCGTCGATGGTCGTAATGCTGACCAACAAGTGCGTGGTGTGGTTGTATTACCGAACGGAACGGGAAAATCAGTTAAAGTTCTCGTTATAGCACGTGGCGAAAAGGCCGAAGAAGCAAAAAAGGCAGGTGCTGATTTTGTAGGTGGCGAAGAAATTGTTGCCAAAATTCAAGGAGAAAATTGGCTTGGTTTTGACGTTTGTATAACAACGCCAGATATGATGGGTATAATTGGAAAAATTGCAAAAATACTTGGACCAAAAGGACTTATGCCAAATCCTAAATCAGGAACTGTAACCAACGATGTTGTTAAAGCCTTAAACGATGTAAAAAAAGGAAAAGTTGAATATCGACTTGACAAATTCAACAATGTCCACGTTTCAATTGGTAAAGTAAGTTTTGAAACAAAGAAACTTTTGGAAAATTATGAAGCACTTATGCAGGCGATTATAAAGGCAAAACCTGCATCGGCGAAAGGTCAATATATTAAAAATGCTACTTTATGCACGACAATGGGACCAGGAATAAAACTCAACGCAAGAAGTTAAAGTAAAAAGCAAAGAATTGTGAAAGGTGAATTTCGTTTTCAATTCTTTGTTTTTTTTATTTAATGATATAAGTTTTTAGTTTACAGAAAACATATTTAATTGAACGAACATTTAATACGAAACAGCGAAAGAGAATTTTTTAAACTCTGCAACGAATTATTCTTGCATCGGATTTTATTTAAGTCCGAACTTCGTCGCCTTTTTTTTATATTTTTTTAACTTATAAAATAATAACAAATAAAAATCTTGACATAGATAAAGAAAAATGTTAGAATAAGTTTGTTATGCCGCTTGATGCAGGTTTAAGTTTTTTGTTTTATAATTTGAATTCAAGATTAAACTTTAAATTTAATTTTTAAAAACAAAAACACCTTCAACAGCGAGTTTCTTTAAGGAGGAATTTTAATGTACGCAGTAATCCAAACCGGAGGCAAACAATATAAAGTAAGCGTTGGCGATATTGTAGAAATTGAAAAACAAGAAGCAAACGTTGGCGATACACTGACTTTTGATGCCATTTTTGTAAGCGATAATAATCAAATCAAAATTGGCAAAAATGCTAGCAACGTGAAAGTTAGTGCCGAAGTTGTAGAGCAGGGAAGAGCAGATAAAGTCATTGTTTTTAAATACAGTCCTAAAAAACGTACTAGAAAAAAATACGGACATAGACAACCTTTCACATCAATAAACATAACTAAAATAGGCTAGGAAATATAAAAAAATTATAGAAGTAATATGACAACAATAAAAATTTTTAAACAAAAAAAAATGATTATAAGCATTGAGTGCAGTGGGCATTCTGGATATGCTGAAAAAGGTAGCGACATTGTTTGCAGTGCAATTTCAGCAATAATAGGAACTTGTTATCTCGGCTTGAAAAACGTTGTCAAGGCTGAATTTAAACATAGTCAAGATGACGAAAAAGGATATTTTCTTATTAAAATTAATGAAAATTTAGATACAATTTTAATGGAGAAAGCACAAATAATCCTTCAAACAACAGTACTGAGTTTAACTGAATTGTCAAAAGATTATAAGAAATTTGTAACTATAAAACTTATAATTGAATGATTAAAAATATCATAAGTTTAAAAAATTTAAGCAACTTGAAAATATAAAAGGGGACAAGAAAAATGAAATTTATTAATTTGCAATTTTTTGCAACGAAAAAGGGAGGCGGCAGCAGTAGAAACGGACGTGATAGCCAATCGAAACGTCTAGGCGTTAAAGTTGGTGCAGGGCAAAATGTCGCAGCAGGTTCCATTATTTTACGACAGCGTGGAACCAAAATATATCCTGGAACGAACGTTGGTTTAGGAAAAGACCACACATTATTTGCTTTGATTAACGGTTGCGTTAAATTCGAACAAAAAAATGGAAGAAAAGTGGCAAGTGTCTATGCCGCATAAAATTTTATTTAATTTTAAAATTAATTAAATAACAAAAACCTAACAACAAATATGAGAGAAAAAAAAGAAAGTTTTATTATAAATAAAGAGAAAATTAATATTGCCCAAACTTTAAAGTGCGGGCAAATTTTTTCATATAGACAAATAAGTTTCAATCCTGATAACTTCATTATTTTTTCAAGCAATAAAAAAGCCGAAGTTTATGAAATGAAAGAGCATTATAAAATTTGCACGGACAATGTGCCTTATTTTCAAAATTTTTTTGACTTAGAAACGGATTATGAAAAAATAAAAAGTATACTTAGTAAAGATAAAATGTTGGTTAAGCCGATTGAGTTTGGCGGTGGAATAAGAATTTTAAGACAAGACTTGCTCGAAGTTATAATTTCTTTTGTCTTTTCCGCAAATAATAATATAAAAAGAATCACTGAAAGTTTATTCGCACTACGCCAAAAATTCGGAAAGCACTACGGTGATTATGAGATTTTTCCTTCACTTAAACAGTTGAGCGAAATTACAGCTGAGCAATTCAAGGAAATTGGAGCAGGGTATCGTGCTGAACAATTAGTCAAATTGATTGAGCAATTGCAAAAAATAAATTTTGATGAATTAAAACATTTAAGTTCGGACAAGATTTTGAAAAAATTAATTGATTTGAGCGGTATTGGACCAAAAGTTGCTGATTGTATTTTGCTTTTCGGATTTAACCGCACCGATGTTTTTCCTGTCGACACTTGGATTGAAAAAGCATTTAAAAATTTTTATGAGTCCGATTTAAAAAATACAAATCATTGGAGCAGAGCGGAAATCAGAAAGTTTTTAACAGAAAGATATGGAAATCTTGCAGGTTATGCTCAGCAATATCTTTTTAATTATCAAAGAAATTTCCACAATAGACAAATAATATAATTAATTTTGTTGAAAAAAATTTTTATGCAAATTGTCTGAATTTTTAAAAAATCATACAAATATGTCATAAAAATGGCGAATTTTTTTAACCTTATGTTATTATAATTTTAAATTTTAATGTTACAAATTTAATATTGTCATATTTTATTGACAATATTATTTTCTATTATTATAATATTAAAAAATAGAACAAACGTTCGACGGCTGGTAACGATTTTGCAAAAATATTATACAAAATATATACTATATTTATCATAATTTTTGACACGAACGTTAAAAGATAAAAATTTCAGGAGGGAGTGAATATGTACACTCAAAATATGGTAAAGACTTTATTTACAGTTTATAGATTTTTAGAAAGATTAGCAAATTCAATAGATAGAATCATCAACACAAGGGCGGTAAATGCCTGCTTTGTACATTTGGAAAATACAGCTTATAATTATGTTGAAAAAGTTGCCGATGATATAATGGAACTCACACAAAGAAAGATAACTTTAATAAATTTAAAAGTCATTACTGATAATATATTAGAAAACATTAATCAGGATTTTGCAAGATTTGTTATAATGAAATACATAGAAGATAGGTCGATTTTTGAAATTTCAGATGCCCTTGAAGTGAGTATGCGTACGCTTTCAAGGTGGAATAATAACGCTATAATCAAAGGTGCTTTGTATTTGCGAGGAAACGGCTTAACGTTAAATGTTATGGTTGATTTAATTAAAAACGAAAACTGGATAGTACAAGTATTTAATGAATTTAATAAAAAGACGAGAGAAAAATTATGCATTGATAAAAATATAAAGATAATTCAACGGGCTTGCAAAGAATATAATAAATTTTTATGTTAAGATATAAAAATAATTTTTAAATTTATAATATGCTAGTTTCAAAAATGCAAGAGCAGTCTAAGGAATTTATCAAACAAAAACAAGATAAGTTTTTAATTTAAAATCTCATAAAAATTTCATCATTCATCAAATTCATAATATTCACTTCTTTTTAGACGGTTTAATTTCTTTTTTGGTTTTTTGCCATTATCAATAATGAGTTTTGTTGGCTTGAAAAGTAAATAAATTATAAAAAGGCAGGGTAGGCAAGCACAAATAATAATAATGACTTTCAATTCATCACTTAAAACAATTTCGTTTGGACTTGTATTACTTAGCGGAAAAAGTTCACCAGAAAAAGCTGGTAATTCTTCGGCATTTTTTTCAACCGACACATTCGCTGGAAAGCAAAGTGGTTTATATAAATAGCCATAATATACTCCATCATTGCTGGTATATTTGCTATAATACCAAACATCCACGCCAAGTTGAGGCACTAGAATATCGCCCGTTTTTTCGCCATAATAAGTTAAATCTTCCTGCAAAAAAGGTACAGTAATATCAGAATCAGCAGATATTTTTGGAGACTTTTTTAATTCAAGTCCGCCAGTTGAATAAATGCCAATTGTCAAATTATCTGCAAAAGGTTTGATAGGCGTTCCTTCAACTGCAAAAACTTGATTTTTTTTAACATAACCTAAAATATCCATATAATATGCTTTATAAAATAAATTGCCATCATCGTTTGCGTTGTCGGTTAGCAAAACAAAGTAACTTTGCGGAATGCAAAATATTTTGTATTCATCACTATTCATAGGTTGAGAATAAAGAAAAACATTATCATTTTTTATTTTCGCATAGACGTTTTCATAAGCGAATAAATTTTTTGGTTGCAAAGAAATAAAAAGTGGAGAAATCACAAACATAAAAGAAAATATAATGATAAAAATTTCCGCATATTTAAAAATTATAAAATTGCGTAAAAAAGCAGTGTTATATTTCATTAAATGAATATTAACATATTTTAAAAAAGCGAAAATGGCTTTTTATGATTTTTTTTAGCAAAAAAACAAAAATCTATAATAAATTGGAGAAATGTAAATTGCGAGAAGTTGTAAATCAAATTTTAAAAATTGAAAACATATTAAAAACAAGAAATCAAACAAATTCTAAACTTAAAAAGTATAACAAAGGTTCGTTGATTCATAAAAAGCAAATGCAGTTTCATAAATGCAAAAAACGTAATCGCTGGGTTTTCGGAGGCAATCGAAGTGGTAAAACTGAATGCGGTGCAGTTGAAACAGTTTGGCTTGCACGTGGAATTCATCCATACAAAGAAAACAAGAAAAATATAAGCGGTTGGATTGTTTCGCTGTCGCATCAAGTTCAAAGAGATGTTGCACAAAACAAAATTTTAGAATATATAAATCCTTATTGGATTAAAGAAGTTGTAATGCGTGAAGGGCGGAAAAGCAGTGCGAAATATGGAATAATTGATTTTATTCTCATAAAAAATGTTTTCGGCGGTGCAAGTAAACTTGCTTTTAAGTCGTGCGATCAAGGGCGAGAAAAATTTCAAGGAACAAGTCTTGATTTTGTTTGGTTTGATGAAGAGCCACCGCAAGATATTTATCGTGAATGTCAAATGCGTGTTATGGATAAAAAAGGTGAAATTTTCGGAACAATGACACCGCTTAAAGGGCTAACGTGGGTTTATGATGAAATATACTTAAATCAATGTGCCGACAGCGAAGTTTGGTCAATTTTTATGGAATGGAACGATAATCCATTTTTAAATAAAGAAGAAATTACACATTTAACGCAAACACTTTCAAGTGATGAATTGGAAAGCAGGCGCTACGGCCGTTTTATTCATAACGGCGGATTAGTCTATGGTGAATTTGACCCATCTATTCATATAATTGAGCCGTTTAATGTGCCGACTGAGTGGTATGATAATATTTCAATTGACCCGGGACTGAATAATCCTTTATCAGCACATTGGTATGCAGAAGATTTTGATGGAAACATTTACGTAATTGCAGAACATTATGAAGCACGGCAAACAGTTCTATATCACGCAAGCAAAATCAAAGAAATATGCCAAACTTTGAATTGGCCGTTGTTTCAAGGCAAAGTCCGTGCTTTAATTGACAGTGCATCAAATCAAAGAACGCTTGCGGGCGAAAAATCCGTGAGTGAACTTTTTAATGACTGCGGAATTTTAGTAAGTACTTCGGTTAATAAAGATTTATTCAGCGGAATTAATAAAGTTAAATGGTTTTTAAAGGATGTAGAAAACAAAACTCGTCTTTTTATATTTAAATCTTGCGTAAATCTAATAAGAGAAATCAAAGGTTACAGTTGGGGCAATGGCGAAAAACCGATGAAAAAAAATGACCACGCACTTGATGAATTGAGATATTATTTAATGTCAAAGAACAGTAGAACAGAAAAACCAAATAAAACCGAAATTCAAAAAAACAAAGAAAAATTAATTCGAAAAATAAAAAATACAAATTTTTGAATTATCTGATTATTTTACTTCTTGAAGAATAATTGCTACATAATTGACATAATTTCGAACTTATTGTATAATGAAAACATAAAAAATGTAGAGATTAAATCAAGAAAAACCGAACAAAAACATATAAAAAAATTTCTTATACATAAAGGAAAGAAATATGAAAAGAGTTGTTGTATCGCCAGAAAAGCCAGTGCAAAAAATCAAAAGACTACCAAAAGACTATCGAGAATTGAAATCTGATGAAAATCCATACATAGCAAAATTAATTTCTTATATACAAGAAAAATATCCCTATAATTATGTTAGCGATAATCGTGGAAATATAAACGAAGCATTAACAAAACGTTTCATTGCCCATAATCTTTTAACAGACTTTGAAGATACTGGCGATATGATACAATTTGTAAAATTTTATGCTTCTTTTATTTTATCAAAACACGGAATCAATGAAATTGAATATTATCAAAAATCTGTTGGCTTGGAAGATTCTTATTCGACAAATAATTATATGAGAGAAAATAAAATACATTTGCCTTTATATAGATTTACAAGTTCTCGGGACATTAAACGTCTTTTAGCAACAATGAGATACATTGAAGAAGATATAATTTATCAACAAAATTTCATCAACGGCACAGGTTTAAATAAAAAAATAACAAATCCATGTAGATTTCCAGATAGATTTCAAGTTGATTATGCAAATGAAAGAGTGCGAGATTTCTTTCAATTTTTGGAAAGATTTGTTTCTCGTCCAAAAACGGTTATAAATAACGAAACCAAAACTTATTCAATGGATTATATAAACAGTTATATGATACGAAAAAATGACATAAGTCAACAGTTGGCATTTGACTCTTCGGTTTCTGAAATGAATAACATTTATGAATATTTGAAATATGTTCATAATAATGATTTTGTCAACCCAGCCGAAAAAGAAAAAGCAGATTCAAATTTTGAAATTATAAAAGATGAATTGTTTAAATATAATCTAAATTCTAAACAGCAACACAAGCGTTGGAGAGAATCAAACCAGTCAAACAAGGAATTTGAAACAATGGATAATATGATAAAAGAAAAATATTATGAATATTGCGAAAGATGCCTTGTAGACGAATTTGAAATAATAAACGAAAGTGCACAGTGGGAACTTCTCTCGCAAGGAATGAAAATTGCTAGATATTATAATTCAGATTTGGCTCAAAGATTATATGAAAGATGTTTTGAACTTGGGGCATATAAAGCGTGTTTAACTCTTTTAGATGCACCTAAATTTCCGGCTACCGAAAAACAATTAAACGAACTTATCACTGAATATATTGATGAACCTGATTTTGAGAAAAATTTATATGAATACTTAATTAATTTTGATAAAGATTTTTTACGTAAATCTTATATAAAAAATCAGACTTTAAATCAAAACAAAGATGAAGAGTATGTTTTATAATAAATTAAAAATAAGGTAAGAAAACCAAAAAATTTACAAAAGAAAAATGGAGAAAAAAAATGATAAATTTCAACAAAAATACAGAAGAAATTGACGAAAAAGAGATAATGAAATATCCAGTAAAACAGTTGCATTCTGCTATTTTATCAAAAGAAGAACTTTTGAAAAGTATGTTTAATGAAATTGCTGGCAAACTACTCGAATTTGAAACCTTGTCCGAGGAAGACCAATATAATTTAATTGAATTATATATGTGCTATGCTGTAACTCGCGAAAATTTAACCGATGTAGTCCAAACGCCCGATATAAGTTTAAAAACAAATATTCGCAATGATATGTGGGTTCCGAATATTTATTTGTCATTAAAAAATAAAGATATTAAAGATTTAATGAAACGTTTATGGCATATTGAATATGAAATTGCACATATAAAAGAAACTCGTGCTTTAAATCCATATAAGACCGATAAAGTTGGAAACATTCAAGAAATTGATGCGAATACGGAAATTTCCGAAGAAGATACAACAGACTTTTTTTTGCATTGGAAAGATGGATTAACTTTTATTGATTTTTTTCATTTCCATTTTCCACACGAGAAAAGAGCAAGAGAAACTTGTTTAAAAAAAATAACGGAATTGCACGATGAAATGGAAAGGATTCACGATGTTGAAAAAACAGGAAGAAATAATCCAAAATTGCAAAAAGAAGCACTTTTAATCAACGGGACGAAAAACGCAATTCAATGGGTCAATGAATATTATAAGGCATACTATAACATAAAAAATACAAGATTTTTTCTTGAAAATTTAAGAAAAGAAGAAAAGCAGATAAGACAAAAATTTCACGATATTATTGCACCCGAAAACACCGATGACTTAATATCAGTTAGAAAAAATGGAGATTTATCAAATCTAGCACAAGGTTTAAAACATCGAAATTTTTACGATGTAAAAGTTGCCGATAAAATATATAACAATGCTTTAAAATGTGATGAATATAAAGCCTGTCTAACAATTCTAAATCTTTTAGATTATCCTGTCGATGAAAAACAAATAAAAGATTTGATTATGAAATATGATGACAATAAACATTTTTGCCAAGATTATTTCGAAATGATGACAAATTTTCATGATGAATATCTTGCAGGATTATACCTCGATGCTTGGCACGAAAAATTTAAAAGCCAAAATAGATGTTTTGAAAAGCCGACACGAGTAAAGGAAACACCCGAAATGTCGTCGTAAGATACCGACTCCAAAAATTGAGCAGTTGAATTAAATATAGTAAAAAAGGTACGTAGAATAATAATGCAAATAAAAAAACTTCCATTAATCAAAAACGAAGATGAAAATAAATTACTTAATCACCTTAACGAAGCGGCATTTGATATTGTTTTGAGAGCAGGTAGTGCTGACAAAATCGAAGATTTTTCTATTTCAAACGAAGAATTCGATTTTGAGCAGTGGCTAATGCTAAATCCTGACGATAAAAGCATGGAACAGATGAGCGCTTTGATTGAATTATATGTCGCTTATAGAGCAAAGAAACTTAGAATTAAAAATTTATCATACACGCAAGATGAAGAGTATTCAGGGCTAGATCCATTGCAAAAATCAAGAGTAATTTTTTTGCCAAATTTTCTTTTTTATCCACAGTCAATGAAAGATTTTTTATTAAACGCAGGGACAATCGAGCAACTGCTTATATACAAAAAATACGAAAGGAAAAAGTTAAGAAAATCGAGGGAAAAAGGAATAATTTACAATCAAAATTTTGATTATTTAAGTAAATATTTAACCTATAAATATAAAATGTTGCCTACTGATTCGCCTTATATGAAAGTCGACCAACACGAAAGCATAATTTCCGAATTTAACAGCGAACTGAGAGTGAAAGCCAATTATGCAATTGAAGATATGGTTTTAAATTTGCATAGAACTTTTCAAAATGCATTATTAAACAACCGTAACCAATATAGTAAAAATGAAATTAAAATACTAAAAGATGAGTTAGAATATGCGGAACTTATAAGCAAAGGTTTTAATCTTTGCGAAGAACGTTTGCGGAAAGATTATTACAGCGATGAAGCAATTGAAAAATTAACAGATTTGCAATTACAAACAAAAAATGACTATTATAATTTATGTACCAAGTGTTTAAATGGAAAACCAAGATTTCACGATGTCGAATGGATTATCCTAACAACTGGACTAGCACATCCTATGCTCTATGATGATGAATTGGCAGATGCCTTTTATGAAGCATGTTTCGAACGTAGGTTAGTGCAGGGCTGTTTTAATATTTTGAATTCACCTGAACATATACTTGACGCAGATGAATTGGCGGGAAATTTAGAGGAATTAATTTTAATAGGAAAAGACGACCCTTATTTTGAACAAGTCTATTATAATATGCTTGATAATTTTGATTTTGAATTCTTAAAAAGTTTTTATAATATTATATTGAAAGAAAACAAAAGAAATGTAACTTTTATGAATAAGGCAGGGCAAACCGTATACGCCGATAAATTAATAGGGAATAAAGAAAAGCAACTGAAATATTATTTCTTGGAAGACATAAGTCTTGAAAAATTACTCGGAGTTAAGTCATCATCCGAATTAGAAAGATGATACTTTAAAACAAATTATAGACTAATGATTTTTATTAAACATAAGTAAAAGGCTAAAAAAGCAAAACCAAAATTGATAAAACAAAAGAACATCTAAAAAGCATCACTTGCAGGCTATGATTTTTTGTTTCACATTTTTTATATTTTATAAAACAATCAATAAAAAAATATTGTAGAATTTTCATATTTTATATGTTTTTATTTGTATTTTTGTTTAAATATGGTATAATAAATTTAAAAATAGCAACAGAAAAATTTAAAAATTCAAATTCAATGGATTTTTGTTTTTAGCATTAAATGGAGATTTAATGAAAAAAATTTTAATGTTTTTTATTATGATTTCTCTTATATCAGGCTCGGCAATAGGCATTGCGTTTGGGTTAAATTCTTATAGCTTGAATTTAAAAGTTTATGCTGCTGAACCTGTTGTTTTAACTAATCAAAATTTTACAACAGAAATTTCTTCACCCGATAACACAGATTTTATTTTATCAGAGGACATAACTCTTGATTATTGGACGCCGATTAATTTCAATGGCAACCTTAACGGAAACGGTTTCGCCATAATTGTCGACAAAAATTTATTTAATAATTTAGACGGGGCAAAAATAACGAACTTAGGTATTATTTTGAGTGAAGAATATATTTTTGACAACACAGGTTATACGCAGCCAAATTCAGATTTTGGGATTTTGGCAAAGTGTGCCGACTCATCAGAAATTGAAAATGTGTTTGCCGTTGGGAATTTTCAAGTTAAGGCAAAATCATCATTTCACGTAGGCGGCTTAATTGGCTGGACTAATGGTTCAATAATTAAAAATTCTTATGTAAAGACGCAGTTTTCGGCAATACAATTTTCCAGCGTAGCAAATTTGAGCATAATTGGTGGTTTTGTCGGCAAACTTTCAAATTCAACCGTTCTTAACTCTTTTGCTATTCCATCGACACCGTTGTCATCATCAATGCCTTTACCAAACATTTTAAGCGGAACAGTAGATGACACGCTCATAAATCCACAAACAAAATTATATATTGGTGGTTTTGCAGGTCTTGCCGAATGTGGTTCGGCTGGTCTTATTTCGAATATTTTTTGCGGTGGTGCATTTTCTTATTCTTATGAAGGTTTCCCGCAAGGTGGTGATGATTATATTTTAAAAGGCAAAATTTTTGGAGAAGTCAATGACTTTACTTCTGAATATTTGTCTTTTTGCCATACTTTTAATAATCAGTCCGAAATTGAATTTATTGGGAGTACAAACAACGGCTATGTTTATAATAATTTTTCATTTAAAGATAATGCGGTTTTCGGTGAGATATTAAATTTCTCCCCCACCGCCGAAATCGACGATGTGCCACTTTGGAATTTTTTACATAACTGGAACACAACTTCGGTTTGGGCAAAAAAAGAATCAGCGCAGTTTATAATTTTGCAACCATTTGAACTCTTTTCAGTAACAATAGAAAACAGTTTAAACGACGAAAGTGTCGAATGTAAAATTTTTATTTTCGAAAATGATGAATTCATCGAATCTAGTGAAACATCCTTTAAGTTTGGAACTCAACTAAAAATTGAAATAAAAATAATGAACGATTTCTTGCATTATAAACAAATAAAATCTTTAACAAAAACAGATTCAACTTTTGATGCCGATTTAGTATGTAATGAAGAACTAACAGAGGCTTCTTTCGTGTTTACACTAGACGCAAGTTTTTCAGGTTCATACTATGGCACAACGAATAGCATTGACTTTTCTCTAATTGTCAGAACCGAGGACAGCGGAAAAGGGTTTGTCAATTATGGGACATCAAATGAAAATCGAACTTTAATCCAATATCCGATTAATTATGGCGGTTTTGGATATGCTTTCAACGCAAAGCCAGTGAGCGATTCATATGCTTTTTCAAAATGGAACTGGATTGATGAACATGGTGAAAAAACTGTCGCTTTGCGTGGCGCTCCTGAAAATAGTTTGAATGCAAGACAATCGATTTTGATTGCTTTCGGAAAAAGTGGAAGTGATTCTGAATTAACATATTTGAATTTAGAAGGAAGTCCATCAATTCCACATACTATTGATGAAGAAACGGGCATAATAACCTTTACAATTGAAGCCGAATTCACCACAAATGTTTGCACTTTAAAAATAGAATCGCCAGTGAATAAAGAAAGTTGCACAATATATGTTGGTGGAATATTAATTGAAAATATAGTTGATTTTGCAAATATCTATGAAGCAAGTGTGCAGGTTGGACAGCCAGTTGAAATTAAAATTGAAATGAAAGAAGATTTTATTTTTAAAGGGTGGAAAACTGGTAGCGGTCGACCGATAGCCGATTATATAAAAAATGATGAAACAGCAATGTCAACGACAATTAATTTAGTTTTGCCAAATGATTTTATTCTTTTCCTAGATTTTTATGAAGAAGTCGAACAGGAAGCAGATTTACTTTGGCTTTGGATTTCGCTGGGAGTAGTTGGCGGCGGCGGATTAATTGCTTTAACAATTTTCTTGATTATTCGTTCAAGGAAAAATAGAGCATTTTTAAGGCACTATTAATTTAGATATAGAACAATTAATAAGTCGAAAATTTTCGACTTTTTTTATTTAAAATGATTTATAAAAAAATATTCAAAATTATGTCCTATAAATACTCTTTTTAAAAAAATGTGTGTTATTATAATGCAAATTAAGAAAAGGTTCAACGACACATAAGGAAAAGCAATGGAGAATAATGAAACTCAAATAAAAAATGCACTAATTAAAAAAGCAATTGGCTATAACACAAAAGAAACGGCGGAGGAATATGCGATTTCTGACGGCGATGAAATATTAAGTAAAAAAAAGATTTCAATTAAACATTTTCCCCCTGATGTGTCAGCAATTAAACTTTTTCTCTTATATTACGGCGAAAAATCTGCGGAGATGCTTAACGAATTATCAGATGAAGATTTAGAAACGGAGAAAATCAGATTACTTAAAAGTTTAAAAGATGAACCGACAAAAGAACAAAACGACTTATTGAAAGAGTTAAAAAAAACATAGAATTTTAAAACAAACATTATAAAAAAACTAAATGAAATGCTTTTGAATTTATTCAAAAACATTTTTTTAATTCCAAAATCAGAAACAAAATTTCAAAGGAGATTAAATGAAAAATAGTGAAAATGAAAAACCAGAAGATTTAAAAAGTACGAATTCAGTAAAAGAAAAATCAAAAAAATTATACGAAACAAAAACCAAAGAAATGGCCAATTCTCTTGATGCGGCAGAAAAAGCGGAGTTATATGAAAAATTAATTGTTCAAGATGTTACAGAAGATTTTTTAAATAGACAAGAAGAACGTCGCAGAATAGAGGCACAATGGCAGTTAAATATGAAGTTCTTATCAGGAAATCAATATTGTTCAATCAATAATAATGGAGAAATTCTTTCGTATAACCGCAGATTTTTTTGGCAACAGCAAGAATCTTATAATCATATTGCACCAATTATTGAACGTCGGCTTTCCAAACTTCAAAAAGTACGTCCAAAAATTAATGTTTATCCTGCATCTAACAACGACGCCGACATAAAAACCGCTAAACTTTCAAAGAAAATTCTAGAATCAATTTATAACAAAATAGAATTAAGTTCAATCATAACAGAGGCAACAAAATGGAGCGAAATTTGCGGTACAAGTTTTTATAAAATTATTTGGGATTCATCAAAAGGTGAAAAAATTGCACAACTCGACAACGGAGAAGCAATTAAATCCGGCGACGTTGAAATTTTACCAATATCGCCCTTTGAAATCTATCCCGAAAACTCAATGGCGCAAGATATACAAAATTGTCGTAGCATAATTCACGCTCGTGCCTACCACGCAGATGAAATCAAAAATCAATGGGGTATTGATATTGAAGGAGATAAAATAAATATATTAACACTTGAAAATAATGTTGGCGAATTGTCTCAAGTAGGTGCTACAACTCAAAGCAATATGCGAAACAGCGGTGCAAACGGAATTGTTCGTGAAAATTATGTCGTTGTAATTGAAAAATATGAAGCACCGAGCGAAAAATTCCCTAACGGACGACTTATTATTGTGGCGAAAAATAAATTACTACACATTGGAGCATTACCTTTTATTAATGATATAGACGGTGCAAGAACTTTTCCGTTTATCAAGCAAGTTTCAATTCCACAAGTCGGATGTTTTTGGGGCAGTAGCATAATTGAACGTCTAATTCCACTTCAACGTGCTTATAATGCAATAAAAAACCGCAAACACGAATTCCTCAACCGTCTTTCAATGGGAATTTTGACAGTCGAAGACGGCTCAATTGATACCGAAAGTTTGGAAGAAGACGGACTTTGTCCGGGAAAAGTACTTGTTTATCGACAAGGTGCAAATGTACCTAAATATATGTCGAACGACACAATTCCGTTTGATTTTACGAGCGAAGAAGAATCTCTCAAAAAAGAATTCGTAGAAATGAGCGGTGTTTCGGATTTTGCAAGCACACAATATACAAGTAAAAATTTAAGCGGTGCGGCGTTAGAACTCTTAATTGAACAAGATGAAAATAAAATTTTAGTAACGGTGGATAGCATAAAAAGTGCAATCAGAGAAATTGCTAAACATATTTTACGACTTTATAAGCAATATGTAAAAATTCCAAAACTAACAAAAATTGTTGGAGATAATGGCGAACTTGAAATTTTTTACTTCAACTCAGCAGATATTTCATCCGATGATATTGTTTTCGAAACAAAAGATGAAATAAGCGAAACATATTCTCAAAGGCGGAATATGGTTATGGAACTTTTAAGGTCAGGATTATTAAGTGATGAAAACGGCAAACTTTCAAACCGTATGAAATCAAAAGTTTTGGAACTTCTTGGCTTTGGAATTTGGGAAGGTGCGCTTGATATAAACGAACTTCAAGCAGGTAGAGCATCCAAAGAAAATTATTCATTTCTTGAAAAGCAAGTGCCGAAAACATCTGAAATTGATGACCACGAAATTCATATTTCAGAGCATACTGCATTTTTGTTGAGCGGAGAAGTGGAGAAAAACGAAAAATCTAAACAAGAGATAATGAAAAATATTTTAGAACATATCAAACAGCACAAAACGCTATTGAATAAATTCAAATAATAAAATGGAGAAAAAATGCAAAAAGAAAATAAGAAAAGGGAACAACCTGTAAAAAAATCCAACAAACCAGCAGTCAACTCCTTTGATAAATTAACTCGTGAATTAGCTCAAAAAATGAAACTGGAAAATATTAGTGCAAAATCGAACGAAAATAACAAAAAACTTAAAACTGAACCAACTTTTGATTTTGGCGAAAACACAGTTAATGAAATCTTTGGCAAAGTTAATGAAGAAATCATTGATAAAATTTCAGAAAAAACAAATGATGACAACGAAAATGCTGAAAAATCAATTATAACTTCTGAAAAATCTGCTGATGGAGAAACTGCTAAAACTGTTGAAGAAATGACAAATCAAACTGCTGACGAACAAACAGAATCTAGTGGCAATTTTGACAACAGCAAAACGAATTGCAATTCTAATTGTTGCGAAAAAGATTGTAATGAAAATTTGGAAACAACTGAAAACTTCACAGGCTCCCTTGGTAAATTCAAAGATGCTCAAAGTTTACTCATCGCCTATAACAACTTGCAGGCAGAGTTTACAAGAAAGTGTCAAAGACTAAAAGAATTTGAAAGAACATATGAACCAGAAAGTTGGCGAACGACAATAAAAAGTAATGAAAACTTGAACGACAAAAAACTTGATAATAAAATCGCATTGGAAAAATTATTTTCACAAATTTCAACAACCGAAAATGAGCAAATAAATCCGCAAGAAATCAATGTTCAAAATCTAGCGGAAAAGCAATTGCAATCAGATTTTCAAACAAAACAATTACAACCGGAAAACAAATCGCAGTTGCAAACAGAGAATTTTCAAGAAGAGATAAAATCACAGGCAAATCAATTGTCGGAAAATCAAACGAAAGAACAAACGGAATCACAAAATACTAATATTGAAGATTTATTGAAAAATCCACAAGTTAAAGAATATATTTTAAACCGTGATGATATAAAAGAAAATGTTTTGAAAATATATTTTAAAGAACTTCGTGAAAGCAATCCACCGAAGGTGATTTCAAGTCTTATTGGCTCTGGAATTGCACTGAAAACTCCACTGAAACCAACAAATATGGAAGAGGCAAAAGCAATCATAAATAAGATGTTTCATTTAAAATAAAAAATATCAAAATTAAAAAATTAATCAATTTTAGGAGGGAAAATGGCAGTAACAATAACAAGCGCAGAAGCAGCGCTAAAAAGTGTATATCTTGGAGTTGTTGCAAATCAACTCAACATAAACTCAAATCCTTTACTTGCAAAAATTCGTCAATCATCGGCAAATATTTGGGGCAAGGAAATCATCAAACTTGCACCTTATGGCATTAATGGCGGCATAGGTGCAGGTAGCGAGGAAGGCAGTCTTCCGACAGCAGGTGGAAATAAATATGTGCAGTTTAAAGCTGGATTAAAAAATTTATATGGGAAAATTGAAATTTCAGATAAAGCAATTCGTGCATCAGAAAATAATGTTGGTGCATTCGTAAATCTTCTAAACGATGAAATGGAAGGGCTTATCAAAGCAAGCAGTTTTAATCTCGGACGTATGCTCTACGGCGATGGCTCGGGGCTTTTGGCAACCACTTCAAAAGCGGTTTCCTTAGGAGATACTTTTTTCACAGTTGCAGACGCACGGAACATAATTGAAGGAATGATTTTGGACGTGTATAACGGTGATACAAAAAATGCGACATTCAGTGGCTATCGTGTTACCTATGTCGAAAGAGGAGCAAATGAAAGCAAAATTTATATTGATTGTCCGTCAGACCTTGGAACTTTAACCACCGCTGCAAAACTTTATGTGCAAGGCTCACGCAATTTTGAAATAACAGGCTTAGAAGCAATTTTTGGTAGTGCTGATTTATATGGGTTAAGTCGTACAACATATCCGTGGCTTAATCCGTATAAAGATAACACAGATAAAGAAATTTCCGACATTGTTCTTCAAGATGCAATTGATGCCTTGGAAGATAAGGCGGGTAGTGAAATTGACTTTATAACGTGTGCAAGGGATGTTCGCAAGGCATATCAGCAATATCTATCATATTACAAAAGAAATGTCGATATTATGGAACTTGCGGGCGGTTATAAAGCGATAACCTTTAATGGTATACCGCTTGTCGCCGACCGATTTGTTGAAAGTGGAACATTATATATGTTAAATACAAAAGATTTTGTATTGCATCAACTTTGCGACTGGAATTGGCTTGAAAACGAAGATGGCAGAGTTTTAAGACAAACCACTGGTTATCCGACATATAGTGCAACTTTGGTAAAATATGCAGATTTAATTTGCGACCGTCCAATTGCTCAGTCAAAAATTTCAGGAATTTCAAGCACGGTTACAAATCCGTTTGAAATTCCAACTGGAACAGAATAAATTATAAAATGAAACAACTTATGAAGAGAGTTAAATATGTTGGTTGAAGTTACAACAGATGTATATTTTATTGCCGAACGCTTATGTGAAATTGATAAAAATTATTTTACAGTCTATAACACCGCCACTCAAAAATTTGAAATTCACAATAGAGAGCAACAAGGGAATACTTATTGTTTAAGTGTTCCCTTTGAAACTCTTGATTGTCGCACTTTGGAACTGGTGCAGAAAACGAAAATAGAAAATATCAATAAAATAATTGAAGAGATTGACAAGTCTAATATAATAGCACAACAAAAATTGCAGAGAGAAACATTAAAAAAAGCACAGAAAATTTTAAATTAAATTGTAAGAATATAAGATTGAACTCAAAAAAATAAAAATTCGAAAGTTAAAAAAGGATATAAAATGAAAGTCAAAGATATAATTGAAATTGCACTTGTACTTGTTGGGAAGAATTCTCTTTTGGACACATCAATGTTTAATCCACAAATTATAGAACCGCTGACCAATGAGCAAGAAAAAGAACTAGGCTATTTAGAAAAGTGTTTTAATTTAGTTTATAAGGAAGTGAGTGCAGATTATTTACCGCTTATGTATGAAGAAACAATTACATTTAAAAACGGCGAGTTTGTTTTGGACCAACTTGATAAAAGCATTCTAGACATTTATAAACTTTATGATAATTCGTATGGAGATATTTCTTACCGCCTTTTTCCAACTTATATAAAAGCCGATGCCACAGTCGCTAATATAATTTACAGTTTTTTGCCTGAAAATCTAGAACTTGATGATGAAGTAATATTTTTTGGCGGAAAACTTTTGCCACAAGTTTTAGCATACGGAATTGCACGTGAATATTGTCTTATTAATGGCGAACTTACAGAAGCAGATATTTGGGAAAAACGTTTTAAAGATGGAATTCAAACTGAAATGCGAAAAAAAAGTCAAATACAAATCAAGCCACGGAGGTGGTATTAATGTCGTTGATGTTTTATAAAAACAAATTAAAAATAAAAAAGCCAAATTCAAAAATAATTAATTTTGACAATTTTGCGGAGAATATAAATTCAGATTTATGTAGCGAAAATCTCAAAGAAGCAGGAAAAATAAGTTATAACTATCAAAATACAAGCGGAACGCTTGAATCCGAAATAGGATTCACTGAACTTGCTTTGCCAATTTCGGATGGTTCGCTTGAAACACGTATAATTCGAAATTTCAATGATACCGACGTAAAAAAACTTTGGCATTTTAAATATTTTGACCACGTTTATAACTGTGTTGCTGATAAAATTATTTTTTGCAGTGCGGATGGGAGATTAAGTGTTTTAAGCGTTTTTGACTATGATAAAAATTCTTACATACTCGATATTGAAGCATTCGGAAACTTGCCAGTTGGCATAAATTATTGCATTGAAGGCGAGGACTTTATGATCTTTTCAGGCGGCAGTTCTCTTGTGGCTTACACTTCACGCCGATTGCCAATTTATAACGAAAATTGTCCGCCGCTTTTATCAATTTGCAAGGCATACGATAACATTTTTGCAATTTTAGCAGGCGATAGAAATAAACTTTTATATACGCCAAATACGAATCCACTTGCATTGAGCGATATAAATGAAAAAATGGATTTAACTGGCGAAGCAGGGCGGCTTTGTTCACTTATTAATTTTGATGATTATTTATTTATTTTTCGAGAATTTGGAATTACAAAACTTTCAAAGTACGGCTCAGCAGATAATTTCAGTATAAGCGAAATATATCAGTCATCCGCTAGAATTTATGAAAATACGATTTCTGTTTGCGGAAATGAAATTATATTTTTAGCACAAGATGGAATTTATAAATTTAGCGGAACGAACACCGAAAAAATTAAATTAAATATTGATAAATTTTTCGACGGTATTGCAAACAATGATTCATCCGCTTGTTATAGTAAAGGAAAATATATTTTGGCGTGTAGGCTGAATTTTGGCGATGAAAGAGAAGTTGGTTGTGAAACATATGCAGATGGATTTAAAAATAATGCGATTATAATTTTAGATTTAAACTCAAAAAAATTCAGCATTATGCGTGGACTTGATATTTCAAGTTTGCTTAGTTTAAATGCTGGTTCGTTAAGCACCATCTTAGCAACTTTTAATGGCGAACATTCTAAAAAAATTGGAATTATAGACACTTCTGCATCAATTTTTGACACAGAATTAAACTGTTTGTGGCAAAGCGGAAAATTTGATTTTGGAGAATTTGAAAAACTTAAAATTATAAAAAAGATTTTTATAAAGACAAAAGAGAATTGCAAAATAATCTTGAAATCAGATATTGAAGAAAAAATTTTTACAATCAATGCTGGACCATCAACGCAGTGCATTAACACAAAATTAAAAGGAAAAGTTTTCGAAGTTAGCATATCATCAGACGGAAAAACGCATATATCAAACTTCAAACTTAAAGCCGATATTGAATAAAGGCAGGATAGCAATGAAAAGTAGTTTAAAGCAAAATAAGATGAACGAACATAATTCGTCAAATAAATTAATTGAAAACTCTCAGGAAAAACAGAATAAAAGAGAAAATCAAAAACAACAAAATAGTTTTAAATTTTCGCATAAAGTAATAAGAGGAAAAATACTCTATTTATTAAGACGAGATTATATCAAAAGATATAAAAAATTGAATATTTAGAAAAATATTTTAGATATATAAGATATAAACATATAAAAATATTATATTATAAAGAACTTTTTTAATATAAAATTTATAAAATATAATGAAACACAAAAGGTTGAAAATGCAAGAATTAATTAATGTAGTAATAAGTAACGGAATTTTTGCAACTTTATTTGTTGCGTTGCTTTATTTTCAATTAAAAGACAGTTCTCAACGTGAGAAAAAATATATTGCAGTGATTGAAAAATTTTCAAAGCAACTCGATGCCGTTGAAGATGTTAAGGAAAATATTTCCAAACACTTTGATTCTGTCGATAACGTGAGTTATGACATTTCTAAACAATCTGAGGCAATTGAAAATGTTAAGCAAGACATATCTGAAATAAAAAATGTAATTTATTTTAATAACACAATTGTTTCAAAGGGGAAAAAAGATAACAAAAAGCAAAGTAACATTATTAAAGAAAATAATTCCGAAGCAAAAGTCGAAAATGAAAATTAATTTTCAGAAGTAAAAAGGAAAAGATGAAATTTAAAGATAGAGTAAAATCATATAAATTTTGGGTTGCGCTTTCCGCCTCGCTCATAATTTTATTACAAACTTTGGGAGAGGCATTTGGCTTCACGATATCTGAAAAGGTGATTGATGGAATTGTTATGGGATTTTGCAGTATTCTTGTGGTTCTAGGAATTGTCGAGCATCCAGCCGACAAGAATAATGACGACAAAGAAAATATTGAAAACGACAAAAAATCTGAAAATGAAAGTAAACCCGAAACCAAATCCGAAAATAAACCCGAACCCAAATCCGAAAGCAAACCAAAATAGAAAAATAAAAAAATATTTAAACTCATTAATTTTAGGAGAAATTCTTAAATTTAATGAGTTTTTATTTTTAAACTTTACAATCTTAAAAAAAATGTTATAATTACAATTAATACAGTAAATTTTTTTAGAAGGATTATAATGGATATATCTAATATAATAGAAAAAAAATTGCTAAAAAAAAGACTGAATGAGTCTGATTTTTTGTGTGTTATAAACGGTTACTTAAACGATGAAGTTTCCGAAACTCAAATGGTCGGATTCTTAAAAGCGATAACAGATAATAACCTAAACAATTCTGAAATCTATGCGCTCACAAAAGCAATGCAAAACGCAGGCGGCGGAAAAACTCTGGATTTAAAAGGACGTGTTGCAGATAAGCATTCAACAGGTGGTGTAAGTGATTCGACAACTCTTTTAGTTGTGCCGATTGTTGCGGCGGCGGGCGTTAAAATTTTAAAAATGAGCGGAAAAAGTCTTGGTTTTACAGGTGGAACTGCTGATAAAATTCTTTGTTTTGAGAGAATTAAAAATGACATTCCAACACAGGAAGCATTAAGAATTTTAAATAAAACAAACGGTTGTTTTTTAACACAATCAGATGAAATTGCACCAGCCGACAAAAAAATCTATGCTTTACGTGATAAAATTGGCTTAATTGCAAGCATTCCATTAATTGCTTCTTCAATAGTTAGTAAAAAACTTGCATCAGGTGGACATATTATTGTTTTTGATGTGAAAGTCGGACAAGGTGCATTCATTAAAACTTTAAGAGATGCCGTTTCACTTGCAAAAATAATGATAGATATTGTTAAAAAAGAAGGAAAAAAGGCATGTGCTGTGATTTCTTCAATGGATGAACCGCTTGGTAATTTCATCGGCGATTGTCTTGAAGTGCGGGAAGCCATTGAAATTTTAAAAAATGCAATCAAACCACTTAATCCTGAACATAGACAGTCAAGCAACTCACAATCCCTTAAATATGCCTCATCATCGTTTAGAATGATTAATGTTTCAACACTTGTTTCAAATTTAAAAGAAGAAATTTCAAAAAGTAATAATGGAGATAAAAACGGTAATAATCTTTTAAGTTTAAGCGAAACACTTGCTGCATTAATAATAAAATTCGCCCAAAACATTGAACTTGAAGATGCAAGGAAGCAAGTGCGTAAAGTGTTGGGGAATGGAAAAGCACTTACAAAACTCAAAGAAATTATAAGAGAACAAGGCGGAAGTTTGAATCTCTTTAATAAAAAAATAGATTATATAAATAAAGAAATTTCTCTTGATGAAAAAGGTTATATAAAAAATTTAGACACGGAAAATTTGGGGCTTATAACAAAAGAATTTACAGAAAAATATAAAGATTTCGCTGGAATTGAAATTCTAGTACGACGTGGCGATAAGGTTTCTCCGAATATAATTTTAGCAAGACTATATTTCAAAAAGGATGAAATAGATAAAACTAAAATTTCAAAAAAACTTATTAAAAAAGAAACCGAAACTAAACAAAAAATGTTAAATGAAATAATTAAAAGATATAAAGAATGCTTTAAAATTTCGCCCAAAAAGACGAAAGCAAAAAGCAATATCATAAGAAAAATAATTTATTAAAGATAATCTCAAAAGTGATTTAACGGAGATATAATGAAATTTAAAGTGGCGACAAAAAATGCAGACGAAACTATGCAATTTGCGGAAAAATTCGCAACATTGCTCACTTCGCCGTGTGTGATTGCTTTGGATGGCGATTTAAGCGCAGGCAAAACAACTTTCGCCAAAGGTTTTGCAAAAGGGCTTGGCATAGAAAAAATGATAACAAGTCCAACTTTCACGATTTTAAATGAATATGATTTTCAAAATAAAAATGATATAAAAAAGTTATATCATTTTGATATGTATAGACTTGAAAACGAGGATGACGCATTTGCACTTGGTCTTGAAGAATATTTTGATTTAAAAAAACTTAACGGTTTTGTTTTAGTCGAATGGGCGGATAGGATAAAAAACATCTTGCCTGAAAAATATATTATTGTGAATTTTTCTAAAATAAGCGATAATGAAAGGTCAATATTAATTTCAGGGAATTAAAATAAAGTTCTTTTTAATGTGTAAGCTATTTTTAAAAACATAATTAATAAAAAAAATATTTTATAAAAGGGAAAAATGAAAATTCTATGTATAAACACTGCTTTTGCTGAGGCTCATATAGCATTTAAAAACGAAAGCATTCAAATTTTTAGGAAAATTAATGCCGAAGCAAAAAGTTCTGAAAACATTTTGCCCGCAATTGAAAAAGTTCTGTACGAGCAAAGCATAAGTCCAAAAGAATTGACGTATATTGCCACCGTGGTTGGTCCCGGTTCTTTTACTGGAATTCGAATTGGAACTGCAATTGCCAAAGGTTCTGTATGTACTGTGCCAACAATTAAATTGATTGCAATAAATTCTCTTGATTTAATGGCGTATGAATTTTTAAAAAACAAGAATTCAAACGAAAGGCAGAACGTACCACAAGTAGATTTATCAAATGATAAAAACCCTAAAACTTTTTATTGTATTCAAAATGCACATTCAAAAAGATTTTTTATTGCTAAATATAATTTTGTTGGCGAACGAATAAGTGATTATGCTCTCGTCAATAAATTGCCTGAAAACGCAATTTTAATAAAATTAGAATGTGAAGATTTTGAGATTCCACCAAATTTTGTTTTTGATAATTCTGATAATGTTAAAAACTCTTCCGTTCTTATAAATATAAAGTTAAAACCTGAAACATTGTTGGAAGTTGCATTAAAATATATAGAAGAAATCAAAATAACTGATTTGCAAAATTTTGAACCCGTTTATATAAGATTATCTCAAGCAGAAGAAAATTTAATTAAATCAAAGTGTAAAAAATCGTAATTAAAGTGTAACGAAATCACATTAGAAGTTCATATTAAAAAAATTATAAAAAACAGGAATTAATGATTAAAAATATAAAAAAAATAACGCAACTTAACATAAAGGAAATTTTTGAACTCTCACTTCAACAATTTAAAGAAAACAGTTGGAAAAAAGAATATTTTGAACAAGAGATTGAAAAGCCACTTCATTTTGCATATTTATATCAAGATGAAAACAGCGGGAAAATTGCCGCCTTTATTTTTTTTATGCAAACCGAAGGAGAGGGAGGGCTGGATTACAACATAACAAACTTAGCAACTGATGATTGCTTTAAAAATTTAGGCTATGCAACTGCACTGATAGATTTTTGTTTTATGTTAGCAAAGAAAAAAAATATAAATAAAGTTTGGTTGGAAGTCTGCGAGAAAAATTCAGAGGCAATTCATCTTTATCGAAAATTAGGTTTTAAAATAGATTATATTCGCAAAAATTATTATCCGAATCAGGAAAGTGCAGTAATTATGTCAAAAAAGTTTTGATTTTATTAACAAAACATTGAATTTTCGCCATATAAATATAATTTTTGGCAATTAATGAAAATATTTTCAAAATTTGCCTTTTTAGAGATTTATGCATATATAAATAATATATGTTTTATGAATTCAGGGGAAAGAAAGTTCATTTAAAAAAAACAAAGGGCAAAGGGGATTGGATTGTTTTTTTGCACGGCTGGGGCGGAACAATAAAAAGTTTTGAATGCGTGGCTGAAAAATTCACCGAACACAAATGTTTACTTATAGATTTTCCACCGTTTGGAGAATCGGAAGAAATGGTTGATGTTTGGAATTTAAGTGATTATGTCGAAATGCTCCGTGAAATTTTGAACGCTTTTGAAATTGATAAAGTTAAAATTATTGCTCATTCTTTTGGCGGAAGGGTTGCAATTTTATTTGCTTCTATTTATACTGATAAGGTTGAAAAATTAATTTTGGTAGACAGTGCGGGCATAAAGCCTAAATTCAATATTATTGTAAAATTAAAGATTTTAAAATATAAATTACTTAAAAAAATTGGCTTTAAACAAAAAAATAAAGGTTCAGCGGATTATAAACTTTTGTCTAGCAAAATGAAAAAAACTTTTGTCAACATAATCAATGAACACCTTGAAAAACAATGCGAAAGAATTAATTGTCCAACACTGATTATTTTTGGAAAAAAAGATAAGGAAACGCCAATTTATATGGCGAAAAAACTAAATTCACTTATCAAAAACAGCGCTGTTATAATCTTTAAAAATGCAAGACATTTTTCATATATAGATAATTTTAACGACTTTATTTTAATTGCTAAAAGTTTTTTAAATTGAAAAAAGATGAAATAATATAATAAAAATTATCAAGTTAACTTTAATTAGGAGGAATTTATGGAATTTGCTGAATTTTTCTCTTTGGATAAAATACATTTTTTAATTGCACTTTTAATAAGTGTAATAAATGCCGTGCTTTTGGTTTTAATTGCCAAAAAGTTTTTGCAAATTCTGCAAATTTCAGGTTATAAAATTAGAGGCTATGCGGTATGGCTTGCCGACACGAAGGCGAAATATCTTTCTCGTATTTTAATGTTATGTTTTTTAAGTTTGGCTAGTGTTTTGGTTACTAATGCACTTTTTGACGTGGCAAATAATCATCTAGAATTTTCATATTTTGGTCTCATTTTTTATGTTTATTTTTCAATTGTATTTATTATTAATATGGTGAAAATGCCACAAAAAACACCACTCGTTCAAACTCGCAGAATGTCAAGAATAACAACTCTTTTATTTTTGATTTGCTTTGTAACTTCTTTATTTTTAATTTGGCTTGCAGATGCGTATTTGCCATTTTTAAGTACAGGAGTAATCACTTTAACGCCGATTTTATTGCCGATTTTTGTACCCCTTGTACATTTCATCCTTGTGCCACTTGAATGGCTTATTCGCCAAAACTATATTATTCGTGCAAGAAGAAAACTTGCCAAAATGCCGAATTTAATAAAGATTGGAATCACTGGAAGTTTTGGGAAAACCAGCGTTAAACATATACTTAATATAATGTTAAGTCAAAAATATGATGTTTGTATGTCGCCACATAGTTTCAATACGCCGATGGGACTCACAAAAGTTATTTTGAAATATTTAAAACCTGATAATCAAATTTTAATTGCTGAAATGGGCGCACGGCAAATTGGAGATATCAGTTATTTATGCAAATTAATTGAGCCACAGCACGGAATTATTACAGGTATTGGCTTGCAACATTTTGAAACTTTTGGTAGCGAAGAAAATATAATTAAGACAAAAAATGAATTGGTGCTTGCGTTACCACAAGATGCCGTTATTGTTTTTAACGGCGACAGTAAAAATTCGAAATTATTATTTAAAGAATGTGAAAATAAAAACAAATTTTTAGTTTCGTTAGGAAAGAAGTCAGAAGTTGAAGTGGAAAATGTTGAGTTTTCTAAAAATGGAATTAAATTTGATTTAAAATATAAAGATGAAAGTGTTTCGTGTCAAACCAACTTGCTTGGACAGCATAATTTATTGAACATTTTATTAAGTGCTTCTATGGCGATTAAACTTGACTTAAATTTGGAGCAAATAAGTAATGCGATTAAAGAACTCGAACCTATTAATCATAGATTACAACCAATTCAAAAAGATAATATGATTATACTTGATGATGCTTATAGTTCGAACGAAGAAGGTGCTAAGGCGGCACTTGACGTTTTAAAAACCTTTGACGACAAAATTAAAATTTGCATTACTCCGGGAATTGTTGAACTTGGAAAAGAAGAAGGGCGCATAAATGAAAATTTTGGAAAACTGCTTGCAAAAACTTGCGATTTCGTAATTATTGTAAATAAAGTAAACGCAGAGAGTTTGAAAAAAGGTTTAATTTCAGGAAAATTTAGCGAAGGAAAAATCATATTTACAGAGAATTTGGAAGAGGCAAAGCAAAAACTTAACCAATTAATAAAACCCGATGAGCAATATGTAGTTTTATTTGAAAATGACTTGCCGGATAACTATACTTAAAACTATTGAATGTAAAATATTTGCTTAAAATGAGAATTCTAAATTTAAATATTTGAAATGTTGGAAATAATGCTGAAAAGAGATAGTATAGAAAAGTCGTATTTTTAATACGACTTTTTCTAATTAATACAACTTTTTTCAAATCAATAGGCGTGCATATTTATTCAAAGACTTTATATTTATTAATCCAACAAGTGCTTTTAAAGAAAAATTGTATCTTATTGTTCTAAAAGTTGAACAAATTTTCTTGGCTTTGATAAAGAAGGACGTTCGTTATTCATAGCGATGATTTGACCAATACCGAAACTTTCAAGTCCTTGCCATTTTGCCTTATTGCTTAATGTTGGGGAAGTGTACGTTTCCGCAGGCATTTGCCTTATTTGCTTTGGTGTATCATAAACGGTAGCGGTTTCTACGGTTGCCATTGAAGTTGTTGCCGTTGCTGAATTTAATGCAGTTTTAGTTATTTCAAGTTCGTTGTTTTTTGTTGTTTCCATATTTTTAGAAATGCTAATAATATTTTCTGCTGTCGCTGATTGCTCGTTTGCTACGACATCAGCAAAAGTTGGAATTGAGAATTCTTCAAAATTAGGTTTTTCGTTTTCTGCTGTTGCAAAAGGAACGAAATCAACAATATTATTTTCAGCCGATTTTGATTGAACAAACGCTTCCTCAGGTTGATTTAAGCTATCTGATTTTATTGTTGAATTGTTTGCGCCCGACCAAAAAATTTCTGTAAATTCAGTTGTTTTGGCGGATGGAGTAGTTTCAGTTGTCGCTGTATTTAATGGTTTTTCAGCCATTATGCCAAAAGCAATTTCAGTTGTAGCGGCTGCTTCAACAGCACGTTGTTCACGTAATTTTTCAACAGCCAAAGCACTTTTTGAAAAAACAACATCACCAACTTGCATTTCAGTTATACCAATTCCATATTTATCAGCAACTTTATTGAATTTCGGAAGCAGTGCATTTGCAAGATATTTCTTATTTTGCTTAAAACTTGAAATTAAATAGTTTTCTTTACGTAGCAATTTGAAAAGATTTATTTCAAATAAATCGCTTAAAATTTGGTTGACATATTTCGGTTTACGTACATTCCACGCACTTTCGCTATTTTTAAAAAGTGTTTGCAAAAATCGTTGAGCATCACTAACATAAAAATCAATTTCAAAACTTGGTTTAACCCAAAACTTGCCGTCTATTGATGTTTTATATTTTAATTTTCTTGAAATTGCTAATTTTAAATTTTTTTGTTGTGTCAAGTTTATCAATAAAGGTTTTGCTTTGAAATTTTTAATTGGCTTGCCGTATTTATCAGGTTTGTGCAAACGAAACCTTTTTTTACAAAGGGGCAGGGCAATGAGTGTCAGTGAATGCTCGCCAGCAGGCAAAAAGTCTAGAACTCGCTTTTTATGTGTGATGACTGCCACAAAATTTTCAGGGACTTGAATTTTACTATTCAGCCAAATTTTCCCACGTTTAAGTTTCAAAGGATAGACGAGATATTGCGAGATATCTTGCTTAACCTTGATATCTTTTGAAAACAAATTTTTAATAGCATCAAAAAATTTCATACCGCCTTACCTTCTTTGCTTATTTTTTGCTTTTAAAATTTTAATTTTAGGTTTCCGCTTTAAATAAATTCTATTTATTACTGATATTACTGAAACCGTGTAACTATCTTTTTTGCTTACTTTTTATTATGGCTATAAATCAAACTTCGGTTTTTAAAGTTTACTTGCTTTTCTCTTGTCGTCTTCTTTCTGCTTCTGCTGCTGCTGTTCCTTTTGCATAAGCCTCTTTAACTTGCTTTTCAAATGCTTCATCTTTTGCTTGTTTCGCAAAATGCGGACTTATGTATGGCATATTAATTTTGATTAAAGCCTTTTTCATATCGCCTCCGCCATCTTTCCAACCTGAAGCCAAATCACTTTTTGAAAGAGGTGCAAAAATTTCTTTTGTCAAGCCCCTAGCCTCTCCAAACATAGCACTTAAATCTTCCCGTGGAATTGTTTGTTTTGCCCAACTTCCAAGCATAGCTCGTCGAGATTCAGCAGGGAAGTCAGCGGCGGTTTTTGGTGCATAAACATCTTGTCGGCCTTGTGGAGTCATTTGCCAACCATATCTTGAATGACCTTTCATTACATTATCGGCAACTTGACCTTTTTCAAAATCTAAATGTTGTTGATAGCCTTCTTCTAATTTCGCTAATTCAAATTGATCATCGGACATATTTCTATATTGTTGATAAGACTGTCTTATTCTTTTTTCTGCATTTTTCGATACCGCGTCGCTTTGCATTAGTTTTCCTTTATATGCTTCTCTTTCTGCTTCGAATTCGGCATTAGCGGCATCAGCCTGTGCTGTTCGCCCTGCCAATGTGTTTTTACCTCTAATGCTTTTAGCAGCTTTGACCCCTCCGCTTAATCCTTTATATGCAACCAGCCCACCTCTAAGAGCAAGTCCAGCACCACCAGCCACAAGCATTCCTGCCGATGCAACCTTACTACCAAGTTCTTTGGAGATTTCTCCGCCTGCCTTATTTAAATCTTCGGATTTTATGAAACTGCTTATCATTCCTATGAAAGTTTTAACCATCATAAGCGCAACAATCATAAACAGTATTGACATTATGTAATCCGCAACTGAAAAGTTAAAAAATGAAAGTTTATTCAAATACGGCATAATGAGAAAGACGATATTCATCCCCCCAATTGCACCAATGACCATAAGTGTTTTACTTATAAATTTTCCTCTCCACGCCTTATAGGCATCTCCATTATCAAGTGGTCTAAGGGCAATAAGCGGTGCTGCAATTAAGAACAAGCCAACAAGTTCAATAAAGCGTCCTATCAGTCCCATTGCAAGATTTATGAACATAACACAAAGAATTATTCCAGCGGCAAATGCAACTAAGAAGTTGTAATACCATAAATTGTAATAATACCAAATTAATTTTACATTATTACGGTCAAGTGCCGTAATATTATCAGAACCTTGCAACTGGAAAACGTCAGCAGTTGGTAAATTATCTTTTAAGATATACCAATCGGAATAATCTAAATTTGATACAGTTTCAACTTTTACATAGTTGGCAAAACCCTCATCAATTGCTCCTGCAACTTTTTCACGGTTAGTATCTTGAAAAAGTCCACCGAAATGTGTTGCTTTATCATTATTCAAAAATTCGAAAAAGGTGTCATCGTAACGTGCTCGATTGGCATTATAGCAAGATGCGTTAAAGACAGCACCTGAAAACGTCGTTGTTGTTGTTGGTATGGCAATTGAGAAAAGATTATAATGTATATATGTTGTCTTTACTTCGCTTGATGGACCACTAGGCAAAGTTGTGGATTTAAGTTTTTGCGTATCTAAAAAATTAAATGAAGTTGATGCGGAAACCGAAGTTGCTTGGTCGACTGCCTGCAAAATCACATTACTTAAAAAAATTCCGAACAAAACTGCAATAGGAACGATTGCAAAAAGGGCAATAGATTTGAATGCTTTTTTTATTATTGAAGAGCGTGGGTCTTCTGGCTTGTCGGCTGCGTATTCATTTCTTATAATGGCAACAATTGTTGAAAGAAAAAGGAGAATAAAGCCAAGAATTACAAGTCCCCAAAAAGCATTTGTTAAAATTGGAAAATCCCCAAAAAGTGTACCTCTTATAAAATGATATACAATATCGCCTTCCTGAGCAACGCCGTCTATATAATAAACATCAAGCCCAGCAAGTTTTCTGAATACAAGTTGAAATAAGTCAATTACAGATAAAAAAGCGTTCGAAATGATATAAATTAATTTCGGAATAGCACTAAGAAGACAAACAATATAATCCCAAATAACCAAAAAGATTTACCTCATTTCTATTTTGCTTAAATTATAACAAAATAAAACATAAAAGACAATATTTTTTAAAGATTTTTCAAAAAGTTTTTTAAATCTATAATTTTTGTGCATATTAGCATAAAAAACTGCGATAATTAAACCGCCTATAATAAAAAATATTAAAAAAAGATGACTTTCAATTTTCATTATGATATATTTAAATATAATTTATAAAAATAAGGAGAAAAAATTGAAATATAAAAAAGATATGCTTATTAGCGAAATTCTTGAAGCAAACCCTGAAAATTCTGCCATTTTAATGGGCTTTGGTATGCATTGTCTTGGTTGTCCGATGAGCCAAAGAGAAACATTAGAACAAGCCTGTGTGGCACACGAGTTAGACGTTGACTTTGTTTTATCAAGGCTTAATGAAACAGAAGACAGAGAAAAGCAGTCTAAAAAAGATGATAAACAAATAAAGAAGAGTAAAAAATAAATATGAAGAAAAAAGTTGTATTAACAGGAGATAGACCTACCGGGGCACTTCACATAGGGCATTATGTTGGCTCGCTAAAAAAGCGTGTTGAAATGCAAAACAGTGGACTTTATGATATGTTTGTTATGATTGCCGACCTTCAAGCATTGACCGATAACGCAAAAAGTCCTGATAAAATAAGAAATAACATAATGGAAGTTATGCTTGATTATATAGCAGCAGGGCTTGAACTGGGCAAGACTAGATTTTTTATTCAATCACAAATTCCTGCACTTTTTGAACTACCTATGTATTATGCAAATCTTGTTACAGTGAGCAGACTTGAACGAAACCCGACAATAAAATCTGAAATTAAAATGCGTGGATTTAATAAGAGCATTCCCGTTGGATTTATGAATTATCCAATAAGTCAGGCGGCGGATATAACTGCCGTTGGTGCTGATTTTGTGCCAGTTGGTGCAGATCAATTGCCGATGATTGAGCAGGCAAGAGAAATTGTCAACTCGTTTAATAAAACATATAATACCGATGTCCTTGTTTTGCCTGAGGCTGTTTTACCTGACAATAAAAAAAGTTACCGCATTGTTGGTACGGATGGCAACTCAAAAATGAGTAAATCACTTGGAAACTGCATCTTTTTAAAAGATGAGCCAGAAGAAATCAGGAAAAAAGTTATGAGTATGTACACCGACCCTAACCACGTAAGCATTAATAATCCAGGAAAAATTGAAGGAAATACAGTTTTTCTTTATTTAGATATTTTCTGCGAAAATCATCATTTTGAAAAATTTTTGCCGGAATACAAAAATTTGAATGAATTTAAAAATCATTATAAACGAGGTGGACTTGGCGATGTTAAAGTAAAATCTTTTTTAAATGAAATTTTACAAGAATTGTTAAAGCCTATGCGTGAGCGAAGAAAAGAATATGAAAACCGCAAAAAAGAACTATTAGAAATTTTAGAGACCGACACTGCATATACAATAGAAGTTTCAAACAAAATTTTAAAACGTGTGCGTGAAGCAATTGGGTTAAACTATTTTCAAGATAAAAATTTTAAAGAAAATCTTTAATTTATAAGTTGAAAAAATTAAAAAATGGCATCTATAAAACAATTAAGCCAAATATATTATAATATGTAACTATAATATAATAAAATTTATTAATTAGATTAATACAAATAAATGTAATAAATAAGACAATAAAAAATTTCGAGAAATAAAAAATATTTTCAAAAAAGGTGTTGACATCTTGTTTTGTTTCAGGTATACTACCAAAGTTTAACGACTTTTTTTTTGGGCTACTGTTAAAACACACGGCTGAGTGTACAAAAAACAAATCAAAGAAATAAGAAGAAAATCACTAAATAAACGTTAATCAAAAAATTCATAGGAGATAATAAAATGGCAACCGAAACTCTAAGAATCAAACTTAAAGCATATGACCATGCGCTTTTGGACGATGCATGTAAAAGAATTATAAACACGGCAAGCAAATACGGTGCTCGTATAACTGGCCCTATACCACTTCCAACTGACCGTGAAATTATTACGGTTATTCGCTCGCCACATAAACACAAAGATAGTCGTGAGCAATTTGAATCAAGAACACATAAGAGAATGATTGATATTATAAGTCCAAACGCAAAAACGGTTGATGCTCTTATGAAAATTGAATTGCCAGCAGGTGTCGACATTAAAATAAAACTCTAAAATAGCAATAGCAAATTCAAAAATTGATTAAATATAAAATTAACTTATTAAAAAATGCAAATCAAATAGATATGTAAATATCAAAAGCAAAAATCAAGGAGAACTGATAAAAATGAAGAAGGCAATTATCGGCAAAAAACTCGGTATGACTCAAATTTTTACGCCAAGCGGTCGTGTAGTTCCGGTTACTGTTATTGAAGCCGGACCTTGCGTTGTTATTGCTAAAAAAACTGTCGAAAAAGACGGTTATGATTCTTTGGTTGTCTCTTTCGGCGACGTTAAAGAGTCTCGCTTAAACAAACCGAAACTCGGTGCTTTTAAGAAAATTGATGCTGAACCGAAAAAAACTATAAAAGAACTTAAACTTGAAGGCGATTATGAAATAGGAGCAACTATAAATTGTGATATTTTTTCCGAAAATGATAAAATTGATATTTCAGGTGTTTCAAAGGGACACGGATTTTCAGGCGTTATAAAACGCCACGGATTCCGTCGCAATCGTATGTCGCACGGTGCTGGTCCAATCCATAGAAGTCTTGGTTCAACAAGTGCAAGCACAACATACGCACGAGTTTTTAAAAACAAAAAAATGCCAGGACAATATGGACATGATAACGTAACAATTCAAAATCTTGAAGTTGCAAAAGTGGATAGAGATAGAAATATTCTGCTTGTTAAAGGTTGTGTGCCGGGTCCGAAAAATTCGCTTGTTATAGTTAAAGAAGCGGTAAAACAGGCACAAAAAGAAAATTCCAAATCGGCAAATAAGGAGGGCGGAAACTAATGGCAAAAGTGAAAGTTTACGATATGCAGGCAAAAGAAGTTGGTTCGCTCGATCTTAAAGAAGAAATATTTGACGCACCATATAATCAGGCTGTAATACATCAAGTTGTTGTCGCACAAAATGCAAATCAAAGACAAGGAACAAAAAGCGCACTTACAAGAAGTGAGGTTCGCGGACATACAAAGAAGCCATGGAAACAAAAACATACGGGAAATGCTCGACACGGTTCGCGAAAGAGTCCAATATGGAAAGGTGGCGGAGTTGCTTTTGCACCAAAGCCAAGAGATTTTTCTCAAAAAATTAATAAACAAGTTAAATATTTGGCATTTGTTTCGGCACTCAGTCAAAAAATCAGACAAGAAGAAATCACTGTTATTGATGAAATAAAAACTGAGGGAAAAACAAAAGAAATTGCGAATATGCTTAAAGCATTCGACTTTGATAAAAAAACATTAATTGTTGTCGGCGATGATAATGCTAATATTTTACAATCAAGTGCAAACATTCCAAATGTTGAAATTGTAGTAGCAGACCTTTTAAATGTCGGACAAATTGTCGGTAATAAAAATCTTATTTTCTCTAAAAACGCAATTAACAAAATTGAGGAGGTGAGAGTATGAAAGAAACAGCATATGACATTATAAAAAAACCTCTTATGAGTGAAAAAAGTTACGCAAACATACAGAATAAAATCTATACATTTGTGGTCGACAAAAACGCCAATAAAATTGAAATAAAAAAAGCAGTTGAAGAGATTTTTAAGGTGGAAGTTGATAAGGTAAACACGTTAATAGTAAAAGGCCACGAAAAATCACAAAACACAAAATCAGGAAGGAAAATAGGTAAAACAAAAGACTATAAAAAAGCGATTGTAACACTGAAAAAAACATCAAAACCTATTGCTTTCTTTGAAAGTTTAAGTTAAGGAGAAGAAAATGGCGATACGAAAAATTAAACCAACTTCCTCGGGAAGAAGATTTGTTTCAACTCCTACTTTTGAGGAATTGACTAAGACTAAAAAAAAGCCGCCTAAAAAACTGCTTGCAGTTAAAAAGAAAAAAGCAGGAAGAAATGTGCATGGATGCATAACAGTGCGACATCAGGGCGGTGGAAACAAACAAAGATATAGAATAATTGACTTTAAAAGAAACAAAGACAATATTCCTGCGAAAGTAGCTAGCATTGAATATGACCCTAGCCGCACTGCTTATATTGCACTTTTGGCTTATGCTGATGGCGAAAAAAGATATATTCTTTCACCATTCGGGCTTTCGGTTGGAGATACTGTTATGAGTGGCGAAAATGCCGAAATCAAAGTCGGAAATTCACTTCCACTTGAAAACATACCTGTTGGCTCAATAGTGCATAATATTGAACTTCAAAAGGGCAAAGGCGGACAAATCGCACGTAGCGCTGGCACAAGTGTGCAGCTTTTAGCAAAAGAAGGAAATTATGTAACACTTAAAATGCCAAGCGGTGAAATGCGTAAAGTTTTAAAAACCTGTAAGGCAACATTAGGCACAGTTGGAAATATAGACCACGAATTAGTTTCAATCGGAAAAGCGGGAAAATCTCGTCATTTGGGAATTCGCCCTTCCGTACGTGGTTCGGTTATGAACCCTAACGACCATCCACACGGCGGTGGTGAAGGCAAAAGTCCTGTTGGAAGACCATCACCAGTTACACCGTGGGGTAAACCAACACTTGGACTTAAAACAAGAAAGAAAAGAAAGCCATCTAACAAATTAATTGTAAAGAGAATAAATTAAAAAATTAATCAAAAAACAAAACATTAAAAACTATTGGAGGAATAATGAGCAGATCACTTAAAAAGCAACCTTATGCCTTTCCGAAACTTTTCAAAAAAGTTGAAGAAATGGAAAAAAGCGGAGTAAAAAAGCCGATTAAAACATGGTCTCGCAGAAGTGTTATATATCCCGAATTCGTTGGCTATACATTCGCAGTGCATAACGGCAAAAAGCATATTCCCGTTTATTGTACGGCTGAAATGGTCGGGCATAAATTGGGAGAATTTGCTCCAACAAGAACATTTAAAGCACATGCAGGCAGCAAGAAAAAAGTTGCTGGTAAAAAATAAGGAGGCATTTAATGGCTACTAGAATAAGAGAAAAGGCTGAGGCACGTAGAAAAGCGAAAGATAATCGCCCTCAGGGAATAGCCAAATATATAAGAATAAGCCCTACGAAAGTAAGGTTTGTGCTTAATAACATACGCAATAAAAAGGTTGAAGAGGCTCTTGCAATTTTAGAAAATTCAACACGAGGCGCTTCCGAACCTTTGATTAAACTTTTAAAATCGGTTATTGCAAATGCCGAAGTTAAAGGCTTTAATCGTGATGACCTTATCTTAAAGGAAACGTGGGTTTCACCCGGTCCGATAATGAAAAGAATAAGTATGAGAGCAAAGGGACGTTCGGACCGCATATTAAAAAGAAGTTGTCATATAACAATGATTTTAGATGATGCAACAAGCGGTGTGGAAACAGCGAAAACAAATGTAAACACAGCGAAAACAAAAGGCGAAACTGCGAGAAAAGGTTCAAAAACGGCGAAAGACTCAACAAATAAAAAAGACACGACAACGGCGAAAACTGTTGCAAGTAAAAAGACAGAAAAAGTTGAGAAATCAGAGCCTGTAAGCGAAAAAGTTGTAGCAACCAAGAAAGTAGGAACTGCAACTGAACCTGTAACCGAAAAAGCAACTACAACCAAGAAAGAAACAGCAACTGAAAAATAAAAAAAATAATATAAAAGCATAATTTTAAGACACAAAAATGATAGGAGGAATTAATTTAATGGGACAAAAAGTTAATCCGATAGGTATGAGAGTCGGCATAAATAAAGATTGGAATGCCACATGGTTCGCAAATAAGCAAGATTTTGCCAAGCTTTTATTAGAAGACCAAAAAATAAAAAAGTTCATTAAGAAAAAATATTTTTCTTGTGCAATTTCTAGAATTACAATTGAAAGAACAGCAAAAAGCCTTGTTGTAAATATTTTCACAGGTAGACCAGGTATGCTTATTGGGACTAAGGGTGCCGGGGCTGAAACCTTGAAAAAAGACATCGCAAAAATTGCAAAGCCGACAGGCAATCTCATTGTAAATATAAAAGAAGTAAAGAAACCTGACTTAGACTCAACATTGGTTGCTGAATCAATTGCCGTGCAACTTGAAAAAAGAATTTCGTTTAAACGTGCAATGAAACAAGCACTTCAAAGAGTTATGAGAGCAGGTGCGAAAGGATGTAAGGTTCAAGTAAGCGGTGTTGTTGATGGCGCAAATACAATGGCAAGAACTGAGCATTATATGGAAGGTTCGCTTCCACTTCACACACTTCGTGCCGATGTCGATTATGGTGTTGCCTCCGCATTTACGAACTATGGCAAACTTGGCGTCAAAGTTTGGATTTACAAAGGTGAAATAATCCCTTCTAAAAACGAAGAAAAGGGGGACAAGTAATATGTTGATGCCGAAAAAATTTAAACGAAGACGTGTCCACCGTGGCAGAATGACAGGAGTTGCAACAAGAGGAAATAAACTAGCATACGGCGATTTTGGACTTGTAGCCACCGAACCTTGTTGGATAAAATCTAATCAAATTGAGGCGGCACGTATTGCAATGACACGTTATACTAAAAGAATTGGTGAGGTTTGGATTAAAATATTTCCCGATAAACCTGTAACTAAAAAACCTGCTGAAACACGAATGGGCTCAGGAAAAGGTGCATTGGAATTTTGGGTCGCTGTTGTAAAACCTGGACGCATACTTTTTGAAATGTCGGGCGTTTCAGAAGCAGTTGCAAGAGAGGCTTTTAGACTTGCAGCACATAAACTTCCTTGTGGCACAAAGTTCATTAAAAGAGATGGACAAATAAATGAAGATGAATCTGCTGAAAAAACAGAGAAAGCAGATGAATTCAATGAAACTAAGGAGGCAGGCGTATGAAAACAACTGATGTAAGAGATATGACAACAAACGAATTAAACGCAAAACTTTCCGATTTAAAATCCGAACTTTTCAATTTAAGATTTTCACTGGCAACAGGAAATTTACCAAATAATTCACAAATAAAAAATGTAAAAAAAAGTATTGCAAGAGTTAAAACAGTTCTAAGAGAAAGAGAAATTAAGGCAAAAGGTGCTAAGGAATGAGGAGAAATTTATGGAAAAATTAAATGTTAAATCAAAAACAAATATGAGTGATAAACCTGCGGATACTTTAAGAAATAAAAGACCTAGCAAAATAGGTGTTGTTGCCAGCGCAGGCAAAATGAATAAAACCATAGTTGTCGCCGTTGTTTCCAGCTATAAGCACCCGCTTTATAAAAAAGTGGTTAAGAAAACCACCAAATTTAAAGCGCACGACGAAAATAACGAAGCCGGCATCGGAGATACGGTGGAAATTATGGAAACACGTCATATAAGCAAGGATAAATATTTCAGGCTTGTAAGAATTGTGGAGAAAGCAAAATAATATTAAAAATAATAAAAACTAAAAATAAATAAACAAATAAGTTTATTAAAACCGTAATGGAGGAAAATATGATTCAACCGCAAACTTATTTAAAAGTTGCCGATAACACGGGCGCAAAATCAATTATGTGTATTCGTGTACTTGGTGGCTCTTTCAGAAGGTCGGGAAATATAGGCGATGTAATTGTCGCAACAGTCAAAAAAGCAATACCCGGCGGAATGGTCAAAAAAGGCGATGTAATCAAGGCCGTAATTGTCAGAACAACAAAAGGACTCCGTCGTCCTGACGGCACACATATTCGTTTTGATGATAACGCTGCTGTGATAATCGACAACCAAAAACAGCCGAAAGGCACCCGTATTTTTGGACCTATTGCAAGAGAGTTAAGGGAAAAAGACTATATGAAAATAATTTCTTTGGCTCCGGAAGTTATTTAAGGAGAATTTTATGACAAAAACAGTTACAGCGCACACAGCGCAAGTAAAATTTAAAATAAAAAAAGGCGACAACGTAGTTGTTATTGCGGGAAAAGATAAGGGCAAAACAGGTAAAGTTTTGCAAGTTATTCCTGAATCAAATAAAGCCGTCGTTGAAGGCGTTAATATAGTTACCAGACACCAAAAACCAAAAAGTGCAAAAGAAAAAGGCGGAATTATTAAAAAGCCAGCGCCTCTTCAAATTTCAAACTTAATGGTTGTCTGTTCCTGTGGAAAAGCGACGAGAGTTGGTAAAGGTGAGATTTCAGGTCGAAGTGTTCGCATTTGCAAAAAATGCGGAGCAAGTTTAGATAAAGAATATGTAAAAAACAAAAAAGAGAGCAAAAAGAAAGAAACCGAAACAAAAGAAAAGAAATCTCTTAAAAAATCGCAGGAGTCAGTTGTTGATAAAGAAGAATCGGTAAAAGTAAATGAATCAACCGAAGAAAACGAAAAATCAGCGATTAAAAAAGAGGACTTAACTAAACAAGACACAACAAATAAATCATCTATACGACCAACCAAAACCTCTGAAAAGCAAAAAGCTACAAAAATAACGAAACAGAAAGTTTCAAAAGCATCAACTGTTAGAAGAATGTCTAATAGAGGAAAATAAAAATTTTAAAACAACAAACAAGTAAAAAAATACAGTTTATAAAAGATGTAAAAAATCAAGGAGAAATAAATGGCAGAAAAAATCAGACTTTATGAAATATATAAATCCGAAGTCATTCCTGCATTAATGAAAGAACTTGGATACAAAAACGTCAATGAAGTTCCGAAAATTGTTAAAATAACACTCAATATGGGACTCGGCAACGTAAAGGATAATCCTAAAAGTTTTGCATTAGCATTAGAAGAATTGACTTTAATTGCCGGTCAAAAAGCACAACCAACTTTGGCAAAAAAATCAATTTCCAATTTCAAATTAAGAGAAGGAATGAAAGTCGGGGCAAGAGTTACATTGCGTGGTAAAAAAATGTATGAATTTTTGGACAGACTTATTTCAATTGCATTGCCACTGGTTAGAGATTTTAGAGGTCTTTCGAATAAAGCTTTTGATGGTAAAGGAAACTATTCGCTTGGGATTAAAGAGCAACTCATATTTCCCGAAATCAATTATGATAAAGTCGAAAAAGTCAGAGGACTTGATATAAATATAATAACGACGGCAAAAACTGATGCCGACAGCTTAGCGCTTTTAAAGGCACTTGGAATGCCTTTTAGAAATCAGGAGGTAAACAGTGGCAAAAAAATCATTAGTTGAAAAACAAAAAAGACAGCAAAAATTTAAGACTCGCAATTATACACGATGCGCTATATGCGGTCGTTCTCATTCAGTGCTTAAAAAATATGGCATTTGCAGAATATGCTTCCGTGATTTAGCCTCAAAAGGCGAAATTCCGGGAGTTAAAAAGTCAAGTTGGTAAAAGGAGGAAAATTATATGGTAACAGACCCAATAGCAGATATGTTGACAAGAATCAGAAATGCTCTTATGGCAAAACATAAAGAAGTAAGTATAAATGCTTCAAAAGAGAAAATGGAGATTGCAAAAATTCTTGTTGAAGAAGGATATTTAACATCAGCAGTTTTGCAAGATGATGAAAAATTCAAAAAAATAAAAATTGTTTTAAAATACACTCCGACAGGCGACAGCGTAATTCAAGGCTTAAAAAGAATTTCGAAGCCAGGACTCAGAGTATATGCGGGCAGTGATAATCTTCCGAGAGTTATTAGCGGGCTTGGAATTGCAATAATAAGCACGAATAAAGGAATTTTAACCGACAAAAATGCACGTCAAAAGAATGTAGGTGGCGAAGTAATTGCATATGTCTGGTAGCATTTATTTTGAATATAACTGTATTTAAATATAAAATAAAAACTAAAACTTAAATTTTTAAAATTTATAAAGAAAACTTAAAACTTTGAGCAAAGAAGGAGTTAAAAATGTCCAGAATAGGGAAAAAAGAAATAATCCTGCCCGATGGTGTAACTGTATCGGTTTCAGAAGACAATATAGTTTCAGTCAATGGTACTCTTGGCTCTTTGTCGCAGCAAATTGATAAATCAATAAGCGTCGTGAGCGAAGGAAATATTATAAAACTTTTACGTTCAGGCGATTCGCCAACTGAAAAAGCAAAACACGGTCTATATAGGTCGCTCATTGCGAATATGGTTGATGGCGTATCAAAAGGATTTTCCAAAGACCTTGAAATTAAAGGTGTTGGTTATAAAGCGCAAAAACAGGGGAATAAACTTGTTTTAAATCTTGGTTTTTCTCATCCAGTTGAGGTTGTTGAAGAAGACAATATTAAATTGGAATGCCCGACTGTAACACAAATAAAAGTAAGCGGAATTGATAAACAAAAAGTTGGTCAGGTTGCGGCAAAAATTCGCAGTATAAGACCAGTTGAACCATATCACGGTTACGGTGTGCGTTACGCAAATGAGCAAGTATTAAGAAAAGTCGGAAAAACAGCAGCAAAAGGCAAAAAATAAATCAAATCAAATTAATTTTTAATAAAAATTAATAGGAGACAATAATGATAAATCAAAAAAATAAAAATCAAGAACGATTGAAAAGACATCAGCGTGTAAGAAATAAAGTTTTCGGCACGAGCGAGCGTCCTCGCCTTTGTGTTTATAGAAGTTTAAGTGGAATTTATGCACAAATCATTGATGATTCAAAAGGTATGACACTTGCAAGTTCATCCGCTTTGAATAAAGATTTAAAAGATAGTATAAAAGACTTAAATAAAACGGCACAGGCAGAAGCCGTCGGACAAGACATTGCGAAAAAAACACTTAAATTGAAAATATCCAAAGTTGTTTTCGACAGAGGCGGATATATCTATTCTGGCAGAGTTAAAGCTCTTGCTGATGCCGCGCGTAAAGCCGGACTGGAATTCTAGGGGGAGGAATAATGGCAGAAAATAAAAATGCAGAACAAAAAGCAGAAGAAGTAAGCGCTAAAAACGCTACTGCAAATGTAGAAGAAAATCAACCGAAGTCGGCTAAACAGGCGACAGAGAAAACCACGGAAAAAACCGCTACGAAAGAAGTAAAAGCGGAAAGCGAAAAACCAAGAACATCTTTAAGAATTGATACTAAGCCAAAATTTGAAGCAACGGCTAAAAGAAGTTTTACAGACAAAGAGAGTTCCGATAATAAAGAAAAATCTGATACAACGGGAAACACCACAGCGGAAAATAAATATACTTACAGTTCAGATTTTCAAAGAAATAAGTCAAAATCAAAAGAATTTAAAAAAGGCGAAAAAAGCGAACACCGTGAAAGTCGTGGTCGTAGAGATAATAGACAGCGTGAAGTTTCCGATGTTGAGAATGTGCTTGTTTGTGTGCGCCGTGTAACAAAAGTTGTTAAAGGCGGTCGTACAAGGCGGTTTAGCGCAGTTGTTGCAGTTGGTGATAAGAAAGGTAAAGTTGGAATTGCAACAGGAAAAGCCACAGAAGTTCCGTTGGCAATTGATAAAGCAAATGCCAAAGCAAAAAAATCTATGCAACAGATAAATTTAGTAAATGGTACAATTCCGCATAAAATAATTGGTAGATTCAACTCAACTTCAATCTTATTGCTTCCAGCAAAACCTGGTACAGGAGTTATTGCTGGCGGAAGTGCAAGAGCAGTTTTAGAACTTGCGGGAATAACTGATATTGTAACAAAAATTCACGGTTCAACTAACAGTATAAACGTTGTTCAAGCAACACTTCAAGGCTTAACAGGACTAAAAACTCGTGAACAAATTGCTGAAATCAGAGGAAAATCAGTAGATGAAATTTAATTAAAAATTTCAATCGGTATAGATAACGAAAATTATAAATCGCACAATAGGAGACTAAAATGGCTAAAAATTTAAAAGTAACGTGGACAAAAAGCGCAATTGGATATAACCAAAAACAAAAAGAAATCTTGAAAGCGCTCGGATTTAAAAAATTAAATCAAAGCAAAGTTTTACCTGATAACGAATCAATCCGTGGTAGTTTATTTCACGTAAAACATTTAGTTAATGTCGAAGAAATATCTTAAACATTGCAATTAGATTAAAATTCTAAAAAAAATAAAGTTCAAATTTATTTTTTTGCGATTTAAAAACATATATAAATAACCTTATCAAAAATTTGGAGGACAAATTGAAAGCAAAAAATGATAAAGAGAAAATGAATATTCAATCTCTAAGACCTGCAAAAGGTGCAAAGAAAAAGCCAACCAGAGCAGGGCGAGGATATAGCGCAGGCAGAGGAAAAACCGGAGGTCGTGGACAAAAAGGACAAAACGCCCGAAGTGGTGGCGGCGTTCGTCCAGGATTTGAAGGCGGACAAATTCCGCTCGTTAGAAAACTTGCGATTCGTGGTTTTAATAACAAGAAATTTGCAAAAGTTTATGCAATTGTCAATGTCGGAAGTTTAGAACAGTTAGAGGCAAACTCAATTGTTAATGAAGATTTGCTTTTGACATATAAAATAATTGGCAAAAAACAGCCATTCGGACTTAAAGTTTTAGGTGGCGGAGAATTAACAAAACCTTTGACCATACAAGCGAAATTGTTTTCTGCTTCTGCTAAGGAAAAAATCGAAAAAGCCGGCGGAAAAGCAGAAATCATAAAATAAAAACACTCTATCTTAAAAAAACTTTAATTCAAATAAACATTCTAAAAATATAACAAAAAGTATAACTATCAATATCAAATTAAGAGGTGATTGATGTTTAAGACTATTATCAATGCGTTTAAAGTAAAGGAAGTAAGAACCAAACTTCTTATAACTCTTTTTCTTCTTTTAATTTATAGAATTGGTTGCTGGATTCCGCTTCCTGGGATAGATTTGGAAGTATTTCAAACGACAACCGAAGGCAACGATTTCTTAGGACTGATTAGTGCGGTAAGCGGTGGTGCTCTTTCAAACGGTGCACTATTAGCACTCGGCGTTGCCCCATATATTACGTCATCAATTATCATTCAACTTATGACCTTAGCAATTCCGTCTCTTGAAAAACTCTCACGTGAAGGCGGTGAAGAAGGACGTAAAAAAATTAATTTTTATACACGTATCATTGCTCTATTTCTCTCATTAGCACAGGCAATCGGAATTATTGTTGGCTTCGGCGGAGCATTAATGCCTGGCGTTTTGGGAGAAGGTGCTCCTGCGTGGGTTATGAGTGCTTGTCTAGTTCTAATTCTAACTGCTGGCGGTATGTTTACAGTGTGGCTTGGCGAGAGGATAACCGACCTTGGAATCGGAAACGGAATGTCGTTATTGATTTTTGTAGGTATACTTTCTTACGCAAGTTCGACACTTTTAGGTTCAATTTTGCAAGTTGGAACAGACATTGATTATTTGTGGAATATATTAATATTCTTATTTGCTCTGCTTTTAATCTTTACATTTATTGTAATTATGGACCTTGCTGAACGTCGTGTTCCAGTTCAATATGCAAAACAAGTCAAAGGACGTAAAATGTATGGCGGACAAAGTTCATATATTCCTATCCGCGTAAATGGTTCTGGCGTATTGCCTATCATTTTCGCAACCGCTCTTGTGACCTTTCCGCAACTTATTTCAAGCATTTTTTGGCCTGAATCGAATTGGTATTCAGATGTATTAGGAACGAATTCGTGGGCTTATATATTCTTAACGGCGCTATTTATATTATTCTTTGCATATTTTGCTGCGCAAATAACTTTTAAACCAGATGAGATTTCAAAGCGAATTCAACAAAACGGCGGATTTATTCCAGGAATCAGAGCAGGAAAACCAACAACAGAATACTTGACAAGAATTTCACATAGAATTACTTTATTTGGTGCAATTTTCTTAGCAATTATTGCGCTTGTGCCAAGTTTCGTGTTTAAGTTTATAGATATAAGTTCAACAGGAACACTTGTTGGTGCATTCAGTGCAACGGGACTTATGATTATTGTTTCGGTGGCACTTGAATTTGAAAAGCAACTGGATGCACAAATGATGATGCGCACCTATAAAGGATTTTTAAAATAATTTTAAAATTAAAAATACTGCAACAAATAAATTAAACAATAGTAAATTAATTCAAGGAGAAAAAAATGAATATAATTTTAATCGGCCCTCCTGCGAGTGGTAAAGGCACAATGGCAAAAACAATGTCAAAAGATTTTGGATTTGCACACATTTCAACTGGCGAAATTTTCAGAGATAACATCAAAAAAGGAACGCCGCTTGGAGATGAAGTTAAGGATTATTTAGACAAGGCTGTTTTAGTTCCCGATGAAATCACAGTTAATGTAATCAAGAAACGCATCTTAGAAAAAGACTGCGAAAAAGGAATTATTTTCGACGGCTTTCCACGTAATATGAAACAAGCAGAAATGCTCGAAACTTTCGCAAAAATTGATGCCGTAATCTTTTTAGATGTAGATCTTAGTTTAATTGAAAAACGTATATTAGGACGAAAAACCTGTTCAGTTTGTGAAAAAATTTACAACACTTCAACATATAATTCAGATACTTGCGAATGTGGCGGAAAATTATATACAAGAAAAGATGATGATGTTGAAACAATTAGAAAAAGATATAAAATATACGAAAACGAAACCGCTCCGCTACTCGAATATTATAAAGACCAAATAACAAAATTTTCAGCCAAAGATACACCAGACCAAACCTACCAACCAGTTAAAGAATTTTTGGAAGATTTGCAAAGAAGGACTAAATAAATTGATTGCAAAAACGGTCGAAGATATTACTTGTATGCGGAAGGCAGGAGAAATTGTCAAAAAAACATTACAATACGCTGAAACACTTATAAAACCAAACATTTCCACAATGTATCTTGACAAATTGATAAAAATGTATATAATAAAAAGCAATGCAACTCCATCTTTTTTGAACTATCAAGGTTTTCCTGCAAGTGCCTGCATATCTGTTAATGACGTTGTAGAACACGGAATTCCAAGTGATGACATAATTTTAAAAGAAGGAGATATTGTAAGCGTTGATGTTGGAGCGAACTATAATGGATTTCACGGAGACGCATCACGAACTTTCGCCGTTGGAGAAATTTCACCGCAGAAAAAAAGATTGATTGATATTACTGAACAATGTTTTTTTAAAGGAATTGAGGCATTAAAGGTTGGCGAAAGATTAGGGAAACTTTCAAATGCAATACAAAAACACGCCGAGAAAAATGGATATAGTGTTGTTCGAGAATTAGTCGGACATGGAATTGGAAAAAAACTTCACGATTTTCCGAACGTGCCAAATTATGGCAAACCAACGGATAACATAACTGTTCCGGAAAACATTTTTCTGGCAATTGAGCCGATGATTAATATGGGCAAAAAAGAAATCTACATTGAAAATGACGGCTGGACTGTACGAACAAAAGATGGATTATCCTCTGCACATTATGAAAATACAATTTTTGTAACAACTGCGGGCGTGGAAATTCTTACTTTATAAAAAGCAATCAAGAAATTAAGTAAATAAGATAAATCAGGAGTAATTTTAATGTCGAAAGACGATGTAATTAAATTTGAAGGTGTTGTTGAACAAGTTTTGCCAAATACAATATTTATGGTGAAATTGAGCAATGGACACAAAATAAGAGCACATATATCAGGAAGAATGAGAATTCGAAGCAAGTGGATTATGGTTGGCGATTTGGTTACTGTGGAAATAAGTCCTTATGACTTAACTCAGGGACGAATTATATACCGACAAATTGCAGGAAAATCTAAACCGACGAATTAAAAAGAAATTTTCAAAAACGAAAGGGGAAATTATGAAAGTCAGAGCATCAGTTAAGCCAATTTGTAATAAATGTAAAGTTATTAAAAGAAAAGGCAAAGTTATGGTTATTTGTGTGAATAAAAAACACAAACAAACGCAGGGATAAAAATTCTATGATTTTAATATTTGTTTAATTAAAATCAAAAATCAATTTAAAAATAAAATTTTGTAATTAAAAGAATTGCAGAATTTGAAGATATAAATCTATATAAAATTTTTGGAGGAAAATAATATGGCGAGAATTGCTGGCGTGGATTTGCCGAGAGATAAACGCATTGAAGTTGGTCTTACGAGTATATACGGAATTGGTCAAACAGCGGCTTCTAAAATACTTGCGGAAACAGGAATCAATCCAGACACGAGAGTTAAGGATTTAGATGAAAATGATACCGCTAAACTTAGAACCTATATCGACAAAAACTACCCTGTTGAAGGCGAAAAGAGAAAGCAAGTTTCAATGGATATTAAAAGATTGACTGAAATTGGCTCTTATCGTGGAATTCGTCATCGAAAAGGGTTACCTGTTCGTGGACAAAACACAAAAACAAATGCCCGTACACACAAAGGTCCGAAAAGAGCAGTAGGTGGAAGTTCGGCAAAAATCAAGAAAAAGTAAACTAAAATATAGCGTAAAAGTAATAATTAAAAATCTAATATAGGAGTTTAAAAATGGCAGAAAAATCAAGTGCTACCGGCAGAAAGAAAAAAAGAGTTACAAAGTCTATTGAAAAAGGACAAGTTCATATTCAAGCGACTTTTACAAATACAATTGTAACTTTTACAGATATGGCGGGTAATACAATTTCGTGGGCAAGTAGCGGCAAATTTGGTTTCAAAAGTTCTAAAAAAAGCACGCCCTTTGCAGCACAACAGTGTGTTGAAGATGCTGGAAAAGTTGCAAAAGAACAAGGATTGAAATCGGTTGAAGTCTATGTTAAAGGTCCAGGAAATGGTAGAGAAGCAGCAATCAGGGCTTTATCTACACTCGGTTTCGATGTAACTTTAATTCGAGACGTATCACCTGTTGCACATAACGGTTGCCGTCCACCGAAAGTTCGAAGAGTATAATTAATAGAATCAGTCTTTGTTTAGATTGATTTTTAAAATACAAAGGTTATAAATATAAAAAAACAAAAACTATTTAAAGGAAACCTAAAAAGGAGAAAAATAAATATGGCAAGACTTCTTGATGCAAAATGCCGCCAATGTAGGCGTGAAGGCGTTAAACTTTTCTTAAAAGGCGAAAGATGCACATCTAAAAAATGTTCTGTTGAACGTCGTCCAGTTGTGCCAGGTCAGCACGGTATGGGCAGAAAAAGAACAACGCAATATGCTTCACAGTTGAGAGAAAAGCAAAAAGTTAAAAGAACTTATGGCATTTTGGAAAAACAATTCCGTGGTTATTATGAAGCAGCCACTCGAATGAAAGGCAAAGTTGGCGAAAGCATGCTTTCATTGATTGAAAGACGATTAGACAACGTTGTTTATCGTATGGGAATAGGTGCTTCACGTGCGGAATGCAGACAAATTGTTAATCATGGTCATATAACTGTAAATGGCAAACGTGTCGATATTCCTTCTTTCATTGTTAAAGTTGGCGATGTTATCTCAATCAAAGAAAACAAAAGAGATATTGAAATGTTCAAGTCGCTTAAAGGAATGAAAGTTGTGATGCCAAAATGGCTTGAATTTGATACCGAAAAATTAACAGGTAAAGTTTTGGCATTACCTGAAAGAGATGATGTCGATATGAATATTCAAGAACAATTGATAATTGAATTATATTCAAGATAAAAATATAAAATAAATATTAAAATAGAAATCAAAAAGTGGAAATTTAATATTTCGTCGTATAAAGGAGAATAAAATTTATGATTGAAATTGAAAAGCCAAAGTTGACCTGTGAGGAAACCGAAAATGGTTATTTCGCGAAATTCATTGTTGAACCGCTTGAAAAAGGTTATGGCATTACACTTGGAAATTGTATGAGACGAACATTGCTTTCAGCAATGCCAGGAGTTGCGCCAATAGGTATTAAAATTGCGGGTGTTCAGCACGAATTTTCAACAATTCCAGGGGTTGTCGAAGATGTTGTCGATATTGTTTTAAACGTTAAGCAAATGGTTCTAAAATCACCAGACTTAAACAAAGAAATAATGACTTCATTGAGAATTAAAAAAAATACACCGGGAGAAATAAAAGCGGGCGACTTTGAGCCAAATGATTTAATTGATGTTTTAAATCCTCAATTGCATATTTGCACGCTGGATGAGAATGCTTCGGTTGATATGGAAATTTTGGTTGGGAAAGGGCGAGGATATGTTCCGAATATTGTAAATAAAGAAAGAATTGACAGTCTTGAATATATTGCTATTGATTCGCTTTATTCGCCAGTTTTAAGAGTTAGTTATAATGTCGAAAGCACTCGTGTTGGACAAAATATAAACTTTGATAAATTAACCTTGGAAGTTAAAACAAACGGTTCTATGACAGCGAAAGATATTGTTTCATTAGCAGGAAAAATCGTAATTGAGCATATCTCAATGTTTGGTGAACTCAGCAGTAATTTTGATGAAGTGAACGTTCTTGTTTCAAAAGAAGATGATGTTCAATCAAAAATTTTGGAAATGCCAATTGAAGAAATGGATTTTTCAGTAAGGTCATATAATTGTCTTAAAAGAGCAAACATTAATACGATTGAAGATTTGGTGAGCAAGACAAGAACAGATATGCTCAAAGTTAGAAACCTTGGCTTGAAATCAATTGAAGAAGTTGTTCAAAAACTTGATACCTATGGTTTAGGGTTGCGTCAAGAAGAAGACTAGACAAAATAAAATAATTAAATTAATTTCATTTAAACACGATTTATAAATAAAATTTAAGAAAGGAGTAACTTAAATGGCAAACAGTAAACTCGGATTGCCGACCAAAGAAAGAATTGCCTTGATAAGAAATCAGGTGTCGCATTTGTTTTGGTACGGGAAAATAGAAACAACAAAAGCGAGAGCAAAGTCGGTACAAAGTAAAGCCGAAAAACTTTTAACTCTTGCAATTAATTCGTACGACGACACGGTTACGGTTACAAAAATGATAAAAGGTGCAGGAGATGTTAAGTCAGATAGAGAAGTTATCAATGATGGTCCAAAGAAACTGGCTGCCCGCCGTGCTATTATGAGTTATCTTTACGACTTGCAAGAACAAAGAAAAGAGAAAGAAAGTAAAGCATTATTCAAATCGAGGACAGAAGGAATAAATCATCCTTTGATTGAGAAAATTTTCAATGTTTATGCACCAAAATATGCAGAGAGAATTAAAGAAATCGGCATCGGTGGTGGTTATACAAGAATTATAAATCTAGACAAACGACGTGGTGATAACGCAGAACGTGTTATAATTGAGTTAATTTAATAGGTTTAAACTTGAATTGTTATAATATTTGTACCTACGTAATACAGCGAAATTTTTAAAATAATTTGAAAAAAATTATGCGCAATAGCGCACGTTTAGTTAAATTTCTATGATTTTTCATAGGATTTAATTTTTTTATTAATAGTAAAATAAAGTTGGCAGTTAAATTTTTAAAACTTAATTTATAAATCTGTTACTTCGTTAATATCTTTTAAATACTCTTTTATAGTAGCAAGTGCCTTAGTTTCTAAACGTGATATGTATGACCTTGAAATTCCAAGTTTGACGGCAACTTCTCTTTGCGTTAGTGCAGGAATTCCACCTATTCCGTACCTCATTTTTAAAATATCTGCTTCTCTTTTTGGTAATGTTAAATCTATGAGTTTGCAAACTTTTTCATTGATAATATTATTTTCAACAACGCCGTAAATCTCATCTTCAAGAGAGGGAATGATGTCAAGCAACTCAACCTCATTTCCGTCTTTGTCCTGTCCTAAATTTTCCTGCAAAGAAATGACCCCTTTATGTTTTTTGTTGACACGAATCAACATTAGAACTTCATTTTCAATACATCTCGCAGCATATGTCGAAAGTTGAGTGCCTTTTCCGTATTTAAAAGTGTTGATTGCCTTAATAAGTCCAATTGCCCCCACAGAAATCAAATCATCGGCTTCACCTGCGCCTGAATACTTCTTAACAATGTGTGCCACAAGTCTTAAATTGTGGTTAATTAAAATATCTTTGGCTTTTTTATCGCCTTTTTTAAATCTATCATAATATTTTCTTTCTTCTTCTGGTGATAAAGGTTTAGGGAATCCTGTTGCACTATTTATGAACGATGAAAATAATAAAATCTTGTTCATAAATAAAATAAAATTTTCAAAAACCAAAAAAACCTCCGACAAACAAATTGCGTACGTTATTTATATATGCTTTTTTTTGTCGAATTTTGCTTGTACGGTTGAAATTCAGCCTGTACACTGAAATTTTAATTTTGAGAAAATTTTGTTTACAAATTATGAAATTTATGCTATTATTACAACATATTTATAAACAGGAGATAAAAGATGATTGATAAAAATAAATGTATAGCCTGTGGAAGTTGCGTTAGTGTTTGTCCAGTCAATGCAATTGAATTTGAAGCGGACGGAAAACCGCAAATAATCAAAGAGAAATGTATAAAATGCGGAAGTTGCGTTGCAATATGCCCAACACAAGCAATCACAATAAATGATGATAAAGAATCTAAAAAATTAACATAGAAAAACAATCGAATAAAATTCGAAAAAGGAGTCAAACGTTGGAGAAAGCAGCATTAATTGAAATTTGTCCCGCTTCCCTTAAAATGACAGTTGTGAGTTTAATCGGCGGAACATATTACAAAAAGAACAATCAAATAATTGAAACTTTAAGATTTGACGAAGACATATATGAAAATCAAACGCTGAGTATAGCAAAATTTAACGAATGTATAAAAATTTTAAATATTTTTCGTGATGTATGCAAATATAATAATATTGTAAAAATATATTGCGCCGCATCTTCGATTTTTTCGAAACTGAAAAATGTACGCAATTTTCTTGAAGATATTCAAGAGCAGGCAGGATTTAATTTTAATGTTATAAGCGAAGATGAAGAACTAAAATATGCCTATAATGCAATTTATAACACTGTTGAACCGAATAAGGCAATTATGCTTTATATAAATCCAAATGACACTTTGGTTATGCATTTTTCCAAAAGAAATATAATTTCGTCGCAAGTTTTAAATTTCGGTTCAAACACGCTTGCGGAAAAATTCAAAGATTTCGCAAACGATTCATCTATGGCAATTTCAAAAATGTTGGATTTTGTAAAAGAGCAGTTTAAAGACTTAGATTTTGAATTTAATGTGGAAGAAATAGGCTTTATAGGAGCAGGTGAGTCATTTCTAACGCTCAGCAAACTTGTCCGAAAAATGACGCATTATCCGTTAGATAGAGATAATAATTTCGTGGTAAATAAAGCCGCTTTTTCCAAAGCATTTGAACTTTTGAAAGAATACGGCTTTGATAAAACAAAAAGACTTGCTAATATTTCCAATGAAAGATTAGATAATATAATCGGCGGATTTGTGATTATGGAAGCATTTTTCAAAAAATTTGAAAATCCTGCTTTCCACATAGCATCAAAATCAATTTCCGATGCAATTATTTCATCAAAAATAATTAAAGAAAGTCCAAGTGAAGTTTTTGCCGATGTTTTAGAAAATAGTCTTAATAATTTAAGATATTATTATAATATTGAAGATTCTAATGCTGATTGGGTATATAATTTCACAATTAATTTATTTAAACAAACGTCAATAATTCATAAATTAACAAGAAAACATACAAAAGCGCTCAGAATTGCAGCCATTTTGTATGACTGCGGAAAACTCATTGATTTTGAGAATCATCCGAAATATAGTAAAGACATAATCCTGAACTCGAAAATTTTCGGAGCCTCACATAAAGACCTTGTTATAGCCGCTTTTGCTTGCCAATGTCAGAATTTGGCAAATTTCAAACTTTCTGAATGGATAAAATATAAATCAATTGTTGATGAAGATGACTTGATAACTGCAAGAAAAATAGGTGTTTTGATAAAACTCTCCGAAAGTTTAGACTGTAATAAACAGCAGAAAATAAGCGATGTAAAATGCGACATACTAGGCGATATTGTGATTATAAAAGTCAAGACGAACAGCAATGCCGAATATGAAATTCTGGAAGCAGGAAAGATTTCGCCTGCCTTTAAGAAAGTATTTAATAAAGATTTTCAAATAATTTAATTCTTTTACTTTTAGAAAGTTACACGGCAATCAACAAAACATTAATACAAGTGTTTTGTTTTTTTATGAGTTTAAGCAAAAAATAAATAGTGAAAATTTAATCACTGCTTTTGTGCTTTCTTAAATTATTTTTTGAAAACTAAGTTAAAATTCAGCATATAAGATTTTGCAACATCCAACGGCATTAAACATAAACGCCCAAAATTTTAAAACACCGTATTTCTCGTGGATGATATAATTTAAGATTTTTATTCATAGTGTTATTCGTATGAGCCGTTACATAAACCTCTCCATCAGTGATATTTGTAACAACAAGGCTATGATTAAAAAAGGTTGATTGTTTGATTTGAACAATATCTCCAAGTTCCAGTTCTTCCAGTTCGCAAAGCCGTGCATATGGTCCAAACGTTTTATTCTTTAAAAGAAAATTTTTCAAAAAATCAACACCCGTCCAACTCGGACTTTTTTCATTCGGACTTATATAAAACCAACCATTTATTTTATAAAAATTCATTACACCGCTACCGGCATAGATACATTGAGAAACAAAATTCGTGCAATCACCGCCAATTTTGTCATAATTATAATATTTTGGATTAGTGCTGTTCCACCAAGTAAAAGCATAGTTAACCGCACTATTTCTATTATAAGGTTTCATAATAAAATTGTATTCGAAAGAAAAATTTTATGTTAAAGCAAACAAAATATAATAAAAAAATCTAAAAATAATTTTTAGATTTTTTTATTAAACATTTAAAGATATTATTAAAATTTAATTTTATCATTAATGAAATTTGTAAGTTCATCAATTTTTAATACAACTTGCTCCATACTATCTCTATCACGCAATGTTATAGTATCGTTGGAAAGTGTGTTATCGTCAATTGTAGCACAAAAGGGAGTGCCGATTGCATCTTGTCTGCGGTATCTCTTGCCGATGCTTCCTGTATCATCATACATTGCCCTAAAACTTTTACAAAGCATTGAATAAATTTCTTTTGCTTTTTCACTATGTGTTTTCTTAATTAAGGGCAGAACGGCCACTTTAAAAGGTGCTATTGATGGATTAATCTTTAAAATTTCACGTTCAGAACCATCTTCAAGCGTTTCAATATTATAAGCATTATCTAAAATTGCCAATATAATTCTATCTAAGCCATAAGAAGCCTCGACAATATAAGGAATAAATTTTTCGCCCGTTATAGCATCTAAATATTCCATATTTTTCCCTGAAAATTCTTGATGACGACTTAAATCATAATCAGTTCTGTTATGAATTCCGTTAATTTCATCCCAACCCATCATAAATTCATATTGAACATCACATGCGTTTTTTGCATAATGTGCAAGTTTATCGTGATTTTTGAAACGAAGTTTCTCTTGCGGAAGTCCTAAGCCTTTCAAAAAATCAATGGAGAACTGTTTATAAAATTCATAAAACTCCTCGTCCGTTCCTTTTTTACAAAACCATTGATGCTCCATTTGTTCAAATTCAATTGTTCTGAAAGTGAAGTTCCCTGGTGTTATTTCATTTCTGAATGCTTTGCCTATTTGCCCAATTCCAAAAGGAATTTTAAGTCTCAGACTTCTTTGAACATTGAGAAAATTAACAAATTCGCCTTGTGCAGTTTCAGGACGCAAATAGACTATGCTTGAACTTTCTTTCGTAACGCCACGAGTTGTTTCAAACATTAAATTAAATTGTCGAATAGGTGTAAAATTATTTTTTTTACACACAGGGCAGGAGACTTTATTTTTTATAATGTATTTTTCAATTTCCGTATTATCCATAAGGTCAGCGTTGATTGTTCCATTTGTATAATCCTCAATTAATTTATCTGCCCTATGTCTTGTTTTACATTCTCTACAATCCATTAACGGATCAGAAAAAGAAGTAATATGTCCTGATGCTTCCCAAACCTTTGGATTCATAAGAATTGCTGCATCTATACCGTGCGAGTTTTGACTTTCTTGAATAAATTTTTTCCACCATGCTGATTTTATATTATTTTTAAGTTCAATGCCGACAGGACCATAATCCCAAGAATTTGCAAGTCCGCCATATATTTCGCTTCCGGGAAAAATTATTCCCATAATTTTGCAATGTGAAACCAGTTTTTCCATATTCACTTTTTTTGTTTTATCCATAATTTTTCCTTTATTTTAGAAAATTGTATTAATGTTAATTGTTAATATTTTATTAAATCTTGGATTTATTAACTATAATTTTAATATCATATAAAAAAATATTAAATAATTTTAAAATTAGATAAATATTTTAAATAATTTGTGATATAATAAATTAACAGGACTTATATCAATCTGCAAGTTATAAGTACAGTTTCTAGTATATTAAGTTTTGAAGTGATTTGTCAAACTTTTTATCAAAAAACTTTAAAAAATCAAAAATTTATAAAAAATAAGCCCTAAAACAGTTGCATTAATAAAAAATTGTTATTATAATAATAATGATTTTTAAAAAAGGAGAGAGAAAATGAAATTTTTTAAATCTATTGCATGTTGTGCGGTTGCACTTTGTATGAGTTTTATTATGGTTGGTTGTGCGTGTGGCGCTCAGAACATAACATTAGGAACTTATAACGAAGAGACAAATACATTTAGCGCACTTGGTGCAAATCCTGGCTATTCTTTAACTATTGCTGATAAAGACTTAACCTTAAATGGTGAAATTCCGTATGACGAAGATGGTTTTACAGACCCAGCAGTTGCAGCGGGAAATATCGTAGTTATTCAGTTTAAATCACCAACAGTGTTAGGGGAAGAGGATGTTCCTGTTATTGAAACAAAAGCACAGGGCGAAACAGAATTTACAGCACAAGCCAATATCGAAGAAGATAAAACTTTTGTTTGGATTGTAAAGATTGATGCTAAGACTGATGTAAACCAAATTAAGATTACATGGACTGAAGAATCTGATGCAATTACTTATACTTTAAAAGTTGCGTCAACAGCGACATTAGAAGAAGCACCTGCACCAGAAGTTTAAAAATGAGATAAATTAAATTAATAATTAGATTTGATAAAATATTTCTTATCAAATTAATAAGAATTTAAACTCTATAAAAAATTCCGATTTGAAATCGGAATTTTTTATTTCATTTATTGTTTATTTTTTATGATTTTATGAATAATTGGTTTCATATTTACTTTTTCAAAAAAATCAGATGCTTTAAAATAACAAAAAACGCAAGTTTTGACCACTCGACTTTTAAAAAGTGCCAATTGAAAATTTTTAAGATTTATTTTAATTTTGTTTTTTTTATTATTAAAAATGATTTAGTTGTCTAAAAATAGAATTCCGATTGTTTTTTCGCCACAATGCGAAGAAATTGTTATTCCTGCACGCACAGTATAAATTGTTTTGAAACCTTTATTTTCTAGCGCCGTTTTTATCGTATTAATCATTTCATCAGTTGCTGTAGTATGCGTTATAAAAGCAGTACTCAAATCAGGGTCAGGATAAGCGTCCATAACATTTTTAGTAAATTTTTCCACAGCTTTGTTCATATTTCTTTCTTTAAATTTTGCACTGGAAAGCATTTTCCCATCTTTAACGGTAATTTGTGGTTTGATTCCAAAAATGCTTGCCGCCATAAGTTGAGCCAAATTGCATCGTCCGCCCTTATGCAAAAATGTTAATTTTTCAATTATAAAATTAACCCTCACTTTTTCACGAAGTTTCAAACATTCTTCATAAACAGTTTTTGCGTCTTTTCCCTCTTTAATTAAATCTATTGCACGAAGTGCGAGCAAGGCAATGCCTGTTGATAGTGATAAAGAATCTACTACATATACATTTTTCATTTTTTCTGCTGCTTTTTTAGCATTATCGTAGGCAAGACTAGCACTACTGGATAGTGAAAAGTGAATTACCGCATCGTTGTCTTTTAATAATTTTTCGAAATGTTCTTGGAATTCCATTTCATTTACTGCGCTGGTTTTAGGCAGAGTTTTTGTTCTTTTAACGAACTCGAACATTTCATCAATAGTAATATCTCCATCTTTAATTAAATCGTCTCCTAAAAAAATACCGAATGGAACAGTTGAAATTTCAAATTTTTTCAACATATCCTTTGGTAGGTCGATTGTGCTTTCCGCAGAAATAGCAATTTTTTTCATAAATACCTCCATTAATTTATATATTCTATCAAATTATTTGATTTGATAGTATAATTTACTTAAAATTTTATATTCTTTTTTTAATTATTTGAATTTAAACTTTCACGTACAAACATTAATCATTTACATTATATACATTAAATTTAAAAAATCAAACATATAAACATAACAAGCATTTTTGGCTTTAATTAATTTTTTATTAATTTTGTCTAAAATTGTTGTAAATTGTAAAAATAAAACACAAAATTGCTTGTAAAAATTTCTTTTTATGATATTATTATACAATAATAATATTTAATTGATCGTTTTAAATAGGTTTTAAACAAAATTGAGTTATAAGGAATGTATTGATACGTGGATGTGAAAGAGAAATTAGAGAAGAATATTAAATTTAATGCCTGAAAAGACAATAGAGGGAATTATCAATCACTAAAAAGTCATTTAGATAATATTTCTGAAATGGCGAGTGGCTTTGCGCCAATCGCCCCAAATTTAGCAAGCCTTATAGGTGTTTTACATGATGTAGGAAAAGCATCTTGCCAGTTTCAAACTTACTTAGAAGAAAGTGAAAAGTCTAAAATAAATAACAAAAGAGGCAAAATCAAGCATTCTATTCAAGGCGCTTTTTTAACTGACGATATTTTCAATTCTCAGCAACAAATAGCACAACTTATAAAAGAAATAATTGAAATTGTGATTTCAGGGCATCACGGAAATTTAAATGATATTGTCAGTCCCGACGGCGAAAAAGTTTTCTTTGATAAATTAAACTTGTCTAAAAATCCAGAATATGATTATAAAAACATACGAAATAATTCAGAATTAATTTTAAATAAAACAGAAATTCACAAGTTTTTTGAAGCAGCCCAAAATGAAATTTCTGTGATTTTGGATTTCATAGAAAGTAATTATGAATCTGAACAATCTGCGTCATTTGCACTTGGACTTTTAGTTAAATACATTTACTCTTGCTTGATTGATGCCGATAGGCTGGACGCATATTTGTTTGATATTGGAGAAGACATAAATTCCAATCAAAAAGATTTTGATTGGAGTCATTTAATTGATACATTTGAAACAAATATTAAAGAATTTAAAAATGATAATAAAATTTCAAAAATTCGCTCTTTAATTTCTGAAAAATGTAAAAATGCTGCAAAAAGAGAAACAGGGATATATCAATTATCTGTTCCGACAGGTGGCGGAAAAACTTTATCTTCGTTACGCTTTGCCTTGCACCATGCAAAAAATAAAAAGAAAAATCGAATTATCTATGTAATTCCTTATCTTTCAATCATTGAACAAACAGCAGAAAGCATTCGTAAAATACTTAATTTAAAACAAAACAAAGATATTATCCTAGAACATCATTCTAATATTGTAACTCCGCTTGATGATGAAGAAAGAGGTCTTAGGAAACTAGCCGCTTCTCGTTGGGATAATCCAATTATAATCACAACAATGGTTCAATTTTTAGAAACAGTTATGTCTGCAAAAGGGAGTAATCTCAGAAAATTTCACAATATGCAAAATAGCGTTATTATCTTTGATGAAATTCAATCATTGCCTGTCAATACAATTCATTTGTTCAATGAAGTCGCAACTTTTTTATCTAAAATATTAAATTCCACAATTTTGCTTTGTACCGCAACGCAACCTCGCATTGCTGCTACTAAACGACATAATCTGCTATTATCAAAAAATCCTAATTTAATTGAAGACTTCGAAAAAGATTTTCAAGATTTAAAGAGAACTAAAATTGTTCCTAAAAAAGAAATGAATATTGATGAATTTTCTCAATTTATATGGGAAAAATCTCAAAAAAATAATAATTGTTTAACAATCGTAAATAAAAAAAGCCAAGCAAGGCAAGTATATGAAATATTAAAAGAAAAGAACAAAAATAATAGTTTTAAATTGTTGCATTTAAGTACTTCAATGTGTCCAGCGCATAGAATTGAGACACTTGAAAATATAAAGACTTTATTAAAAGAAGGAGAGAAAGTTATTTGTGTAAGCACGCAACTTATTGAAGCAGGTGTAGATATATCTTTTGACTGTGTTGTTAGGGCAATGGCAGGTTTAATATTGTGCAGGCGGCGGGAAGATGCAATAGAAACGGCGGAGATGAAGCAAAGGAGAAAGATGTTTATGTGATTCCGTTAAAAGCAGAAAATTTGGAAAGATTATATGACATAAAAAATAAAAAGGAAAAAACTGCGAAAATAATAAACGAAAATAAAGGAGCGGATTTTTTAAGTCAAGAAATATTAAATGAATTTTATAAGCATTATTATGATGATAGAGGAGAGTTGATGGATTTTCCAATAAGTAAAACTGGAAATACAACAATTTATTCACTGCTTTCAGAAAATGAAGTTGGTAGACGAAACTATAAAAACAGAAAGAATGTTGATTTCTCGCATCTCATCGCTCAGGCATTTACTTCGGCGGGCGAAAATTTTAAGGTTATAGATAATAACACAACCGCAGTTGTTGTTTATTTTGGTAATGTCGAAACATTGCTTCTTGATTATAAAAAAGCAGATTTGAAAAATAAAATTTCAATTTTGCAAGAGTTGCAGAAATATAGTGTTTCTTTATTTTCATATGAATATGAAAAGCTTTTAGAGCAAGGTGCTATAACCGAATTAGATGAAGAATTCGGTATTAAATTGCTTGCTTCGTTCTATTATTCTAATGAATATGGCGTTACAACCGAAGTCGATGTTGAAAAATATATTCCAGATTAATTAAAAAGGAGAAATAATGAAAAATATTGAGAAAAAACGAAATTCAGTAGAGTTCGAAGTGTATGGTAAATATGCTTTATTTTCAGACCCTATTACAAGAGTAGGCGGAGAAAAATTTACATATCAAGTTCCAACATATCAAGCATTGAAAGGTATGCTGGAAAGTGTTTTTTGGAAACCAACATTTGTTTGGGTTATTGATGCGGTGCGAGTAATGAATAAAATCCAAACCGAAGGAAAAGGCATTCGTCCAATTAATTTTGGTGGCATATATCCAAGCAAGTTGGCAGTTGGTCAAAAACCAAGCACTGACAAATTTTTCAATAGCCTTGCTTATTACACTTATTTAAAGAAAGTGCGTTATCAGGTTTTAGCACACTTTGAATGAAAATCGTGCAGACTTAAAACAAGACCGCAATGAAAATAAACACTTTGATATGGCAACACGAGCGATAAAAAAGGGTGGCAGACGAGATATTTTTTTAGGAACAAGAGAATGTCAGGCTTATGTTGTTCCTTGTAAGTTTGGTGAAGGTGAAGGCTTTTATGATAATTACGGCGAAATAAATTTTGGATTTATGTTTCACGGCATAAATTATCCAGATGAAACTCAGGATAAGAGTTTAAGTAAAAGGTTTTGGAATTGTAATATGAAAAATGGAATAATAACATTTGTTCCACCTAACGATAATTCTCTAAAAATAGAAACTGTTCGTGAAAATTTGAATGTTAAAAATTTCATATTAGGGACAAACCTTAAACCTATTGATAATGAAATTGGAGGTAATGAGTAATGGGATTATTTTCTAATCTTTTAGAAACCTATGATAAATGTTCGCATATCACAGGTATTGTGCCAGTTGATGATAACGGTAAACCAAATGCAAGAAAAGTCTTTTTACCTTTATTTCACATAACTCTTAAAACGGAAATTCACATAACGCTTGATAGTGCTGGAAAATTAGTAAGTATAAACCGTGATATAGAAGAAATAATTATTCCTTGCACAGAATCTTCAGAAAGCAGAAGCGGCCCATTCAGTAAAAATGATAAAACAATTATGGCACATCCTCTTTGCGACTGGTTGGAATATTTAGATAGAAACTTAAATCCATCTAAATTTAATCAATATATAGAACAATTAAATAGTTGGAAAGGAGATAACATAAAATTAAATTCAATTTATGAATATTTAACGAAAAATAGTATAGTGGAAGATATAAAAAAATGTTTTGAAGATAAAGAATATGACAGCAAAGGCGAATTTAAAAAAAGCACCAGTCCCAAAACAGGAAAAACGGTTACAGAAAAAACAGGTGTCAGATTTTCAGTGCAAATAAAAGATGATTCAATCAGTGATGTTTGGAAAGATAAGGCATTGCAAAAATTATGGATAGAACATTATTTAAAAACTAGAAAACCCGCAGGTTTCGATTTTTTAGGTCAGGAACTTAATCAAATTGCAAAAAATCATTCCAGAAACATTAATTCAAATACTCCAAGGGCAAAGTTGATTTCTTGTAACGATAGATATGGACTAACTTTTAGAGGCAGATTTGACAAACAAGATGAAGCGATTAAAATTGACAGAGTAACATCTCAGAAAATTCATATTACATTAAAGTGGCTTATTAATAATTTTGGATATAGCATAGACAGTCAAGTTGTTGTTATTTGGTCTGTTGATTCAGACACAAATCAAAAAATCAGTCCATTTGATGACTCTTTTGGATTGTTTAAAAAAATGAAAAGTGTCCGTACCGACTTAGATAAACTCTCCGAAGCACAAACTTCAATTGATATTAATTATTCTCAAAAAGTCGTGAATTTATTAAGAGGTTATGGTAAAACGGGACGAATGAAAGAACATTTTAAAAAAGTTGTAATTGCAATTTTTGATGCAGCCACAATCGGTAGAATGGGCGTAACCTTTTATCAAGAATTCCCTGAATATGAATATTTAGAATCCGCTTGGAAATTTAGTTATAGAAAGATTAAAGATAAAGATAATAAAGAGAAAATAGAGCTATTTAAACATACCAGTTGTCCTTCCTTTAATGATATTATGGAAGCAGCTTATGGTAAGCCTCGTGTAAATAAAAAAAGTGGCAAAAAAGATGATAAAAGTTATATTTCATTAAAAAAGGAAGTGGAAAAACAATTAATAGAATGTATGTTTGGCAATTTTGCATTGCCAAAAAGTTATATGGATAAAGCGGCTTATAGAGTCTCTCGTCCTATGTCTTTTGGAAGTGAAGAAGACAAGGACCATAAAGAAAAAAACTGGGACCATAGAGAAAAAATTTGGCGTTATTATTTGGATATAGCGTGTTCACTCACGAGAAAATATATCAAACAATCAAAAAAGGAGGATATAAAAATGGAGTTAGATGAAACAAGAACTGATAGAGATTATCTCTTCGGAAGATTGCTTTCCGTAGCGGATAGACTGGAATCGTTGGCTATTTACGAGAAAAATAAAGATAGAAGCGAAAATGAAAAAGTGAAAAGGGCTACAAATGCAATTAGATTTATGAGCAATTTTCAAGTCAGACCTAGCCAAACTTGGAATAATATACGATCTCAAAAACTTGAACCATACATAAA
>DIPL01000005.1 GCA_002424095.1 Christensenella sp. UBA5489
GAAAAATTGAGGTGGTCAGGAAAATGGAAACTATAATGAATACACTTGGAATAAATAGTGTTGAAGGGTACGAATATATCTATGAGATCTTGAAAGGTTGTTTAGCAGTATTTTTAAGCATGGAATTGATTTCGTGGCTTAAGGTACTGACTAAAGATATTTTTAAGGGTGTTTAAGGGGGTGATAATTTGAGTACTACAGAAAGTGCAATTTTGTTAGAAAATGTTGGAAGTGTAGTAACAATGTTAGGAGAAATGGCAAAAATATTTTTAGTGTTTCCGATTAACTTAATAGTAGTTATTTACTTAGGAACGTTGGCATTTAGATTGATTAAAAAGTCAAAAATGATTACAGAAAACAATAAGGAATATAGAAAAGAATATATGGAAAATTTCTATAATCCTGATTACAAATTTAAAAGAAAATATATAAAAACAAGATGGGGGGTTAAAAGATGAGTACAACTGAAAGTGCAATTCTAATTGAAAATGTTGGAAGTGTAACGAGTATGATTGCAGAAAATGTAAAGTTATTTACTATTTTTCCGGTTAATTTGTTTATAGTAATATCAATTGCAGGAATAGCATTTGCACTATTAAGAAAAGGAAAAAAGTCTGCAATAAGGTAAAGTAAAATGTATGATTTTATAATTAGAAAGGGGTGAAAAAGTATGAACGGATTAGTCGAAAACACAACTGCAGTTGTAACAATGGTTACAACATTGGCGACAGAACTATTTTCTATATTTCCTATAAATATAATAATAGTAATGTCTCTTGCAGGAGCTGCATTAGGATTACTTAGAAAAGGTAAGAAAGCAGCGATAAGGTAATTAAGTGTAACGTAATAAAGAGCCATGTTTTATATATGGCTTTTTATTATTTAAAAAAGGCGGTGTAGAAATGGGAAAATACGTGCAGAAAGAAGAATTTAAAAAATTAAGTATGGTTGGGAATAAATATATTTTTAAAGTAAGAGTTAATATACATGGGAGACGGCATACAGAATATTATTCGATAAAAAAAGATGAATTGCAAAAAGTAAAAGAATTGAATTTGATGGAATTTGATAAAGAATATAAAGATTATTTAGATTGGAAACCTTTAGATGGTGGAAAAGGTTTGCATGGTGGAATTTTTAAAGTTAACAGATATACGTTTGATGAAAAATATGTATACGCTCATACTAGGAAAAAGACTTTTAGTTTACCAAAGTATTTATTTGATAGATTGGAAAATAAAGAATACATTTTATTTGGATTAAGGGAAAATAAAAATAGTTTAGAGTAGATTTATATTGCAAGGAGCCAAAAACCGCAAAGACCGGAAGGCAAAGACTTCCGGCGGTTTTTTGGCTATTAACTATATATAATGGTGATCATGCATCCAGCTGAAAGTTAAATGTAAAAGTTAATTATAAAAAGAGGTAAAATTATATGCTAAGAGAAATATTGAGGAATTTTTTAAAGTTTATTTTGTTAAAAATAAAGGATACATATAATTATTATAAAAACAAAGAATGGGAAGTATTTAATGGATTTGGTCTACATATCTATGTTGGCATGTTTGGAAGTGGAAAAACATCATCTATGATAAGAGATGCTTATTGTATTTGTAAAAAATATAAAAGTGTTAGATTATTAAGTAATATGAAAATCATGAATTTTCCTAAATGGACTAAAATAGAAGAATTAAAAAATTATAAGCAGATTGTGAATTGTCCTGAAAATACTTTAATTTTGATTGATGAAATATCAACAATTTTTAATTCGAGGGAATGGAAAAAGGAAGGTATACCTGCACCTTTATTATCAACACTGCTACAGGTTAGAAAGCAAAATAAGATGCTTTATGCTACAGCACAGAGATTTATACATGTAGATGCGTTAATGAGACAAATAACGTTTACTGTAAGGGATTGTGAATGTTGGCGTGGAAGATGGAATTGGGTTAGAGTTTATGACGGATATGAATACGAAAAATCAAATACAATGAATCCAGCTGAAATGAAATATTTATATAGTTTCATACAAACTGATAAAATTAGAGGTCTTTATGATACTTTTGAATTAGTGGAAAAAATGAAAAAGACTGATTATATAGACGAGAAAGAAATTCTAGAAAAACAAGGTTTAGTTAGCGAAATAGGTGTTGTAGAGAAAAGAAAGAAACTGAGGGTTAAATAAATATGTGGGAGATACCTTATAATAATTTGAATTTTTGAAATGAGAAAAAAAGGAATTATAATAATTGAATTTGGAACAAGTGTCGAAAAATTTTTTTAGAAAAAATACCAATTATTGGTAAAGATAATAGTAACGTATAAGGTAAAGAAAAAGAGTAGTTTTAAAACTACTCTTTTATTTATTGTCGCATTTGATTTATTTTGCACCATAACTGATTATTTCTGGTGGATTAATAATTGTGCAAAATTTAACATAATCAGTAATTGACATATTGAATTTTTTTGCATTGTTTTGCAGTATTATTTTTTCCTGCTGATTTAGTTTAAAATTTAGGTTTGATTTTTTTGTGCTAATTTTATTATTCATTTAAAACTCCTTTTCTGCATATTCAAGCCATTCAAATGTTTTCCAGTTTCCCCAACTTTTTGTGATGGCGTCAATTGTGTTTGTATACGTTTTTTCACCTCCGGTTGACACATCGTCTTCGTTGTCGGCTACGATATCAAATTTTAGGTCTGGGTATTTTTCATTTTCAGTTTTTGTAATGCCTATTTTAATAATTTCGCCGTCAGTTTTGTCGTCACCTTTTATTTGTGCAACCCATTTTGTGACGTTCTTGAGAGAATATTCTCCTGTTTCTGCATCAAATTCCAAATCATCAAAAGCTGGTTCTGTTTCAGATTCAATAACACCTACAATTGAATCGTCCCAATATCCATCCTCAGTGGCGTCAATCTCGAATTCTTCCATTTGACCTTTAATGTATTCGCTTCTTTCCCTGATTGCTTTGTTCCCATTTTTGTAATCCATAATAAAATAAGTTTTCATGATTCAATACCTCCATTATTTTTTTGCGGTGGGGCTTGTGACCTCCGCTGCCGCATTAAGCCGGACGAATCCGGCTCACTCTGCGTTACCAGTTTAAGTTGTAATTTGTTCAATTTTAATTGTGATTTCTAACTGCGGATTCATTCGGATTAATTCATTTTCATAATCTCTAACCATCATATTTGCTTTTAATGCGGCTTCAAGCGTATCACCTAAAATGTA
>DIPL01000016.1:0-560 GCA_002424095.1 Christensenella sp. UBA5489
ACAACACGAAGACTTTCTTGTTCTTCGCCACCAAGATTGAAAACTTGCAATTCGGTGTCTTTGTCGAATGATTCAATGTCAGCAAATTCATTGAAATCAAGTTCAGGTTCGTATGAGCCTAAGTCGAAGAAGTCTTCAAAACCTGATTGAGCCTCTATCATTGTGTCATATTCTCCAAATTTTTGACCAACTTGTTCAATGGCATAATATTTTTCACCAGATTTTCCTAAGTAAGTTTTATATATCGCATTTGAGTTCGCTTTTCCATTTGCTGACTCATTTTTCATACTTCCTTCGGTTTGAACAAATCTTTTTAAATCATTATCCTTGCCTGATTGTTTAACTGTCATTGAACTTGTAATAGTCATTGAGCCATATTCAGAGAATGCTTTTAAACTCATCGTACCGGTCATTGAAAAATCTCCAACTGCTACCTCAGTGCTAATGTTGGTTCTAGTGTCTGTGTCAGTAAAAGCAGTTGTGATTTCGCCTAAAAATGCAGTTGTCAAATCATCTTTTGCAATTAATGTTCCAGTGCTACCGCAACCATATAGCCCGAA
>DIPL01000016.1:834-3840 GCA_002424095.1 Christensenella sp. UBA5489
CCGTCAAAAAATTTTCAGTCATTTAAAGAATATCTCAAAAATTTAGATTTAAGATAGAAAAGGAAAATTTTTATTTAGCAGATTATAATAAATCGACTTGTATAAATACAAGTCGATTTATTTTATTTGAAGTTTTAGGGATTCAGAGTCAAATGTTTCTTAAAAAAAGTCATATATAAAATGTTCAAAAGTTAAATATGTTTGAAATTATGTAAGTAGTTTATTTACATCCGTGCGAAAAGTCGCCACAACCACATCCGCAAATTGATAACAAAATGATTATCCAAATGAGCGAGCAGCAATCAAATCCGCCGCCACAGCAACCGCTACCGCCGCCACAGCAACTTAACAAAAGTAAAATTATAATCAGCGTGCAAGGATCGCAGCAACTCGATGAGCCGAAGCAGTTATCCATATCACCTCGTCCGCCTCCAAAACCGCCACCAAAAAAATTCATCGTCATTTTCCTCCTCTTATAGTATTTTATCAAAGAAATATGTAATTTTTCATTTGTATTTTTTTATTTTTTTCTTTGGCTACATATACATAATATGTAAAATTTATATATTTGTGAAAATAAAAAGTTATTAAACAAAGAAATTGTGATGAGAAATTTTCACGTTTTTTATAATTCGACAATTTAAGTGTTTTTAATTTCGTATATATTATTATGTTTTATTTAAAATAAAATTCGTATAGTAAAATGCGAAACATAATAGACAAAAATACACAATCCACAAAAAAACTATCTATTTATTTTCTTTTTTTGGTTGACACTGTCGCCACTATGGTATAAAATAACACAATGTTACAAAAAATTTTTAAAAGCATTAAAATCTTAAAATATTTCTCAAAAACTTGAAAAGTTTTTAAAATAAATAATTGAATTTAACAAATTTAATTATAGATATTAATGATGTTTAAAAAATAATTAATACTTATATGGGAGCAAAGAATGAAAAAATTATTAAAAAAGGTGTCTCTTGTTACTGCGCTTTTAGTTTGCTTTGCAATGACATTTCCAATGATGATGTCAACAGTTGCAACACTCAGAGCAGATTCTCCGTTTGGCTATTCAGTTCTAACCGAAGAAATTGTTGTATCTGGATTCATCGACGAAGGCACAAAAGGCATACCTTATACCATACAACCTGGAACAGTTACTGTTGACGGTTTGACAGAGCCAGCCATGGTTAAAGTTTTTAACCCTTATGGCACGGAAGTTACAGTTACAGAGAACCAATTCACTCCTCAGTATGCAGGATTTTATACTGTTCGATACTCTCACGGCGATAATTCAACCGATTTGACCGTGGAGGTTAGTGGCATTATACAAGGCGTTGAAATCAAATTTGAACAGAATGATAAATTTATCGTTCCGTCTATTGTAAACCCCAAAAACAATGACAGTGCAGTTGAAATAATATTGCCAAATCCAAAAGTTGTCGATAAAAATGGAGATGTGGATGAAACCGCAGTTATTGATATATCTGTAACTTTTGCAGGTGCAGAAGTGGCGACTTATACACTAACCGAAGATGGCCATACAGATGAAGACGAGCAAAAACACGACGTATTAAGACTTGACCCTGAAAAGAACGGCACATATACCGTAAGTTATAAAAATAAAGTTGGCGGACAAGTTGTTGCTTTTGCTGAAAAGAAAATCAAAGCAGATAAAACATATAAAAACGATTATGAATTCACCTATGACTATAACAGCACAAAACCAACAAGTGCGGAAATTGGAGTTGCACGTAAACTTCCGTCCGTAACCGCAACAAATAAAGATACAAAAAAAGCTGTTGAAGTTTACTATACCGTTAAGGCAGAGCATAAAGCAGGCTCAACCGTAACAACATATCTTTTAGGTGAAGATAACGGCGTTATTTCAATTAAAGATGGCGAGTTCTATTTCACACCTATTAAAGATGGCGATTACACAATAACATACACAGTTGAAAACTTCTTTGGAAAAGAAGCGTCTGTTTCTAGTTCGACTTTTCCAATTGAAGATGTAAAAGACACAACCGACCCTGTTCCAGTTATTGTTATGCCTTATTCAGATGAAGACCTTACACAAGGCATTACGCAAGGCGTTAAATATTTAGCCGAAGAAGATTATATTATTGCTGATGAAGCAATTGTAAGCAACATAATAAATGAAAACATTTTGCTTTTCCCGATTTACGCAACCGATGCAGCGAATGGCATTGTTGAAAATAATTTAACATTATATAGAACCATTAAAGATGCGGGCAATAATACAGTGTTTAATGAAAGCACTGATATTGAAGGCAATGTAAATAATAAAATTTTAGTATTTAATTCAAATTTAGCAATAGACCCCGATGTGCCAAATCCTGAAAATGTAGTAACTACTGTTTATATAAATGGAAAAGCATACGACATTAAAGAAAAGGAAGTTTATATTGTTCCTGAGCCAAATCCTGACGAAGATATTAAAGGATATAAATTTGGTACTAGCGGAACACATACAATAACATATGTTGCAAAAGATAAGGCAGGTAACGGGATTGCTACAAAACAACTCACAATGAGAGTTGACAGCAGTTTTGAAGATGATGAAAATCCTGTTGTAAAATTCGCTGAAAATTTACCAACAGCAATTCTTTTAGATAATGAAGTTAAATTCAAAACACCGACAGCATCTGATAACAAAGACACACGCCTTTCAGTTTACTTGACCTATAAAACCACAGTTGCAGGAGTTGAAAGCGCAGAAGTTAGAGTAGACGATGAAAATAGTATAATCTCATACGATAAAGATAATGAATATCCGTATAGTTTTACAATAACCGATAATAAAATTGAAAAAATAACAATAATAGCAAATTCCCGTGATGATAACGGAAATATTGGCACAGCCGAACAAACAATTCTTGTTTTAAATTCAGGCGATACAGAAGCAACCAGTATCATCAGTAATGATATTAATGTAAACGATGCAGCCGATTATGTTCAAGGAAATGAAATAATTCTTCC
>DIPL01000002.1:0-1475 GCA_002424095.1 Christensenella sp. UBA5489
ACTTGCGTTATTATATCGTTTACTGCTGCAAATGAACCGCTTGCTTTGTATACCGTGCTTGCTGTTACTGTTGTTACTTTCCAGCCATTAAATGTATAACCTGCTCTTGTGGTTGAAGCCAAGGTTATTGTTGACGAAGTTACATTATAGTCTTTCGCTGTAACAGTTGAACCACCATTTGAGTTATATGTGATTTTATAAGTATTAATATTCCATTGTGCATATAATGTTATCGTTGCGTTATTTGTTGATGTCAAATTAATTACACTCTGATTATTCGTATAACTTGTGCCACTGCCATTTGTTTCTGTGTTCCAGCCTGCAAAAGTATATCCCTTTCTCGCAAACGCATTGGTGGTTAAATTTTGAGATATATCATACGTAAATGTTTGATTGACCATACTACCACTAGTGCTTCCATTTCCGTTAAAGGCAACCGAATAGGTTATTGGTGTCCATTTTGCATAATATGAAACATTTGCGTTTGGCATTGATGAGTTTTCTGTTATTTGCGTACCTGTGCCACCTTCAACTGTCCACCAGCCACCAAAGATATATCCTGTTTTTGCTGGATTTGTTGGCAAAGTTCCAATTTTATCTCCAAATGCAAGTTTTTTCGTGAAGTTCTTATTGGTGTTATTCCATGTCCAGTCGTTTGACGTTAAACCGCTTGTTCCCGTGCCTGCATCAAGTGTAACTGTATAATAATTTCTCGCAGTTGCTATTATAGAAAGAACGCCGGATACTATATCCGACGGAATTGAAATCTCTCCTGTTTCATTGTCATATGTATAAGATTCGGGACTTATCGTCGTGCTGTCAATCTTTACTGTTATCCCGAATGGCAATGCAGTGTCTCCGACAACTGATAAAATAGATTTAAACGGCATATTAAGACAATAATATTCGTTTGAAAGAGTTAGGTTTGTGAGTGTTGTGCTTATTTGTGTCGAATTGCCTAGCAATAATATATATTTTAAATCTCCATCAACCGCAGCATCAATGTCTTTGCTCGTTCCTTTTGTTATGTTATGTACTGTTGATGCTTGACCAATTCCTTCTTCAATTTTATCGCCGTTAATATCTTCGGCAGACAAGTTTGCACTAATGCCCAAAGGGGTCGCCAAAATTGATTGATTGGCTATTGTTAAAAGAATTGAATTTCCTGCCTTGGCATTTAGGTTTAAAAAAATTTTCCTTTCACTGATTGATTGGACATAATCGTACTCAACATTGCCGTTCTCATTTGCCTTGTTTTTGAAAATTTCAAGAGTGTCAAGCGGGCTATCACTGTTTGCTAATGCAATTTCGGCAGAAATTTCTGGGGTTACATCGTCTTCGACTCCAACATCGACATTAATATTAATTTTTGGCTCATTTAAAGCATAAACACCTATGTATGCTGAGAATACACAGCATATTAAAAGAAAAAATATAGTAACTATTTTTGTAACTGCTTTAAACATTAACAATCC
>DIPL01000002.1:1702-3130 GCA_002424095.1 Christensenella sp. UBA5489
AATTTAATTACTGGTTTAATTCTGAATATTAATTTTTTAATTTCGCTTCAAAAAACAACTAATATAATACAAACAACTTTATTTCACAATATATGCTCAATTTTAACATATTCCAACAAAAAAAGTCAACCTATATCGTTTGGTTTTTTGATTTTTAAAAAAAGTTAATTCGTTTATGATTTATCTTGTAAAGAGTTTTGCGATAATAAAAAAACTTATCCATAAATCATCTTGATGAACTTTCTTGAACTCTTTTTGCTTTCTTAATAATTTATGTTTTAATATTTTTATTACGAAAAATTTATTTTCAAAAAAATCTTTTTATTTTCAAAATTTTATGTTATTATATATTTATAATAGGAGTTCAATATGGTTTCATTGGAAGAACAATCAAAAATATGTAATTTAATTACAAGTTGCAATGATATGATTGACGGAAAATTTATTTTGGCTGACTATAAAATTTCAAACATTTTAAAAAACATAACTGATAGTAAAGAAGTCTATAATCTGATTTCGAATTGTATGGGCAATTTCAGTTTTGAGCGTGAATTTTCAAAGGCGCAACTTCGCTCTTCTGGTTCAAAAAAATTTTCTTTACCAAAAGAGGCTGAAAAAATCTTACCTTTTGTTTTTTGCGTGCTGGTTAGTATTAAAAATAAAAATGTTGATTTTGATGCATTCTTAAAAGAATTTTATAAAAGTGAAAAAGGTCGTGCCGATGAATATATTAAATTTGCTACCGATATTATTCTCCCTTTTAGAGATATAATTGCAGATTATTTTGATATTGATATTACAAAAACAGACGTTTTAAAAAATCTAGCGGATAAAGCAAAAAATTCAATTTCAAATGAAGGAATAGAATCAGAGCAAGCACAAAAAACAAAATTGCAAGCACAGATAGAATTGCAGATGCCACAAAAACAAATACAGACAAAAACACAAGCAGGTGAGCGAGCACACGCACAAAAAGTTTTACAAATTCAAAAGCAAAAAATTGATGATAGTGAAACAAAAAGTGATTTAAAACAAAATCAGCAACTTAAATTTGAAGATGAATATTTGCAAGAAAAAGGCGAAGAAAATTTAAAGGAAAACGAAATTTTAAATTTAAAAGAAAAAACAAAAAATATTACAGTTGAAAAAAATGAAATTTTAAAATCAAAAGAAATCGTCGAAGATTTATATAAAGAAATTCAAGAAATTTGTACGGGCATTATTTCAGAATTAAATCTCGATAGACGAATAAACAAAAATTTAAAGGATGATATAATTTACATAACTCAAACAATTTCTTATAATTGTGAGAAAAAAGATTTAAAAAATATTGCGGCACTGATAACCGCATATAGTTATGTTGTAGCACCAGTTAAAAGCATAAGATTTTTAACCAAAGAACTTAAAAAAGTTCTGTCCAGCTTTTAT
>DIPL01000012.1:0-919 GCA_002424095.1 Christensenella sp. UBA5489
GGAGATTTAAAAATGAAAAAAAGGCAATTTAAACTTTTTGCAAGTATAGTTTCATTAGCACTTGTCATTGCAATTGTAACCGTTGGTGTTTGGGCATTAAACCAATATACCGTTTCGGTTACCAACACAGTATCTTTCACCGCAAAAGGACAAGTTATGGCAACAATTACGGGAACGAAAGCTGTAGACGAAACTAACACAAATTTGAAAACGCCAGGTGCGGACATTGCGGGTATAACAATTGACAACACAACAACCGAGACTGCCGCAGGGACACTTGCGATTGGCACTGTTGAATTGGAGGCAAAAGCAGAAGGACCAGGTGAAACTGTAATATTTATTTACACTGTAACAGTTGCAAATGATCATACGACTGGTGCGAGCGGAAATTCATCATTAAAAGTAACGTTTACTGCGCCTACTAATGGAGCTAATGGAACTGTTGATGTTGCATATACTGGTGTAACTGGTGCTGCCGCAGTAACAACTTTAGCACCAGAAGAAACAATTACAATGACAGTTACAATTACTTTCGATGCCAACGTTACATTTGCAAATGAAACTTATAACGGTTCAATAGCATTGGAAGCAGTAGCAGCAGTATAATTTAAAAAACTTGAAGCAAATTTATTGAGTTTTCGTAACATAAAAAAATGTTCTAATATCTTTTGAGCGTTGGTTACAGAAAACTTGATACATTACAAATAAAAATAAAAGCATTGCGTTTTAAATGCAAATGCTTTTATTTTCTTTCAAGTAGCAGATATTTTATGCTTGCGTAAACTTAAAATTAATGCTAAAATAAAAGACATTTATAAAATAAAGGAGCATAAATGCTAGACTTACACATTCACTCAAATTTTTCAGACGGCTCGGAAACAATCGAATCAATCATTGATAATTTAGAACGCAAAGAAAT
>DIPL01000012.1:1241-3634 GCA_002424095.1 Christensenella sp. UBA5489
CGCACTCTAAAACGAATTGAATTGCTAAAATCTGAATTCCAAATTGAGTTGCCAGATTATGCAAAACAACAAATCATTCAAATGGACAATCCTGGTCGTATGCATATTGCCAAGGTCTTGCTTGAAATGAAAAAAGGAAACGAAATCGGCGAAATTCTAAGGAAATATTTATATCATACAGTTGAAATTGCCTCAATGCCTGCGGAATATGTTGTAACTGAACTTGCAAAAAGTGGCATTACATCAGTTATTGCTCATCCATTATGTAGCAGAACAGGCGGGCGTTCAATCATTTTAACGCCGGAGGAATTAAGAAAAAATGTTGAATTGCTTTCATCTCTTGGGCTTAACGGACTCGAATGCTTTTATTCGGACTATGGCAGTCATGAACGTGAGATAATTTCGAGCATAGCGAAAGATAACGGTTTGCTTCTTTCGGCGGGCAGTGATTTTCACGGAAAGTTTAAGGCGGTTAAACTCGGGGAACTCTCAAAAGATAATAAAAAAATAAACATAAACGAAATCACAATTTTAAACAATTTAATCACAAATAAAAATTAAGAAATGGAAAGTCAATCTAATTTCTCGTATAAATTCAACAAAGATTAAATATAATAGATATATCAAAAATTTAAGCAATTTGGCTTAACTCAAAACAAATAAAAACTTTTGCAATGTCTGCAATTTTTAGCGGAATTTGCTTGTTTTTTAAAAATATGTATGATAATATTTTGTTAAGGGGGGTTATTATGCAAAATAAAAATTTATTATTACCGCTTCTTGGAACATTAGGAGCAATTTTGGCAATAGTTGGTTTGTTTTTAGGTGCATGGAACTTGTTTGTTGGTCCGGACACTGTTGAGACTTTCACTTTCTTTACAACTTTTGACGGTGTGGAAACGGTTTTAGGAGGCTTTGTCGCAACATTCTCTTCAATTTGGGCAACACTTGCAATGATTTCTTTGCTTGTTGGAATTGCTGCACTTGTAATTAATATTGTTCTCAAATTTTTGAACAATAATGACGCAGACAATGGCAATTTGCTTTCCAGAGTTTTGTCTTGGATTGCTGGCATTGCATTAATTGCATTTATTGTGTTTGGAATTGTGTTCACAACCGTAAATAGCGGAAGCACAGGAGAGGGTGCGTTGCTTGTTCAGGCTGGCTTTAATTTCGGCATAGGTTATTGGCTTGGTTTGATTGGGCTTGCTTTTGGAACATTTTTTATGGCACTTGGCTCTTGTATGAAAAGAATGGTTTAAATAAAAATAAATTAATTAAAAGACAAGAAAATTTTTATACTTTCTTGTCTTTCTTTTTTCTTATAAAAAATAGAATTTAATTCTCTATTAAAGAATTCTTGCTTATAAGTTAAAAAAAGTTCAAAAAATTTAAAAAATCTTGCAAAAAATTAAAATAATAATTATAATATAAGATGAGTATTTGAAATTTGGATAAAAAAAGAGATTATTGAAAGTAAAAAGGGGAGCTTTTATGTTAGAGCTTAAAAAAATAAGCAAAGTTTATACGCAAGGAAAAGCAAAAGCGAAGAATTTTCAGTCAACTCACGCTTTAAGGGAAATCAATATCGAATTTCGGAAAAATGAATTCGTTTCAATTTTAGGACCGAGTGGTTGCGGAAAAACAACACTTCTTAATATTGTTGGCGGACTTGACCGCTATACAAAAGGTGATTTAGTTTTAAATGGATATAGCACTAAAAACTTTTCAGATAAAGAGTGGGATTTTTATAGAAACCGTTTTGTCGGTTTTGTTTTTCAAAATTATAACCTAATTCCGCATCAAACAGTTCTCCAAAATGTTGAACTGGCACTCACTTTGTCGGGAATTGGAATCAAAGAACGCAAACTTCGTGCAACCGAAGTTTTGAAGCAAGTTGGTTTGGGCGACAAACTTAATTCTAGACCAAATCAACTTTCAGGCGGACAAATGCAAAGAGTTGCAATTGCACGTGCCCTTGTCAACGACCCTGAAATAATTCTCGCTGATGAGCCGACAGGTGCGCTCGACAGCAAAACAAGCGTGCAAATTATGAATTTGCTTAAAAAGATTTCTAAAACACGACTTGTTGTAATGGTTACACACAATTCAGAAATTGCCGAAGAATTTTCAACACGTATTATTAAAATGTTAGACGGAAATTTAATAAGTGATTCTAATCCTTATGATAGCGAAAATTTATTAAAACAAGAAACTGCGAACGAGAAATTAAAAGAAAATAGCAAAGATGAATCTGATTTAGTAATTTCAAAAGAAAAGAAAGAGATTGTAAACGAAGAAAAAACAGAAAACTCCAACGAAAATCTAGAAAATAAAAATGACGTGAAAAAATTAAAAAATAAGGGAATGTCAATTTTTACGGCGTTATCTCT
>DIPL01000017.1:0-30971 GCA_002424095.1 Christensenella sp. UBA5489
CTTCGGAACTTGTTTTGAGGGTTCGAATCCTTCTGGACGCACCACGAAAGATTTTGGAGACCATTATATTTTTTAAAATTCATACAAAACAACTTACAAAAGATAAAAAATATGAGTTTTGTTTTTTTTAATTACATTTAATATTGGTTCAAATAAGTTTTAGGAGAATAATATGAGTGCTTTTATTAGCATTAATAATGTTACAAAAACATTTATTGTTGGCAAAAATGAAATAAATGCTGTAAATAATCTTTGCTGTGAAATCAAGGAAAGTGAATTTGTTGTGATTCTTGGGCAAAGCGGAGCAGGTAAAACAACACTCCTTAACCTACTTGGTGGAATGGATAGTTTAACAAGTGGAGAAATAATTGTTGCAGGCAAAACAATAAGCAACTTAAATAATAAACAACTAACACTTTATAGACGAAATGATGTTGGTTTTGTTTTTCAATTCTATAATCTTATGCCAAATCTAACGGCAAGCGAAAATATTGAACTTGCAACTGAAATTTGTAAAGATGCATTGCCAGTTGATGATGTTCTTAAAATGGTTGGCCTTGAAAATCGAGCAAAAAATTTTCCTGCACAACTTAGCGGTGGAGAACAACAACGAGTGTCCATTGCAAGAGCAATAGCAAAAAACCCAAAACTTCTTTTATGTGATGAGCCGACTGGTGCGTTAGATTATAATACTGGAAAACTTATATTAAAACTTTTACACGATATTTGTAAAAATGAAAAAAAGACAGTTATAATTGTTTCACATAATCAAGCATTAAAAGATATGGCGGATAGAGTAATTTCAATAAAAAATGGCTCTGTTGAATATGTGATTGAGAATAAAAATCCAAAAGATATTTCGGAGATTGAATGGTAATGAAAAAAACATTTTTAAAAACAATCTTTCGTATGTTTAAAAGTAACTTTGCAAGATTTATTGCAATTACTTTTATTATAATTCTTGGAGTTGCAGTTAATTCTGGACTGGGCGGAGTTTCGCCAAACTTACAAAATTCGCTTAACTCATATTTCTCTGAGCATAACGTATCTGATTTAATAGTAAAATCGAAAAACATATATGGATTTACGGAACAAGAAATAGAAAAAATGCAAAACTTTGACTTTGTTAAAAATGCAACTGGAATTTCAACTTTTGATATACAAAAAGATGAGTTAGTTATTAGAGCATATTATCTACCTTTTAAGAATTTGGATATAAACAAGGTTGACCTTTTAAGCGGAAGGCTTCCATTAAACATAAATGAAATAGTGATTGAACAAGAATCACAAGAAATGGATAAATATAAAATTAATGATGAAATTAAAATAAATTATCAGAATGTAACAGTTGTTGGAGTTGTTGCAAGCCCGCTTATAATTTCTAAGGAAGCCGAACCTAGTAACTTTGAAAACGAAAACTTAAACTTAATTGTTTATTTTGATACTGAATTTAATGATTTAGGAATAATAACAGATATTTATTTAAAATTTAATAATCCTGACAAACATAATATTTTTTCAGATAAATATAAAGATATAGTTTCAACAAGCAAGACAGAAATTATAGAAGAATTTGGTGAAACGAACTTTGTATATTTAACATTAGATGAAAATTTTGGATATTGTTTTGCACGAGATATTATGGAAAAAATCAATATAATCAGTGCCATAATTCCAGTTTTCTTTGTAATAGTTGTTGCACTGGTTGTATTTACGACAATGAAAAGATTGATAGAAAGTGAAAGAGCAAACATTGCTATATACAAAACACTTGGATTTAGTAATTCAAAAATATTATTTAAATATATCATTTTTGCATTGATATGCTGTTTGATTGGCGGAACAATTGGCATATTTGCTGGTACTTATACAATAATGCCTGTTGTGTACAATGGGTTAAGTACTCAATTGTTTATACCAGAGGTTACGGGTAAACTATTTTTAGATTTAGGTTTAATAGTTGCTTCAACAATTACGATATTTGTTTTATTGGTAACAATTCTTGTTGTTGGAAAATTGTTAAAAGAAAAACCAGCCAATTTGCTACGACCAAAATCTCCCAAAATAGGCAAAAAGATATTTTTAGAGCGAATTTCATTTTTCTGGAAAAAGTTATCTTTCAAGTATAAATCAACATTACGTAACATATTTCGTTATGTCGGGAATTTCATTATGACAGTGCTTTCAGTTGCAGGCTCAACGGCAATTGTTTTTATGGGACTAGGGCTTTTAAATGCAGCAAATGCAAAGATGAATGCTGGTGGAGTTGTTGGAAGTTCGGCAGGCTCAATAAATCTTATTGCCATAATAATTATTATTTTTGCAATGCTTTTAAGTGTATCTGTAATTTTCAATCTAACAAACATTAATATTGAAGAACGAAAACGGGAACTTGCAACATTAAAGGTTTTAGGTTACAACAACTCAGAAGTTTGCGGATATATTTTCCGTGAAATTTCGATTATGGCAATAATTGGTATTATTATAGGATTGCCGTTTGGATATTTATTTATTGGACTTGTATTTGATTTCGTTGGTTTTGGTTCAGTCTCAGATATTCAGATATATTCGTGGTTTCTCACTATTGCAATTTCGATTTCATTTATGTTAATTGTATTTTTACTGCTTTTCAATAAAATAATAAAAACTGATATGAATGCATCATTAAAAACAGTTGATTGAGTAATAGACTTGTATTTTTAACGGATATATATTTAAGATTTCATCAGCATTTAAATCTTTTATTTTTTTATAAAAATTTTGATTTAAGTATTAAAATTGTTTTTCTTTTTATAAAAATTTCTTCTTATGTAATTTATAAAAAACGTTTTTGGGCTTTTGTACAAAATCACTTGTTATTAAAAATAAAATATGATAAAGTTAAATAATGTCGGAAATTGATTATATTCAACTGTCGGGAATACAGCATTTTTCACTTTGCAAAAGGCAATGGGCTTTGATTCATATTGAAAATAAGTGGACAGACAATTGGCGAACAATTGATGGAACAATTATGCACGAGAGAGTGCATGATTCTTCTTTGAATGAGAAAAGAGGCGATGTTATAACTATGCGTGCTTTAAGAGTTGTTTCGCATACACTTAAAGTCGCTGGCGAATGTGATGCTGTGGAATTTATTAGAAATGGAAGCGGAATAGAACTTTTTGGCTATGCCGACAAATATATTCCCTTTCCTGTCGAATACAAACGTGGCAAAGCAAAATCAATAGATGCAGATAAAATGCAACTTTGCGCTCAGGCGATTTGTCTTGAAGAAATGTTGGCTTGCTCTATTAAAAACGGAGCATTGTTTTATGGAGAGCCGCATAGACGAGTTGAAGTTGAATTCACGCAAGATTTGCGAAATAAGGTTGCGGATGCAACAAAAGAAATGCACGAATTTATTAAAAGAGGATATACGCCGCGTGCAACAAAATGTGAGTATTGCAATCAATGCTCGCTTAAAGATGACTGTATTCCAGCAATTGGCAAAAAACAATCAATAAATAATTATATAAAAAAATATTTAGCGGAAGGTTGAATATGCGGAAATTATTAAATACGTTATATATAAATAATCCCGAATATTTTTTAATGCTTGAAAATGAAAATATTTTGATCAAAATGGTAATGAAACTATTTTGAAAGTTCCTCTTATAAACCTTGAAAGTATTGTTACTTGTGGTTACAAAGGCGCAAGCACAAGATTGATGTTCGCTTGCGTTGACAAAGAAATTAATATTTCATTTTTAACAGAAAGTGGAAAATATTTAGGTTCTTTTATAGGTGAGAGCAGAGGCAATATTTTGCTTAGAAAAGAACAGTACCGTGTTTCAGATTCCATAGAAAGAAGTTGTTTTTATTCCAAAAACTTTTTATTTGGCAAACTTTATAATTGTCGCTGGGTGTTGGAGAGAGCGACGAGAGATCATCCTTTGCGTGTTGATACAGAAAAACTTAAAAGCGCATCAAAAAAACTAAAAGATATTGCCGCTGAAATTTTAGAATGCAACGACTTGGATAGAATTCGGATTTTGGAAGGTGTGGCTGCACAAGTCTATTTTTCAGAATTCAATCAATTAATCTTGCAAAATAAATCGGATTTTTATTTTAAAAATAGAAATCGTAGACCGCCACTTGACCCGTTAAACGCATTGCTTTCTTTTGCCTATACTTTGCTTGCAGCAAATTGCAAAGGTGCACTGGAAACCGTTGGACTTGATTCGTATTGCGGTTTTTTACATAGAGATAGATCAGGACAAATGTCGCTTGCATTAGATTTAATGGAGGAACTTCGCCCTATTGTTGCTGATAGATTCGTGCTATCTTTAATAAACAGAAGAGAGTTAACAATAAGTGATTTTACAAAAAGTGGAAGTGGTGCTGTGGCATTAACCGAATCAGGACGAAAAAAACTTTTTAGTTCGTGGCAAACAAATAAAAGAGAAATAATTAAGCATCCCTTTTTGGAAGAAAAACTTGAATGGGGCTTAGTTCCTTATTCGCAAGCATTATTACTATCTCGAACAATTCGTGGAGATTTAGATGAATATCCGCCGTTTTTGTGGAAATAAAAAAGGAGAATTTTATGTTAATGCTTATAACATACGATGTTTCAACAGAAACAAAAGATGGTAAAAGAAGACTTTCAAAAGTGGCAAAATATTGTGTGGCACACGGACAAAGAGTCCAAAATTCAGTTTTTGAATGCAATCTCAATTATGGAGAAGTTTTGAAATTGCAAAATAAACTTAAAGAAATTATTGACCCTAAAACTGATAGTTTGCGATTTTATAATCTAGGAAATAATTATGAAAGCAAGATAGAGCATATAGGTATAAAACCGAGTATTCCTTTGGAAGGAACAATAATTATTTGACAATTTGCAAAATCTATGATTTAATAAATTGGTTTTCACTTTGTTTTAGAGAAAAATTAGAATAAGTTTTAAGTATTTATTTATTTGAGAATTTCCTTCAAATGATTTTAAAGCGTAAAAACTTATAAACAAGTCTCACTTAAAGGTGCGAATTATAATCACCCATAAAAAGCACTAAGTGTTCGCACCAGAAAAAATTGAAAATTTTCCATTTTTTTTGAACTTTTCTCCGATTTTTGAACTTTTTTCGAATTTTTAAATCTAAAAAGTGAAAATAATTGTAAAAAATAGCATTTTTGCTCATTTTTACTGTCGCTCCTCATACGAGGGGCGTGGATTGAAATTCCCCGAACAACACTTTTTATTTTAGAAAATGCTTGTCGCTCCTCATACGAGGGGCGTGGATTGAAATGGTACAAACTATCCATTTGCAAAGATGCAACAACGTCGCTCCTCATACGAGGGGCGTGGAGTGAAATCGGGAATAAGCCCGTCAGGCTCAGTTCATATTGGCGTCGCTCCTCATACGAGGGGCGTGGATTGAAATTGTTGATTTATGTCGTTACTTAAAAGATTTAAAAGTCGCTCCTCATACGAGGGGCGTAGATTGAAATATTATTTGTTATAAGGCTTTTTTTACTGTATAAGGTCGCTCCTCATACGAGGGGCGTGGATTGAAATCAATATGATTGCAATTCTAACAATTCATTCAAAGTCGCTCCTCATACGAGGGGCGTGGATTGAAATTTATTTTGCAAGATATTATAGACAAAGAAAATATGTCGCTCCTCATACGAGGGGCGTGGATTGAAATTTTGTGCAAAACTAATTATGAACAATGAGGACACGTCGCTCCTCATACGAGGGGCGTGGATTGAAATAAATGGTTATGCAACTAATTCAAACGATTTACACGTCGCTCCTCATACGAGGGGCGTGGATTGAAATAAAATATTCTAGCAGAGTAATAGATTTTTTTAACTGGTCGCTCCTCATACGAGGGGCGTGGATTGAAATTTTAATTTTTCCTTCTTTATATGTTTTCGCCCAGGTCGCTCCTCATACGAGGGGCGTGGATTGAAATTTTTAATACACCGCTCAACATTTCTACTGTGCGTGTCGCTCCTCATACGAGGGGCGTGGATTGAAATATTTATGGTTTGACGATATTTTAAAATCAGTTAAGTCGCTCCTCATACGAGGGGCGTGGATTGAAATCTCGATTTATTAAACTGAAATCTGAATAATATAGGTCGCTCCTCATACGAGGGGCGTGGATTGAAATAACACACAATGGATGAATGTTACATTTTCTATAAAGTCGCTCCTCATACGAGGGGCGTGGATTGAAATAATAAATTAGGTATATTATACATATAGTTGCAAGTCGCTCCTCATACGAGGGGTGTGGATTGAAATTTTATAACTCGTACCAATAGAAAACAAGGATTAAGTCGCTCCTCATACGAGGGGCGTGGATTGAAATAAGACAACAAGTTGCAAATGTATGTCGCAAATCGGTCGCTCCTCATACGAGGGGCGTGGATTGAAATATATCTATTATAATTCGTGTAAGGTATTTTTAATGTCGCTCCTCATACGAGGGGCGTGGATTGAAATCTATTTTTGTTGAGCGAGTGAATAAGAACGGACGTCGCTTGGATTGAATGTCATAATCCATGATATGTAAAAAAGCTTTCAACACTGAAAACATAGAATCTGCCTTAAAAAATATCCATAAATTTTTGGTAACATTGGGCACAAATGGAATGATGTATTCAGATGAGAAAATATACATCATTTGTCAGTGATTAAAACAAATAATATAAAAGATTCTATTGGGCTGGTGATACTTTCTGTGGCAATTTAGTAGCAGGATATGCACTTTTATTAAAATGCTATTCAGAGAATTTATTTTCCTCTTCTCATAAAATAAGATACAAAACGGCACAATTAGAATGCCTATAAAAACCCAGTTAAATAAATATATTGCAAAATTAAAAAAGATGAATGAAAAAGACTTATAAAATTTTAAAAGATATTTATAAAAATAATAAAAAGAAAAATAAATCATCAGTTTAATGCTGAAATCACCATTGCATCAAGTTATGATTTTTGCCCTAATTTGCCATATATTCAAATTCTTTGTCTGAGGTTGTTGAATAAATCGTTATGCTACCACCGTTAATGAGAACTCTATTTAATCCCATAAGTCTTCGGAGAACTTTAATGGTGCTGTATGCGTGAGGGGTGTCTCGACGTTCGCCTTTCGCTAAAAAATATAAATCTAATTCAGTGTATATATTTTCTATGTTTAAAACAATCATAAAAACTTTTTCGCCACTTCTCGCAAGCACTGTTGCGTGATTTATTGCATTATTTATCGCTTCATAAGAATATAATGGTTCATTTTCGAAATAACTAAAAAAACTGGCACAATCGCCTACAAATTTGTTGATTTTCAAAAGACCATCAGCAGGTAAACTGACAGCAACAATCATTAATTTATAACCACGCTCATTTATTTCACTAAAAAAAGTTGTGTTCTTTTTGATAAAATCAAGACTGGTCTTACAGAAAACATGTGTTTTAGAGCCTTCTTTAATATTATTTATAATTTCTTTGTTTGAAAGAACAACATCTTTAATTGGACAAAGTTTACGGACAAACTCCAAGGAACTTTTGTGATTTATTTCTTCAATGTCTCTTGCAAGATAATAATTTTTTCCGCTAGCACCAGATACAATTGCTTTTATGTAATCGCCTATAATAAGTCCGAATTGTGCAACTAAAACATCAGGAACATGTGTTAATTTATCATCCTGAGCACAAAAATAATGATATTGATTATGTTTGACGAGATACCCTGACTTATTCTCCAAAACTCCTGAAAAATCAGATTCTTCTTCACTGTTCGCAAAAGGTAAAAATCTATCAATTAGAAATGAATCTTTGTTTCGTTTTTCGGCGAAATTGATAAGTTCTTTCGGAAATAAATCTTCATGAAATCGACCCATAAGCTTATTTTTAACGGGACGACCGGCATGGCTTTTAATAACAAAAGTTTTTTCTCCTGACATAACTTGCACAATCGCATCAATTAATTGTTCTTTTTTCATAAGTGTTGGGGATGGTACGCCCCACATACGCCCGATATTTCTTAAATCGTGCACACCAAGGTTTTCAAGCTGCGCACGCCTTTCAGTTAAATTCATTTTTTCTCCTTTAAACTCATTTTGTATTGAAATTTTTGTTTAAATTTTTCGTTTGAATATTTTTTCTAATATTTTTATATTACAATTTTATATAATATAAGATAACTTAATTTATGTAATTTGTAAAGATGTAAATTTTCGAACTAAATCTACAAAATCCAACAAATAATATAGCATAATATAATGAAAAACGCAAGTTTTTGTATTAAACTAAACAGAAACCTTTCAAAATTATTAATATTTTTTTTAATATTTTAAAACAATTAATTGCCAAAAATTCACCGTTTTACGGAGAAATTTTGTTCGAATTTTGTTTAAAAATTTCTTAGTGCAATTTGTCTAAACTTTTTTTAAATAAAGAAAGATGATATTCTTCCTCTGCAATTATAGATTTTAATAAAATTTTTAAATTTTTATCTTCAATTTTTAAAAGTGCGGTTTTGTAGTCAATTATTGATTTTTCTTTAAGTTCAATATCGGCAATAAGCATTGACTTTGCGTTTTTACTATAATTGATTGTTCGAGCACCTAGCCAAATTCCTTGATTTGCAAAAATTGGATTTCCGCCAAAAGTAATAATTTGCTGTGCAAGAATTTTCATATGCCAAAAATCTTCGCTGGCAATTTTTTCGAATAAAACCCCTAACGACTCGCCGAATGGTGAAAGCAAAAAACTTTGATAGCAAAGTTGGAGATAGGAATAAACTTCCCCGCTATTGCCCATATATAAATTCTGTAAGATTTCGGAATAAAAAGGATTGGTTTTAACTTCATAAACCTTGTTATAATGGAATTTTTTTAATCCTAATTCATCCATAAAAACTTTTATGAATTATTGATTAATTTTGTGAATTTTTTAATGCGTTGCCTTGACCCTTACATTAACTCTATAATCAATTTCTCTTAAAAAATCTTTTGATTCATCAAGAGATTCATACCATTTAAGAAACTTACTGTGATTTTGTAATGATAAAGTTTTATAAATATCTATTACATCTGTTTGGTTTTCTATGATTTTTAAAAGTCCTTTACTAAATTCTTTTTTTACCGTATTTTCAATCTTATTCCTAACTGTTTCTGTTAAATAGTTTTTATCACTAGCTATATTATCTTTTTTGCTAGCCAAATCTGGCTGTATTATTTGCTCTGCTTTTATATATAGCTTTATTGTTATTTCCATGACTGGTTTTTCGTTGACGAAGTAGGAATTTATTTTTACTTCGTTGCCTTCAACACTAAAATAAATTTCTGCATTTTCATAATTCTCATCAGTTATATTTTCTACATGTAGATTTGTGTTTTTAGTGTTTGTTCCAATCCAATTCAACCCACGCAATTCTTCTTCGCTTAATATAGTTTTGAGTGAACCATCATAAAAAATGATTGCTTTTCCCGTGCTTTGGATATACTTCGGACCACCGCTTTCTGCCGAACCGCCACTCTCACTAGCACTTTCGCTTCCTAGCGATTGCAACCCTGAATTTTTGGAACCACCACTTGAACTACTTTGAGCACCGCCACTTTCGCCTTTTTGAATCGCACTTACACTTTGCTGTTCACTGCTTGTTGTTTGTTTTGCCTCGTCTTCTCCAACAAGTCCAATAAGAGAAATTATGGAAGATTTTGTAGGGCTAAAATATCCACGATAAAAGGATTCTATATTTATTTCAAACAAACTCATATAATTTTCATAAAAAAGAGCAATCTCTTTAAGGTTTATTCCCGAAGCCTGAATAAGACTTTGCTCGCTCATAAGTATTTCTTTTGCCGAAGATGTTGTGCATAATAAAAATGTGTCGTTCGTTATTGAATTTGAACGAAAGAAATAGTTGAAAGTATCAATAACAGACTTCTCTGCAAGTTCCTGATTTATAATAACAACGCCTATATGCAAGGTGATTAATTTTTTTCCAACATTAATAGAAATTAAATCAAGAGCCTCGGTTATTGATGGCGCTTTTGCTGAAAGCAGAAAAAAATTTTCATCATACCGTTCTGTTGGAGTAATAACATAAGCAAGAGTGCTGACTTCAAGCTCCTCACCAATTCTATCAACACCAATTGAAACTATATGTAAAAGGTCAACTCCTTCGGGCGGTCTCGCAAGTCCAGTTGGAACAAAAAATAAAATTAAAATCATTATAAAAATGATAGGTTTTTTAATAAATGCCTTTATAATTTTCACCGAACATATTCTCCAAATTTAATTTTTTTTGTTTTATTTTTTTTACTTGTTTTTATTATTCATTTTATTTATTTTCACAATATTTCATATGATTTTTAACAATTTTTTTACTATAAGGTGATTTAATTTTCGCTTTTCCCCTGCCAAATAAATAAAACAGTAATAGAATGAAAGGAATTAAATATCCAATGAAAGCCGAAAAGTGTCTTAAATAGACCGTTGCAAATGCAACCATATTTTCAAGATTTTGAAAATGTAAATAAAACAAAATAAAGCAAAATATATTAATAAAAATAAGACTTTGTTCATCGCTTACAGCTGTTATAATTCTCTTTAAACAATCTTTGGAACAATATAAAAACATTGCAGAATTATAAAAAAATAAAAACATTACTGTACCAATTGGAATAAAATCCAATTTTCCAACATTGCCTATTCGTGTTGAAAATTGCGTCACTTCATAAATTGCACTAGTATGAAAAAATGATGCTGATTGAAAAATATAATAAAATGAAAGAACAAACACTATGTAGATAATGCACGCAAGAATTCCATAGTTCATAAGTTTTCTACCGAAATTGTTTTCTATTGTTATTTTGTCAATTATGACAAATAAAAAAATGAAGTCGCCAAACCAAAAAGAATAATTATATAAACCAGCAAGAAATCCCTCAAACCCATTATTTTGAAAAATATTTAAACCAAAATTTGAAAGCGAAGAAATCCAAATTGTTGTACTTAAAAATAATCCAGCCACAATTAGCAAAAAGAAAATTTCAAGACTGCGAGCAAAGGCTTGTAAGCCCTTATACGCAAGTGCATTTATCACAGGGACAACACACACAAAAAAAATCAATAATGTTGTTTCTTCAAATAATGATATTTTTAAAAAACTGAAACCTTCCGATATCGTAAATAAAAATTTACAGACAAAAAAAATAAATAAGAGAAAATAAATAAACTTAATTAAAAATTTAGGCAAAAACAAAGAAAAAATTTCATAGAATGATAAATTAACATATCTTTCTTTGATTTTGATTAATAAATATAATATAAAAAGTTCAACGACCAAAATCATCGCAATACAGAGAATGCCTCCATATTCGTTTTCTTTAAAGAAAAGTGACGGAAGAATTAAAAATTTAGAAGCAAAAAACATTGCAAAACAAAGAAATGCTGTCTGTTTTATATTTATTTTTTCTTTTACCATGATTCCTTTTGTTTTTACCTTTTCAATTTTTTATTTAATTTTCTTCACTTGCCCGCTTTTTGTTTTTAACGTTTAAACTTTTTGGACGCATAGTCATTTTTGAAATTGGTTGCATAATAATCCCATCTTTTAAATCACCTTTTATGCGTGGAGCATAAGGAGAAAGATATGGCACATTGTAACGTTGAAACGTTGCCATTTCGTTCATTATGTATATCATTGCACCGATAATCCCGAGAATTCCTACTGTGCCACCGATAATTAAAAAAACCACACGCAAAATAGTTAGTTGTGCCATTTGGTCAGGAACTATGTAAACTGAAATTATGCTCATTGCAATAATCATAACACCAGGCGGTGAAATAAGCCCAGCACTGACACCTGTTTCACCCAAAATTAAAGCGCCAACAATTGATGTTGCAAGGCCTAAGTATCGTGGTAACCTCAGACTGGCTTCATATAAAATCTGAAATAAAATTAATATAAAAATCATTTCAATGAAAGGGGTAAAAGGTAAACTTTCGGTTGTATTACTTATCGTAATTAAAAATCGAAGCGGTAAAATATTATAATGATAAAGTCTTAATGCAAGATATAATCCAGGCACTATTGTTGCAACTAAAATACCGATAATTCGTATAAATCTTATAAAACTTGTATAAATTGGATTGGTGTAATAGTCATTAGCATTTTGAATATCTTCAAAAATGATAAAAGGTAAAGTCAATACAACTGGCGAACCTTCAATTAATATAGATACTCGCCCTTCAAGCATTTTCGCGACAACGATATCAGGTTTTTCAGTAATTCCTGCTTTTTTAAAAAATTTAATTTCATCTTTTTGTAAATATGAAAGAATATAATGAGTATCAATTATGCCATCAATATTTATATCTTCAAGTTTTTTGGAAATTTCTTTTACTATGTGCATATTTGCTATGCCTTTTAAATAAGACAAACAAACTTTTGTTTTAGTGTATGTCCCTATTACAAATTCCTTTAAAACAAGATTTTCAGTTGGTAGGCGTTTTCTAAGCATAGCAATATTTGCTTTAATATTCTCGGTAAATCCAACACGGGGTCCATAAATAACAGCATTGGTTGGGGGCTCATTGGGCATACGAGATGGAGATTCTTCAATGTCAATAAGCGCACAAGACTTTTCCTTTTCAATAAAAATTGCAACTTTTCCATCAAGAATTCCTGTTATAATGTCATCATCTGCGGTCTGAGAATCTTCAATAACCTCAGCACTTGCTGTGTTGACAATTTGGCTTACAATAACTTGTGCGGAAATGTTTGAATGTTTAAATGACAACAAAGGCGACATTATCATATCACTTAATTGGTGGTCATTTATTACGCTTTTTATGTACATTACTGCAACTTTTTTATTTCCAATTTTAAATGATTTATCGACAATATCCATATTGTCGTTTAATCGCTTTTTAAAAAAATCAATATTTTCTTGGCAAGAAAAAAACATACTAACAACTCCACGGTTAGTATGTTTTTTTAAATATCATTTTATGCAAAACTATTTATTTTAAAATATAAAATATAAATATTGATTAATGAAACTTAATTTTTTAAGAATATAACCTGCGTCGACAAGTCGCTTGACAAATATAAATCATTATTTGTTTCGCTAACTTCTGCCTTAACCGACAAACTATATTCGCCATTTGCCAAAAAATTTAAATCAAAATAACCGTAAACCATTCCAGCATTTGACGAAATAATTGCATAATTCAAATTATCTTTTAAAATATTTGTTCCATCTGAACCATAATAAAGGAAAAAGTCAAGCAATAAATTTTCGGGCAAATTATCATCTAATGTGAAATATAAGCGATTTTGATTTATTTCAATAACAGGTGTTGCAAGTTTCTTTTCTTTCTTATAACTTATCGAATCACAATAATCACTGTTTGCTGAACTTATTGCCCCTAAAATCTTACAAGAAATGGTGAATTCGCCAACCATATTAAAATACGATGTTACTTTAAGAATATTTTTTTTACTTTCTAAAATTTGAGGCTCATCCTGAGACTGAGATTGAATGCGGAATTCATATTTAACAGCCCTATCATTAGTGTCAACCTGAATATAGGTTTCACCATTAGAAAGAGAAACAACTTGCAATCCTGTCGGTTTGTCTATTTTCGTATAAAAAGAAAAATAATAAATTATACCCAAAGTGATAAGAGCAACCAATATTAAAACAGAGCCAAGTATAACCCAAAATTTCCAACTTTTTAAATTCATATTAATCTCTTGTTATCATAACATTTTGAAAAATCTATGTCAAACAATTTACATTGAATTGCTTTTATTTTAAACTAAATTTTTAAAGTTATGAGTTTTTTAAGTTACTGCTTTCAATCACCTATACTTTCCATAAGCATTTTATCGGCAACTAGTGCAATGAATTCTCCATTGGTTGGTTTTTCATTTTGATTATAAACTTTAATGCCGAATAAATTGTTAATATTCTCAATTTTTCCTCTATTCCACGCAACTTCAATTGCATGGCGAATTGCACGTTCAACTTTACTTGAACTTGTTTCAAATTTATTTGCAATTGATGGATATAAACGCTTCGTAATTGAATTTATAATGTCAGGCTTGTCAATTGCCATTTTTATTGCTTCCCTTAAAAATTGATAGCCTTTGATATGTGCTGGAATTCCAACCGTTATAAAAACATTAGAAATTTTTTCTTCAATAATTTTTGTTCTCATATTTTTGAAATTTTGTTTTGGAATCGGATTACTATTTCCAACACCACCAAGTCCTAAAATGTCATTTATTCGATTTTCTAAACTTTTCATTTGAATTGGCTTTATCATAAAATATGACACACCGAGCGACAATGCTTTTTCAATAAATCCATTATGTGAAAGACTTGATGTAATGATAATTTTCGGCAATTTATTACCAAGTTCTTTTTTTGCTTTTTCTAAAAATTCAAAGCCGTCAATGCCCGTTAAAACAATATCCATAATCAAAACATCAACTGCACTTTGAGAAAGTGCTTTAAGTGTTTCATTACCATCCTTAGATTGTCCAGCAATTATAAATTTTTCCGAATCTTTAAAGTGCGAAATAAAATCCGCCCTGCTCTCATCTGCATTATCTGCAATAAACAAATTAATTTTTTTGTTTTCGCTTTTTGAGTTTTCCATAACCCCTCCTTGTATTTTGGTTGTTATATCCAAAAAATTTCATTAAGAAAACATAATGAGCATATCATGAATGTTTAACTGTTGACAAATTAATTAAACATACATTTTTAATTATTTTTTGTCTAATATTGACTTAAAACAACTAAAAAAATCATTCTCTTGTCTTATTTCAAAAAAAATCTCATTTGATTAAAAGTGTTCGATTTTTATGGTTATAATTGTATAAATTTGATTTTATTTTTTATACTCTTGCTTGACAATAGTAAAAAAAACATATAAACTTTTATAAAATGACGGAAAAAGGAGAGTTGTATGAAAATTATATTACTTGCCGATGTCAAAGGAACAGGAAAAAAGGGCGATATTGTTGAGGTGGCGGACGGATATGCTAAAAATTTTCTTTTGAAAAACAAACTTGCACAATTTGCCAGCAAAGATGCTCTTACTCAAAATTTAAGTCAAAAAAAATCAGTCGCATTTCACAAACAGCAAGAGAAAAAAGAAGCAATAAAACTAAAAGAAACAATTGAAAAAATCTTTCTAAGAATTCCCGTTAAATGTGGCGAAAACGGAAAACTTTTCGGAGCAGTTACTTCAAAAGAAATTGCAGAGGCTTTTGAAAAACAAGGGATTAGCATTGATAAAAGAAAAATTGTTTTAAATGATTATATAAAAAATTCAGGAATATATAATCTTGAAGTTAAACTTTTTCCTGAGATTATAGCAAAGTTTAAAGTTGAAATTATTCCTGAATAATTTTAGTTTGTTTAAAAAACGGCGGAGTTTTATTCCGTCGTTTTTTCCTGCTCGTAGCAAGTTTTTAAGTGAGAACTTATTCCGCAAATTAGTTTTTAATGGACTCTTCTTTGATTGTTTGTTAATTGCGCCTTTTATTCGCTATCAATTTTATTCATATATTCAATAAATTTCACAACCATTGATGAATAGCCATATTCATTATCATACCACGCAACTAGTTTTACAAAAGTTGGCGATAACATAATTCCGGCATCAATATCAAAAATGCAACCACGTGAATCTCCTATAAAATCAGATGAAACCACTGGCTCATCACAAACGCCAACAATTCCCTTATATTCATTCGATTCGGCTTTTTTCATTATTTTAACAATTTCTTCATAAGTTGTTGGATTTTTTAAACGAACGGTCAAGTCCACAACCGAGACATTGACTGTCGGCACACGAAAACTCATACCTGTCAATTTGCCTTTCAACTCGGGAATAACTTCGCCTACTGCTTTTGCCGCTCCAGTCGATGATGGAATTATATTATACGATGCCGCTCGCCCTTCTCTATATTCTTTCTTCGTTGCACCATCAACAACAAGTTGCGTGGCAGTAACTGAGTGTACGGTCGTCATTAAACCTTCTTCAATACCAAAATTATCATTGATAATTTTAGCAAGTGGGGCAAGACAATTTGTCGTACAACTTGCATTTGAAACAATATCCATTTCTTTTTTATATTCTTTATTATTCACACCCATAACAAACATCGGAACTTTTTTCCCCGGTGCGGTTAAAATAACCTTTTTTGCACCTGCTTCAATGTGTGCTTTTGAATCATCGGCGGTTCTAAATTTCCCGCTTGCCTCGCAAATATAGTCAGCACCAACTTGCTTCCAACCTATATTTTTTGGTTCCATTTCATTGAAAATTCGAATTTTTTTACCATTTACAACCAAAAAATCATCTTCAATCTCAACTTTTCCTTTAAAAGTTCCGTGAATTGTGTCATATTTGAATAAATATTTTGCATAATTTAAGTCTATAAATGGGTCATTAATAGCAACGACTTCCATATTTTCTTTTTCACTGATTATTCTAAGCAAAAGTCGTCCGATTCTCCCAAATCCATTAATCCCAACTTTGATTTTTTCCATAATTCCTCTCCTATCATTATTAAATTAAAATTATTATAACACAATTTTTTAGAATAATTAAATTAAATTCTAATCTTTTTAAAATTTGTCTTTTGAAAGTCAATTTTTTATAGACTTTCATATAAATTAAATATGATTACATTAAGTGTTTGTTTGATTGTTAAAAACGAAGAAAAAGTGCTCGCAGAATGTTTATCTTGCGTGAAACCGTTCGCAGATGAAATTATTATTGTTGATACTGGCTCAGTTGATAAAACAATTGAAGTTGCCAAAAATTTTACGAATAAAATTTTCAAATTTGAATGGATTGACGATTTTTCCGCAGCACGGAATTTTTCTTTTTCAAAAGCAACTTGTGATTATATTATGTGGCTGGATGCCGATGATATAATTTTGCAAGAAGATATTTCCGCCATTCAAAAACTTAAAAAAGACCTGAATCCAATTTTTGATATGGTTGTAATGAAATATGTAAGTGGCATCGACGTAAATGGAAAAGAAACTTTTTATTATTATCGTGAAAGAATTGTTAAAAAAAGTGCAAATTTCAAATGGCAAGGCTTTGTCCACGAAACAATTCCGCTTTCACCAAAACTTTTGCGCACTGAAATTCGAATTATTCATAACAAAAAATATGAAGAGATGCAGTCAAAACGAAATTTACTTATTTATGAAAATGCTTTAAAGAAAAACATTGAATTCACAAACCGAGATTATTATTACTATGCACGTGAATTGTATTATCACGGTAAATATAAAAAAGCAATAAAATATTTAAAGTTTTTTATTAAAAATGAACAGTTTAATATGTCAGATATTTTTGAAGCACATTTAATTATTTCACAATGTTATCACTTTTTAAAAAATTTTGATATGGCATTGAAATTTTTAATTGACACTTTTAAAAAATTTATTCCTAACGCTAAGCTTTTATGTAAAATCGGAGACGTTTTTTTTGAAAAACAAGATTATTTAAAAGCAATTTTTTGGTATGAAACGGCAATAAATAATGCAAATAAAAACGAAGCAGTTTTTATTGAAAAAGATTTCGGCAATATCATTCCATTTTTACAACTTTGTGTTTGCTATTATCAAATAGACAATATTGAAAAAGCCATCTACTATAACAATAAAGCAAAAGAAGTTGAACCTAACAACAAAAGTGTTCAATTCAATAATAAGTTTTTTACAAAAATAATTTCAAAAAATAATTTCCACTTGCAAGACAATTAAGTTTTATTTTTTTTAATTTTTCGATTTAACCTTGATTTATACAGCGGATTTTTTTATAATATATTTATGAAAAACTATTTTCAAAATGCAAAACGAAAATTTGATGAACTTAAACAAAAAAAAGACATTTTTATTTTAGGTATCGAAACAAGTTGCGATGAAACAAGTGCCGCAGTTGTAAAAAACGGCAGAGAAATTTTATCAAATATTGTATCTACGCAAATTGATATTCACAAGCAATTTGGTGGCGTTGTTCCAGAAATTGCATCACGCAATCATATTTTAATGATTGATAAAGTTTTTAAAAATGCACTTGAAGTGGCAAAAATTGAAAGCGATAAAATTGATGCTGTTGCGGTAACTTATGGCGCAGGGCTTATGGGCGCTCTTTTGGTTGGAGTGAACTTTGCAAAGGCTTTGGCCTATGCATTAAATGTTCCGCTGATTGCGGTAAGCCATATTGAAGGACACATTGCCGCAAATTATCTCACCTATAAAAACTTGCAGCCACCCTTTATTTGTCTTATGGTGAGCGGGGGGCATACGGCAATTTTGAAAATTGAGGATTTTACCACACACCAACTTCTCGGTACAACAACAGATGATGCAGCGGGTGAAGCATTTGATAAAGTTGCCAGAGTTTTAGGATTGACTTATCCCGGCGGAGCAAAAATAGATGAACTTGCGAAACGTGGCAATGCAAATATAAAACTTGTTAAAAATATGCCATTTCAAGGCAGTTTAGACTTTTCTTTCAGCGGAGTAAAAACAGCAGTTATTAATTACGTAAATTCTCAAAAGCAAAAAAACGAACCAATTATAGCCGAAAATGTTTGTGCAAGTTTTCAATATCTTGTTGTTGAAGAACTTGCAAAAAAAGCGATCAAGGCTTGTCAAATTCAAAGTTTAAAAAAGTTAGTCGTTGCCGGTGGAGTTGGTGCAAATAGTTATCTTAAAAAAAGACTTGAAACTGAATGTAAAAAAGCCAATGTTGAACTTTATATCCCCGATTTAAAACTCTGCACCGACAATGCAGCAATGATTGCATCGTGTGCTTATTTTAACATTTTGCACGGAAAAAATCTTGCAGATTTGACTTTAACAGCAAAACCGACAATTTCTTTGTAATTCTTTCTTTAAAATTTTTAAAAAAGTTGACAATTATTTTTAAATTGATATAATATAAGTATGTAGTAGAATTTTGTTTCAACTAACTAAACAAATGAATTTTAATATATTTGAATATAATAAAAAATAATATAAAGTGGAACTTCATATGAAAGAATTAGTATCGATTATAATGCCTGTTTTCAATGTTGAAAAATATATAAAAATAAGTCTCGATAGCATCTTAAATCAAACTTATGAAAATTTTGAAATTATTATTGTAAATGACTGTTCGACAGATTCGTCAAAAAAAATTTGTGAAGAATATGCCAAAAAAGACAGTCGAATTATTTTTGTTGATAAATCAGACAATAAAATAAATAAGGGTGCTTCATATGCACGAAATTGTGGACTTGATACCGCAAAAGGAAAATATATCGCATTTTTAGATTCTGATGACTATGTCGAACCGGAATTTATACACACATTAGCGTCTCTTTTGGAAAATTTCGATTCTGATTTGTCGGGCTGTTCGGTTATTAGAGAAACTTTTGGCGAACCGAAAGATATGAAAAATAAAAAATCAACAATAAATTTGCTTAGCAATGTTGAATCAATGCAAAACATAATGACAAGTAATATTTTTGATAACGGATATGTCTGCAATAAACTATTTAAACGTGAAATATTGGGCGATATGAGATTTAATGAAAAAATTTTATACATTGAAGATTTACCGTTTGTTTATAATTATTTAAAAAAGTGCGAAAAACCTTGCGTTTATTCAAATCGAATTTTATATCACTACATTAGAAATCCGACTGGGAGCACAAAAGGCAAATTTAATACTGGAAAACTTACTGCACTAAAAACAATGGAATATATAATTAAAGATTGCAAAAAAAATATGCCACAAGTTTTAGAGCATGCACGTGGACTATATTGTCTTATTAATCTTGAAATTTTATATTATACACTGAGAGATAAGTATAAATCAAGAGAACTTCGAAAGAATTTAAAGAAAAACATGAGCGTTAATTTAAAATATTTGACAAAAATAAAATTGTTTCATTTGTATAAGAGAATGTTGGTCCCTATTGCAAACTTGGCTTCAAAATTCATTGTATAAAATATAGAGTTTGAAATGTAATTTGGTTAAATGATTCAATAATAAACATTTAGAAATATTGGAAAAGACAAATTGTTTAAAAAATAACAAAAAAGAAACACATTGGAAGAAACTTTCATGTGTTTTTTTATATAAGAAAAAAACATTGATATTAAAAAAATAAATTATTCTCTCTTGCAAATATTGCTGTTTTCTTAATTTCAATTCACTTTAACGAATTGAAATGACAATCCTTTTTAAAAAAGAATTTTTGGTTTTTGCTGTTTAATAAAATTAAAAAAATGCTAAAACTTTATATTTTTAGCATTTTTATTATAAAAATTGATTTAAGTAAATATTAACTAATCGGCTTTAAACGGCAAAAGTGCCATAATTCTCGCTCTTTTTATTGCCATAGCAAGCGCACGTTGATGCTTTGAGCATGTTCCTGTTTGACGACGTGGCAAAATTTTCCCCTTTTCGGTTACATAATGTTTAAGTTTTGCTGTATCTTTATAATCAATTGACTTCGCTTTTTCTACGCAAAAGTTACATACTCTTTTTTTGCCCATTTTTTTAAATCTTTTAAACCCTTCTCTAGGCTCACCTTTTTGCTCGCCTTTCATATCTCTTTTCGGCTGTTCGAATTTTTCTACTCTTTTTACTCTTTCCTTTGGTTCTGCGTTTTTTTCTATATTTTTCGGCTTTTCAACTTCTGTTTTTGCCGTCTTTTCAATTTTCTCAGTTTTCACAGTTGCTGGTTCGCTTTTTTTCGCCTTGTCGGTTTCATCAATTTTCTCATCAACTTTTAAAGGCTTTTTTTTAATATCTTCCGACATTTAATTCTCCTTTTATGAATTTTATATTTATTTTTAAAATTTCTATTGTATTTTAATTAAATACAACAAAATTAAAATGGCAAACTGTCATCATCAATAGGTTCAAGTTCGCTTACAGATTGATTTTGTTTTTGAGGTTGCGGTGCATTATTTTGGAAACTTTCACCGCCGACTTGATTTCTCGGACTTAAAAATTCAACTTCATCTGCCACAATTTCGGTTATATATTTGCGTGTGCCATCCTGTGCTTCATAGGAGCGAGTTTGTATCATCCCGAGAACTCCACATTTGCTGCCTTTTTTTAAATATTTATGACAATTTTCAGCACCACGCCATACTACTATGTTTAAAAAATCAGTATCTCTTTCGCCGCTTGAATTTAGAAACTTTCTGTTAATTGCAAGCGAAAATTTACATACTGGTGTGCCGCTTTGTGTTGTTGTAAGTTCGGGATCTTTGGTTAAATTTCCGATTAAAACTGCTTTATTCATTTTTTACTCCTTGTTTATAACAATTTCTTATTCTTGAATTAAATTCTCATTCTTTTGCGACAAACATTTTTCTTACAACGTTTTCTGTTATATTCATTGCGCTGTCCATCTCTTTTATAACTGACGGCTCTGCTTCGAAATTCATCAACACGTAAAAACCTTCGTTTTTAAATTTTATCGGATAGGCAAGTTTTTTTATGCCCCATTTGTCAATTCCTGAAATAATACCTTTTCTATCCTCGATAAACTTTTTAAATTTTTCAATTATCGCTTCACGCTGAGTTTCGTTTGCATTTGTTGAAATGATATATAAAAGTTCGTATTTTTTCATGTTACCTCCTTTTGGTCTTTATTTTTCGGCATTCCTCTTAATTTAAGGAATACAAGGAAAAAGTGAAATAAACACTTAACTTCGCAAGTATATCATATGTTGAAAATTTTTGCAAGAAATTATTTTAATATTTAATATTTATCTTTATCATAATGAGATTTTTCTTTAATTACAATATGTGATTTTTAAGAATTTTTAGTTTCATTAGAAGTATTAAGAATAATTAATTGAAAAATATTTTCGTATACAAAAGCAATTAAAATCAAAAACTATTATCATATGAAAAACGAAATTCTTAAAGGCACGGTTATTTTAGTTATTGCAGGGATTATTGTCAAAATTCTTGGTGCACTGTATCGTATACCTCTTTCAAATATTCTCGGTGCCGAAGGTATTGGCGTTTATCAAATGATTTTCCCTGTCTTTTCACTTGCACTTATAATTTGTTCAAGCGGTGTAAGTGCAACTTTATCGCTTCTCATCGCAAGAGCTCGTGCAGAAAAAAATGGAAATATAAAAAAGATTTTTTTTAAAGGTTTTTTTTATTGTCTGTTTTTTAGCATATTATTTTCCATAGTTTTTTTCTTTCTTGCTGACAAAATTGCCGTTCTGCAAGGTAATGCTTCCGCCGCAACAGGCTATCGAATTATGGTTATTGCTTTGGTTTTCGCAAGCCTACTCTCTCCGTTCCGTGGATTTTTTCAAGGTCATTCAAATATGATTCCAACCGCCGTCTCACAAATGTTAGAACAATTTTTTAAAGTTCTGCTCGGACTTTTTTTCGCCATAATATTCACTAAAAAAGGCATTGAATTCGGTGTTGCGGGGGCATTTCTTGGAATTGGTATCGCCGAAGCAGTCGCTTTTTTTTACCTTTTGATTAAATTTCTGTTATTTAAAAAATCAAACTTTAAACAGCAAGAATTTTTACATATTGAAAAAAAATCAAAAACGTCCGCCAAAGAAAATGGAAGTAATCTTTCTTTTGCGAAAATAAATTTATCAATTACAATTTCTTGCCTTATTATTCCATTTATTATGACTTTTGATAGTTTTGTTGTCATCAATCTTTTAAATTTGAATTTTTCCGAACAAATTTCAACAGCACTCTACGGTCTGCAAAGTGGGCTTGTAAACTCGCTTATAAACTTTCCCATTATTATTTCAATGGCACTTTCTATGTCGCTTTTGCCGTCTTTAACTTTTTTAATTTCAAAGAAAAAAAGCACCGAAGTAAATGAAAAAATGAAAGAAATTTTTAAGACAATTTGGATTATTGCGTTGCCTTGTATTGTGGTTTTTATAATTTTTTCAGACTTAATTATGCAAATTTTATACGGAGTGGTTTCACCGCAAATGCTTAATATTGCATCTACATTGCTAAAAATTTCTGCTATGGAAATTCTTTTTATCAGTGTTCTTCAAGTTTCAATCGCAATTTTTCAAAGTTTCGGAAAAGAAAAAATGCCGATTTTTATTCTTGTGCTTTGTGCAATTGTGAAAATTATTTTAACGCTTATTTTAGTGCGTAATCCGAATATAAATATCTATGGCGTAGCGCTCGCAAATTTAATTTTTTATGCACTTTCTGCGTCAATAAGTTTGTTCTTAATAAAAAAGAAATTTAAATTTTGTTTAGATTTTAAATTCTTTACCGTAACTCTTTTATCAATTTTGATTTCATCAATATTTTTTTATGAAATTAATGTATTTATCGTAAATTTTTGGACAAAATTATCATTAATAGCGATAACAGGAATAATTTTTTACATTATACCACTATTTTTGTTCGGTATCATAGATTTGGAAAAATTAGGGCTGAAAAAAAATAATAATTTAAAAATCGACAAAAAATTATAAATCTTATTTTTATTAAAGGAACAATAAAATGAATAAAAAATTGATTATAAAAACAATTTCAAAAAACACAAATATTCCAAAAGTCACCGTTGAACGTGTGCTTGATGGTCTTGAAACCGTTGTGCTTGATGCATTAAGAAAAGGCGAAGTCATTAATCTTACCGGATTCTTAAAATTATATACAAAACAAAGAAATGAAAGAACTTTCGTCAATTTTCAAACAGGAGAAACTTTTGTTGCACCAGTAAAAACCGTACCTGCCATACGGTTTTCGCCAATCTTTATTAAAAAATTATAAAACTAAAATCAATTTAATTTACTTAATTTGAGCGGTCTTTTCTTAATTTTTTTAAGAAAGGGGGAATATCTGCATCGTCGATTTTTAGCCTAGAACTGTTTTCAACGTTGGAGACTTCAATATCTTCTTCTTTTTTATTTTGTTGATTACCGAATGCAAATGAATTACCAAACATACTTTTTGTGTTGAAATTATTAAACGCTTCAACTTCTTCTTTAACTTTTGATAAGTTTTCTTTTTCATTTTGCTCAGTTGGATTAATAAATCCAGTTGCAATCACAGTTATTTCTACTGAATCTTCCATATCTTTATCAATTCCTGAACCAAAAATTATGTTGCAAGAAGAATCGACAACTTGTTTAACAAGGTCAGCGGCTTCATAAACTTGGTCAAGTGGCAAATCAAGTCCACCTTTAACATTCAAAAGCACACCTGTTGCACCCTCAATTGAGGTTTCAAGCAAAGGACTAGAAACTGCTTGACGCACTGCTTCAATTGTTTTATTTTCGCCCTTACCGAATCCAACGCCCATATGAGCAAGCCCTTTATTTTTCATAACAGAGCGAACATCGGCAAAGTCAAGGTTAATAAGTCCTGGTGTTACAATTAAATCTGAAATTCCCTGAATTCCTTGACGCAAAACATCATCCGCATACATAAATGCTTCTACAATTGGCGTTCCTTTTGGTACAAGTTGAAAAAGTTTATCGTTTGGAATTACGACAAGTGTATCTACATATTTTTTAAGATTTTCAAGACCAAGTTCGGCGTTTTCTGTGCGTTTTCGACCTTCAAAACTGAATGGCTTTGTTACAACTGCAATAGTCAAGATTCCCATTTCTTTGGCAAGTTGTGCAACAACTGGCGCTGCACCAGTTCCAGTTCCGCCGCCCATACCAGCAGTTATAAAAACTAAATCAGTATCTTTTAAGATTTCACTTATGCTTGCCTTGCTTTCTTCTGCTGCCTTAAAGCCAACATCAGGCTCAGCACCTGCCCCGAGTCCACGTGTTATTTTCTCCCCTATCTGCAAACGCTGTTCCGCATTACTCATAAGCAAGTCTTGTTTGTCGGTGTTGATTGCGACATAATTTGCACTTGTGATGTTTGCGTTTATCATACGGTTCACAGCATTATTTCCGCCTCCGCCAATGCCTATAACTTTTATGTTGGCAACAGGACCAATATTTGTATTGTTATACATTTTTCTCCTCAATTTTATAGAATTTTGATTAGTTTTAAATGCTTTTTTTTATTCTTAATAAATTCAGAAAACGCAGTGAATTTTATTAATTAAAATTTAAACTTTTATTAAATTGTATTTATAGTATAATATTAATTCAGTATTTTTGCAAGTATTCCTTTATGTTTTTTTTCAAATTGTTTTAAAGCATAGTCTAAAACTGAAATTTCTGATGAAAAAATCGGTCTATCAAATGGCACTTGTGCTGGTTCGGCTAACTCTAAATTCACTCCAAGTCTTCCTGATAAATATTCTCTTGCACCCTTTATGTAGGAAATTCCGCCACCTGTGAGAAAAGCCGACAATATAGTCCCTTTTTCAAAGCACGGTTTTATACATTTTGAAATAAACGTAGCAAACATATCAAGTCTCTCTGAGACAATTTGATTTGCAACATTAGCATAAACTTTTTTAGGTTCGGTATCTTCAATTTCATACATATCGGAAGCCGACGGCCTTACCGAAACAACAATTTTTCTTTTTAAATTTTCAGCCTGCTTGATTGGAATATTTAAGCATTGTGCTAAATCACCCATAATATGTCCGCCACCAAGCGAGAATGAATTGAGTTTTAGAAGTCCTTTGTTTTTGGCAACTGCTACACCAGTTGTTAGATAACCAATATCAATGAGCAGTGTGTTTCCTGCAATTTTTTCAGGATTTATAAGATATTGTGTTTCACAATATATCGAACAAACATAATGAACTTTTTGAATTCCGAGTAATGAAAGAATTTCGTTCATCTTTGTAACAAAATTGCTGTCTGCGTAAATTGCATTAAAAAAACAAAAAAGTTTTGTGGTTTTAGGGCTATACTTTAAATCTGTAATTTTATTTCCGTCATCTAAAATGCAATAAATCGGATAAACGCCAATTAAAGTTTGCCCATCAATTTCTTCACAGGCTTTTGCGCATATTTGCTTTACAAAATCCTCTGTTAATCTTTTTAGTGTATTAAAATCTATGGTAATTTTTTTATTTTTACTTATACAAAATTCAGATGGAACGGCAAGTGTGATTTTTTTTGTTGAAATATTTGATGCAAGTTCAACATCTTCAATTGCTTGACTGATTTTTTCTTCCAATTTTTCTTCTTCAAAAAAACTTCCGTCTGAAAAACCAGAATAAGGTATGCTACTTCTTCCGAAGATAAGAAAATTATCATTAATGCCTGCGCCGCCGGCAAGAGCCGTAATTTTTGAAGAACCTATATCCAAAACAAACGCGACATTCTTTGACATATTCTCTCTCCGCATTGCATAAATATTTATTTTTCTTTATAATTATACCATTAGTATTATATTTGTCAACAAATTTCAACAATTTTAATTCTTAATATTTTTATGCGCAACAAATTCGCCTGAAAGTTTTTGGTATATGGTAAGTTCGCTATTCTCTTTATCCGCATCGAGAATTTCAGCATTGACAGCGAGAAATAAATTTATTTTAAGTTCTAAAAAATCAGATGCATCAACGATTGTTGTTTCAAAATCTAAAAAATCTATTAATTTCAATGCCACTGTATAGTCATCATATTTAATACTGGCATACATTAGTAATTCAACGTTTTTAATAATTGCTTTTTGTTCAGCACAAGTTCTATTATTGAGTTTAAATGCAGGCGAAAGTTTTTTTAAAACTTTTTCAAATTCGGGCTCTAAATTTAAAAAATCGCCAGCATTTAATGATGTATCAATTTCTCCACACCCCTCCACTAAAATAGGTGAATTTTGCGTGCTTTCATATAAAGCATTGTCATCTCCAATGTCTAAAATTCTTAAAATCTTAAAATCCTCATCGCATATGTAATATTTAGATTGTTCAAAATTAACTGCAAAAAGCTCTTCTCTTTCAATGCAATGCACTACCATTTTATTCGGAAAAATCGTTTCTATATTAATTACTTTAATATAAGGATATGTTTTTTCAATCTTTTCCTGATTTATTTTTTTATTTATAAAAAAAACAGAAGCCCCACTTGAAAACTCGCCAGACTCTATAATTTCTTGATGATTTTCTTCATTATATAAGAAAGGCGAACTTTTGAAATCAACAAAAACAGCATTTAATGCAAAAAGAGTAAAACAAAGAATTGCACAAACGCCTATAAATGACAAAATTGAAACTGCCCAAATTATAAACTTTTTCATATGTTTTCCTTTTGTGCTTTATTCTCTATTTCTTGAATTCTATCTATATATTAATAAAAATAAATAGAAAAATCTACTTATTTGAAAATTTTTATTTTTCTACCTTGTAATATATTTACACTGAAATTCTCTTAATGTCAACACCTAAATTGGCTAAATTTTGTTCTAGGTTTTCATAACCACGTTCAATTTGATATATGTTTCCTATTGTAGTGTCGCCATCTGCACGTAATGCCGCTAAAATAAGGCCAGCACCGCCACGTAAATCTGTGGCATAGACATCTGCGCCATAGAGTTTCTCGACGCCTTTTATAATTGCACTTCTATCTTTAATTATAATATCAGCACCCATTTTTATAAGTTCATTTGTATACTTAAACCTTGTTTCAAATAAGTTTTCAATTACCACCGAAGTTCCTTTGCAAATCGAAAGCATTGCCACAGTTTGTGGTTGCAAGTCTGTTGGAAATCCAGGATAAGGCATTGTTTCAATTTTCGTTATTGCTTTATGTACATTTTCGCTTGAACTCACAATCACCTTATCATTTTTTTGCCATATTTTACAAGTATTGTCGTGCAACTTACTTGTTAAAGCCTCTAAATGTGATAAATTAGCGTTTTCTAGGATGATTTCGCCACCGCAAATCATACAGGCAAGAATATAGGTTCCTGTTATAATTCTGTCGCTTATTGGCGTGTATTCCACGCTTTTCAGTGCATCGACACCGTGAATTGTGATGACATTTGTTCCCGCTCCTTTAATTTTTGCCCCTGCTTTATTTAAAAAATTTTGTAAATCAACAACTTCGGGTTCTTTTGCTCCGTTTATAATTTTGGTTACACCTTTTGTAAGCACGCCCGCCATCATAATATTTTCAGTTGCACCAACGCTTGGAAAATCAAGATGAATGGTTCCACCTTTCATATTTGAACCATCGCAGTTAATATATCCTCTTTTGTCGCTTACTTTAACATTAAGCGCCCGCAACCCTTTTAAGTGCAAATCAATTGGGCGAGTTCCAATGTCGCAACCACCAGGATAAGCAACTCGTGCTTTTTTAAAACGCCCTAAAATTGCTCCTAAACTAAAAATAGAAGACCTTGTCAACATTGCAAGGTTACTTGGAATTTCATAATTTTTCAAATCTGACATATCGAGTTCGATACAGTCATCAATCAGTTTTTTCTTTGCACCTAAGTTTTCAAGAATATAGGTCATATTAATTATATCTTTATACGAAGGGTAATTATTTAACTTAACTTTTCCACTGCATAAAATAGCGCCTGCCAAAATTGGAAGATAGGCATTTTTTGCGCATCCTATTTTTACAGTTCCATAAAGCTTATTCCCACCTTTGATATGTAACTTTTCCATCTGTAAATTTTTCTCCACTTAATACATTTTATGGAGGTTCAAGATAAGTTGTGAAAAGTTACAAAAATACAATAACAATCATAAAGTTTTTTTTAATGAATTACCATTTTAAAACAATATAATTTAAGTTTCATTCTAAATTAGAGAAATAAAACAAATAAAAAAATGCCGTAAGTTTACGACAGTTTTTTTAATCAATGTGAATTATTTTTTAATTAATCATCATCAAAATCTTTTTCATTTTTCAATTTCTCTAATTCTTTATTTCTAATTTCATTTTCTCTAACTATTTTTAAGATATCTTGACGGCTTTCCTGTTCAAGCGTTTTTTCCAAACCAGAAGTGTCTTTTGCATTCTCTCTTTTTACAGCACCCTGTTGCTGATTAACAGGACTTCCTTCAAGTTGTTTTGATTGTTTAATTAACATTCTTTTTGTTTCCTGATGTTCTTCTTTTTCTGTAATTTTCTTAGCAGTTATATTTATAATATTCAAAATTATAAGCAATACACAAGGAATTAAAAGAATAAGCAAACTGAACGTTGTAGAACAAAACACCATTACATTAATAAAAAAATTCGAAAGTTCTGTTGATTTTCCAACCACATCCATTGCCAAAATCAAATTTTCATCAACTGTATCGGTCGAATCGCTATACAAAGAAAAGCAAACATACCCGACATTTCTTTCATCAAATGCTATGCCAACCTTGGCAATTTTTCCAAGCAAAACATCGGGGGTGATGTCCGAAGTCTGTTCGGCAAAACTTAAAGTTATAGTATTTTCCTCTGTGACACTCTGTGAGTTTTCTGCATTTAAAGTGTTTGATATAGGATAAAAAGCACTTGAAGTTTGAGAACCAGACAAAACTTCGCTTGAATTCTCATTACCTTCAAAGTTCCAATCTCTAATAATTATTGTGTTACCATTTTGTTCGCTATATTTATAATAAGCAATTATATCGCCAGGGTTATAATCGTATTGACTGACATTAGAAAAGGGACAATGTTCACCAGCCATAAACTTTCCAGAATTTACGTCATAAAAATTGTTGTTGGGGATTTTAACAACTCGTAAATTAAAAAAAGAAGGAACTCCGCCATTTGCCTTAGTGCTTATTAAAACAAAAGAATTAAAAAGACCAGCAATAATTGAGGGAAAAAGAAAAATTATAATAATAATTTTCGTAATATTGTATAATTTTTCAGACTTAATACTCATTACTTTTCCTTAAATTTTAATTCGTATATGACATCATTTATTTGAAAAAAACTTTAAAAAACTAATTATTTATTTCAAACCATTATTGACAAAATTGTATATCTATTTTATTATTTATATATAATAAACTTTTATTCGGTTTTTGTAATTTCTTTAATTTAAGAATAACAAAGATTTTATTCAAAGTCTATTATTTTTATATTTTTTTACAAAATTTTTAATAATTATTACATATTTCTTACATTAACACATAAAATAAACGCAATTCAACAATAAAGATTAATGCAAATATGTTTAAAATTTTAATATTATGGAGAATATTATGAGTAGTTTTTTAAAAAAAATTAATATTGACTTGTCAAAAAGTATTATGTCTTTTGAAAAGACTAACGGCGAATTGCAAGAATTTACAATTCGCAAATTTTTGGAAAATGGCAATACTAACATCTCTGATTTTAACAGTTTTCTGAGCCAAAAGCATAATATGACAATAGAAAAAGGTTTTTGTGAACCCGATTTAGACAATTTAATTAAATATGAAGAGGAACTTAATGGATGAGATTAAGCGTGGCGAAATATATTACGCAGACTTATCTCCGGTTGTCGGGAGTGAGCAAGGCGGAGTTCGACCAATTGTTGTTTTGCAAAATAACGTCGGCAATAAATATTCGCCGACAGTAATTGTTGCAGCTATAACAAGCCAAATCAATAAGGCACGCATACCAACACATATTGAGCTTTCTTCCGAGAACTATTCTCTCCCAAAAGATTCAGTAGTGTTACTGGAACAAATACGAACGATTGATAAAACTAGACTTAAACAAAAAGTTTCAATGCTTGATATTGGAAAAATGAAAGAAATAAATAGAGCAATTTTGATAAGTTTAGGCTTTGCAGAATAGCATTTTTAAGTTAATTTAACTAAAAAGAATAAAAGATTTTATGTAAAAATTTGACAATTTAATCACTATTCTTTTTTTATTTATAATTTTTTAAAGAAAAAGCATTGACATATTATTTTTTAAATGCTAAACTAATTTTAGAGTTAATAATTTAGTGATTTCACAAAAAATTAAAATTCGAAGAAAATATGTCGCGGGATAGAGCAGCTCGGTAGCTCGTTGGGCTCATAACC
>DIPL01000017.1:31037-62533 GCA_002424095.1 Christensenella sp. UBA5489
TCGTTGGGCTCATAACCCAAAGGTCGCAGGTTCAAATCCTGCTCCCGCAACCATTTAAAAGACGGACTTTATAAATAACCCGCTAAAAATTAAAACAAAAAAATATTAAGTGCTTAAAAGCATTTTTTATTTTATTACAATTTTAAGGAATAAACTTAATTTTATAAAAGATTGTAACATTTAAACAAAAATAAAAATTTCCACATATAGCGCTATTTTTTCAGTTGACTCAATATATTGTGTTTGATATAATGAATTCACATCATCATTAAGTAATGGACAAGTTTAATAGATGGTAAAATAAAATTTTGGGGGATTAAAATGAGTACTTTAAATGTATACAAGCGTGATGGAAGTTTGCAACCTTATAATATGGAAAAAATTACAAATGCAATCTTTAAAGCAGCACAGGCATGTGGGGGCAATGATAAAATCACTGCCGAAAATCTGGCAAAACAAGTGGAAGAAATTATCGAAAAAAATTATAAATCAAGCACTCCAACTGTTGAGGAAATTCAAAATATTGTCGAAAAAGTGCTGATTGAAAATAGACATGCCCGTGTTGCAAAAGCGTTTATTTTATATAGAGAAAGTCGAAATAAAATAAGAGATAAAAATGCACTCATTGGCGCAACTATTGAACTTTTTGATGACTATCTCCGTGAACGAGATTGGTCAATCAAAGAAAATTCAAATATGCAAAGAAGCGTTGCAGGTTTAAATAACTATGTTCGTGAGGCTTTCACGCAAAAATACTGGCTGAGTGCTATATATCCTCCCGAAGTTAGAGAAGCACATATAAACGGAGCAATGCATATTCACGACCTTGGATTTTTAGGTGCGTACTGTGTTGGTTGGGATTTAAGAGCTGCTTTGGTTGATGGATTTTCCGGCGTGGCTGGCAAAATTCATTCAAGTCCGGCAAAACATTTACGTTCATTCTTAGGACACGTTACAAATTTAACTTTCACACTTCAAAACGAAACTGCGGGCGCACAAGCATGGAGCAGTTTTGATACATATTGTGCTCCGTTCATTCGTGCCGATAAACTTACATACAAACAAGTCAAACAGTGTTTACAAGAGTTCGTTTTTAATATTAATATATCTACAAGAGTTGGTTTTCAAACACCATTTAGTAATATAACACTTGACTTAAAACCGCCAAAGACTCTTGCGAATGAACCTGTAATAATTGGTGGTATTCCGCAAGATACTTGCTACGGCGATTATCAAAAAGAAATGGATATGTTTAATAAAGCATTTTGCGAAGTTATGTACGAAGGCGATGCAAATGGTCGTGTTTTCACGTTTCCTATCCCAACAATCAACATAACAAAAGATACCGATTGGGATAGCGATATTATGAATGACATAATGAAAATAACTTGTAAATATGGAATCCCTTACTTTGCAAATTATATTAATTCAGATTTATCTCCCGAAGATGCAGTTTCAATGTGTTGTAGATTAAGACTTAATGTAAAAGAATTGAGAAAACGTGGCGGCGGGCTTTTTGGCTCAAATCCGTTGACAGGCTCAATTGGCGTTGTAACGCTTAACTTGCCACGTATTGCACATCTTTCAACCACGGAAGAAGAATTTTTTACAAGACTTGGAAAACTTTCTGATGTTGCAAAGACAAGTCTTGAAATAAAACGCAAAGTTGTTGAAGCACAGTCTGACAACGGACTTTATCCGTATTGCTCTTTCTATTTAAGGTCAGTTAAAGAAAAAACTGGAAAATTATGGGCGAATCATTTCAGTACAATTGGAATTCTCGGAATGAATGAAGCAATTTTAAACCTTTTCGGCAAAGATGAAAATATGGCGACGCAAAAAGGCAAAAATTTCGCACTTCGCACAATGCACTTTCTAAGAGAGAAAATGCAACAATATCAGGAAGAAACTGGAAATATATATAACTTAGAAGCAACACCTGCCGAAGGGGCAACCGCTCGACTTGCGAAACTTGATAAGAAACGCTTTCCCGACATTATAACAGCAGGCAAAGAACAAGTTTTTTATACGAACAGTACGCAACTTCCGATTGAATTTACTGATGACATATTCAAAACCGTTAAATTACAAGATGAATTGCAATCACTTTACACAGGCGGAACAGTTTTGCATTTTTATTTAGGTGAACGAATTGAGGATATTGAAGTTTGCAAAAAACTTATCAAAAAAATCTTTGAAAACTCGAAAATGCCATATATTTCACTAACTCCAACATTTTCCATTTGCTCTGAACACGGTTATATCTCTGGCGAACATTTCACTTGCCCGCAATGCAAAAAGAAAACAGAAGTTTGGTCTCGCGCAGTTGGATATTTGCGTGTTGTAGATAACTTTAACGAATGTAAAAGAGAAGAATATTCACTCAGGAAAAAATATGTTATAGATACTGATGCTCTTTAAAATTTACGCATAATCAATTTCTCTTAATATAGGAACTGCAATTTTATGAAAATAGGTGGATTTTTAAAGCAGTCTTTTGTTGACTTTCCTCGGACTTTGAGTGCCGTGATTTTTACTTGCGGTTGCAACTTTAATTGTTGGTATTGTCATAACGCAGATTTAATTAAATGCACGGATTCAAAATATGATATCGAAAAAATATTTAAGTTCTTAGAAAGTCGCCGTGATTTTTTGGAAGGTGTTGTTATTTCTGGTGGCGAACCAACCTTACAAACAGATTTAAGTGATGTAATTAAGCGAATTAAAGATTTAGGATTTAAAGTTAAGTTAGACACAAACGGTTCAAATCCACAAATTTTGAAAAATTTATTGGATGAAAATATTTTAGATTATGTTGCTATGGATATTAAAAACAGTATAAAAAATTATACTAAAACAATTTGTATTAAGGGAATTCCACAATTTTATGAAACAAAAGTTAAGGAAAGTATTGAAATTTTAAAAAACTGCAATATTGATTATGAATTCCGCACAACTTTTTCGCCTGAAATTTCGTTGGATGATATTTATGAAATTTCAAAACTCGTAAAAGGATGTAAGAATTTTTATTTACAAAAATACAACACGCCCGAACATTTAAGCCAAATGTGCCAGTTAATAGCAATGCCCGCAACCACGTCAGTTATAACACAAATTAATTATAACAGTGCAATCGGGCAAAATGCACAACCACGCCTTGATTATAATACTGCTTTAAAAATATTACAGCAATTTATTCCAAATGCTTTCTTGCGTGGATTTTAATAATAACATTCAATCTGATTTATAAAAATAAAAACGTAAAACATAATTTACGTTTTTTGTTTTTTTAATATATTAAATGATTTATTAACTTTATTAATGAAACCAACATAATATGATAATGAAATAATGTCGTTAAATGAAATAAACTTAATAAACTTTGAATGCTTTAATTCTATAAATCCATACTTAAAAAATCTTTATAAAGCGGGGTGAACAAAATGAAATAAAAAGAGATAAGAAGTTTTAGAAAATAGAATTTAAGCGAGGAAAAAATGAAGAAAAATTTTAAAAAAGACGTATACAGTGCGCCACAAAAATCCTATCCAATAAGTCATTCAAATTTTATATTTGACAAGTCAAATGGCGGAAGTTACAGTAAAGGCTCTGACAGTTTCAGGGGCGAATCTTACGATTTTGATAACCGCTGGGACGGCGAAAAAGACTATTACGAATATGACGGCGGATTTGATAAAAAATACCACGATTTTAACAAGTTCGGAAAATACGGTGGCGGACAATGGGGTAAACATAGATGGGATTGGAGAAAACCGTGTAATTATTTTTCAAGACCTGTTTGTTTTTGCAAAGTTTGTTCCGTTAGGAAATTTTGCTGCTGCAAGAGAGTACCTTGTCATAGACGCTTTTGTTATTAAGAAAAATATTCAAAAAGTTTTAAAATCAAAAATCCATTAAAGTTTAATGAACTTTAACAAAATAAGTATTAGAAAAATGGCATTAAAATTAATGCCTTTTTTGCTTAAAATGCTGTTTCCAAAAATTTGTTATTTTAATTTTAAGTATAATTCTATTGATTTAATTTGAATTCGCTGTTTTTTAACTTGCTGAATTTTTTTTCACTTTTGCAGATTTTTGACGGTTTGACGATTTCGCAGATTTTGTTTTTTCAACTGAACGTTTAAGTGCGTCCATTATATTGATAACATTATGCGGTTGCACAACTGCTTCTTCGCTTTTAAGTTTTTTACCATTAAGTTTATCCTGAATTGCACTCATTATTTTTTCACGATATTCGTTTTTATATTTCTCAGGATTAAATTCAGCCGTCATATTATCAATGATTGTTTTTGCAAGTTTTAATTCTTTCTCATCCACTTTGACATCTTGATTTTTTATAGGATTAACTTGAATCTCGTCGTAAAAATAAAGCGTATATAAAACCATTTGACCATTTATCACACGAAGTGCAACAAGTTGTTCTTTCGTTCCTAACACAGTTTTTGCAATGCCAACCTTATTTTCTGTTTCAATTGCTTTAAAAATTAAATTATAAGCATTTTCTGCTCCACTTGGCTTAACATAATAACTTTTATTAAAATAAATAGGGTCAATTTGTTTTAAATCAACGAATTCCAAAATTTCAATGCTTTTATCACGCTTGTTTTTTAAACCGTTTAATTCTTCATTTGTTATAATGACATATTTATCTTTTTCATATTGATAGCCTTTGACAATTTCTTCCGCACTTACATCAGGTGGACAATTTTCACAAGTTTTTTTATATCTTATACGTTCTCCTGTTTTTTTATATAAGGTATTAAAACTTATATTCTTACTTTTTACACAAGCGTGAAGTGTTATAGGAATATAAACAACACCGAATGCAATTGTCGATTTATAAGACTGTGCCATAAAGTTTCCTTTTCCTTATTATGTGCCAAAATTAAGGTTTAATGCGAAATCTTATAGCATAATTTTAGAATTCTAATAAAATTCAAATAAAAATTAAGATAAATGTTCACGCTGTTTATAATCTATAATTATTCGCTCATATGCTTCAAGCAATTCATCGGTTGCACTGCTCCAATTCAAATATAAGTCTTTTTGAGCATTTTTTCCTATTTTTTTAAGTTCATCTTTATAATTTATATAATGCATAATTCTATTTGCAAAATCTTCCGTGCTGTCCTGACTTAAAATGGCATTTACATTATCAGTTGTTCCAAAAGCAGAGTTGGAGTTTTCTATCATTACACTTGGCACCTTATAACAAGCGGCTTCCATTTTGACTAAACCGAAAGTATCAAATAAAGATGGAAATAAAAACATATCCGCACGTGCGTAAATCAACATTCTATCTTCTTCGCTTAAAAAGCCTGTAAAAATAATTTCTTCATTACTGAAACCAAGCCGTTTAGCATATTTTTTAAAATACATTAAATCGCTTCCTGTTCCAACAATAAAAAACTTGAATTTATAGCCCTTTTCTTTTAAAACTTTCAAAGCATTTAAAGACATATCTATTCTTTTTAATTTTATGACTCTTCCAACGGTTAAAAAAACTGTTTCCTTTGACGAAATGCCGAATCTTTCATTTGCTTTTGAAATGAGTCCAGATGTATCTTTCACTGGCTTTTCGTTTGTTCCAAAGTTTAGATATGAAATTTTTCCTTTATATCCGTAGTCCTTTTTTAAATAATCCGCAAGCAAAGGAGTGGACACGAAAACTTCTTCCATTCTATTAAACTTATTTCCAAGATTTCGAACTATTGAATTCGCAATTGCATTCAATTTAAAAATACTTTTCATAATTGATTTGAAATCAGTATGGTAAGTTGCAACTACGGGAATTTTAAAAAACTTTCCAATATAACTCGCATAATTCGCCGCATTAAAAGGCGAGTGAACGTGAATTATATCAAAATTATACTCTTTTATAATTTCTTTAAGGCGACGGTGGTATTTGTGTATCGGATAATTTAGATTTAAAAAAGGAACATGAAAACTTTTAACTGGAATTATTTCATAAGGTTCATTAAAAACATATTTCTTATTGTTGGGCACTAACGCAACAACATTATGTCCTTTTTCTTTTAAGTTTAGGCAATAATTATGCATGCAAGTTACAACACCATCAACATAAGGCAAGTACGCATCCATAAGCATAAGTATATTTAATTTTTTTTCCACTGTTTACTCCTAAGGTAAACTTATCGTTTAATATTTATTATTTGAATAATCAATTTTTTTATATGATTTAGAATATCACAATTAAAGATAAAAGCAAACTGTTTTGATAAATTATATTAATTTGTATACTAAAATAAGCCCGAAATGATAAAAATCAATCGACTTATTTAAGTATAGGAACTATAATCCCTATGTTATTATATTGTGCAGCTTTAAAAAATTTATACATATTAATTTTAATTAATTGCACTATATTGAAATAATACTTTTAACCAAATATTTATAAAATATTTAATAAATCGTTTGACAATGATTTTAAAGTATGATAGGGTTGCATTAGTGGTTTAAATCACTTAATACAGATTGTATTTTAAAATCACATACAATGTTTTTTTGACTTAATTTTCTATCTATATGTTTGATTTATTCCAAACATAGTTTTGTATGCTTTGCTTATTTTAAGTTGATTTATGAAAAACAATTTGTTTTCAGAATAAAAATAATTTTATTTCACAAATTATTGTAAGGAGGGGAAAATGAAAATAGCAAATTTGGTGGCATTTATCATATTAGTACTTGCAGGTATCGTAGTGTTATTAGATGGTCTTTTTGGAGTTGGAATAATGCTCTCAATAGCAGGCATTTCTATATTGAGTGAAGTTGTTTACATTTTAATTGGACTAAGCGCTATCTGGCTTATTTTTGTTGCTATTGCCAATAAAGGTACTATTTCAGTTACACCAGGGGAATAGAATCTTAAAAAACATAAAAATCCGCCATTTAGGTGGATTTTTTTGCATTTTATCAATTTTAGATAGATTTACGCATAATCAAAATATTTCTTTATTATTACTTTTTATATAACCGCTTATTTTAATAGCGGTTTTTGATTTTTTTAAAAGAATAATTTTATCTAACAAAATTAGTTTTTATTTTGATTTCTCATAATTTATAAAAAATGTTTTACTTTGATATGCAAATTATGCTAAAATGATTGTAATATAATTTATAAGGAGAGTTTTATGATTATTCTAGCTTGCGACCATGCTGGATTTATGCTTAAAGAACAAGTTAAATCTTTTTTTAACAGCGAAAATATCACAACCATTGATGTTGGGGCATATTCAACAGAACCATCTGACTATCCTGACTTTGCAAAAGCTGGATGTGAAAGAGTGTTGGAACATAAGCAGAACGTTGGAATTATTATTTGTGGGACTGGCATTGGAATGAGCATCGCATGTAATCGTAATCCTAATATAAGGGCTGCTCTTTGCCATAAGCCAGAAATTGCGGCACTTGCAAGAAAACATAATGATGCAAACGTTCTTGTTCTTGCAGGAAGATATTTAAGCAAAAATCAGGCTATAAAAATCATAAAAATGTTTTTAACAACAGATTTTGAAAAAGGAAGGCATGCCCTGCGACTAAAAAAACTATAATAGTAAGGAAAAAATTTATGATTACTATAATTTTGCCTTTGACATCTAAAAAAATCATTTTAAAAGATTTAACCGATGAATTGAAAAAAACTTTCGGTTCTTTTTTTAATTTATTAATACTTTGCGAACGAAGAAATTCAATTATTGATGAATTCGAAACCCTTAAACCAAATGCAACAAAACAACAAAAAAAGATAGACAAAAAAAAGATAATAGATAATGGAGAAAATCCAATAGAGCATTTTGATTTTAATATATCCTTATTTATTTTTCCGAACGGAACAAAAGAAGAATCTATGATTAATGCTTCAATAAAAGAATTTGACGAAAGCGATTTTATTTTAATCCGAAACGACATACAAAATATTGACTCGAACCTTTTAACAAGAATTTTAGAAGAACGGCAACAATCTCAATGTGATATAATTATGTTTAAAAATAAAGAAAAAAAGAATATTTTTTCAAAATTTATTAATAAAACAATAAAAGCCACTTACAGTTTCTTTTTTGACATTCATTTCTATGACGGAGATATTGGTGTTCAATATTTCAGTGCTTTCGCTCATTCTATTATGAAAAATATCAATAATCCTATGTTACTGACAAAATCAAATCGTTGGGTTGAAATGAATATAAAATATATTGATTTTGAAGTTCCTAGAACAAAATTAACGGAAAAAAGTTATGGAAAAAATAAGCCAAAATTCGTTATTTATACTTTGATTTTTACAATATTGCTTGCAACCTCTATTATTTTAGGTGGAATCTATAAACTGCCTTTAATATTTTGGTTTGCGGTTTTCTTTTTCCTTTTATTTTTTTTAAGTTTAGCAAAAATTTCTGCCTTGCGAATTTATTTAGCAAACAAAATTGGAGACATTCGGGTGGGAAGGGTTTACATCATTGAAAAAAAGGTTTTATCTTTAAATAAAAACACTGAAAATAAATAAAATCAGATAAATCGGAAAAACTAACAAATATGAACTTATATGATAGTTATGAAAAATTATCTGATGTCTTGGTCAATTTTTCATGTGAAGTGAAATCAGGCGATAAAGTTTTAATTGAACAGTGGTCCACTGACCCGAATTTTATTAATTGTTTAATTAGAAAAATTAGAAATGCTGGCGGACACCCCTTTGTTTTAAATTATGAAGAATTGATTTCACGTGAATTGTTAATTGGTTCAACCGAATCTTATATTAAACTAAAAACAAAATATATGTTGCCCGTTATGAAAGATATGGACGCCTACATTTCCATAAGAGGAAGCAATAATATTTTTGAAAACAGCGATGTCCCGTCAGAGAAATCTAAATTAAATAATAAATTCTATACAGAACCAGTGCATTTTAAAGAACGTATCAGCAAAAAGTGGGTTATATTAAGATGGCCAAATCCAGCAATGGCACAAGCAGCAGGTATGAGCACTCCATCTTTTCAAGATGTTTTTTTTAAAGTTTGCACGCTTGATTATAGCAAAATGGATAAAGCAATGAATAATCTCGTTTCGCTTATGCAAAACACAGATCAAATTAATATAGTTTCTCCTGGTACAAATATAACGTTTTCAATAAAGGGTCAACCCGCAATTAAATGTTCAGGACAAAGGAACATTCCTGATGGCGAAATCTTTACAGGACCAATTCGATATAGCGTAAATGGAAAAATAACATATAACATACCAACTCTTTATAATGGCATACGCTTCGACAATGTTTGTCTTGAAGTTAAAGATGGAAAAATTTTTAAGGCGACAAGCACAGCAAACACAGAATTGCTCAATTCCATTTTAGACACTGATGAAGGTTCAAGGTATTTTGGCGAGTTTGCAATTGGTGTTAATCCATACATTACAAAACCATTGCTGGATATTTTATTTGATGAAAAAATGTGTGGCTCATTACATTTGACACCGGGCGGATGCTATGATGAGGCTTATAACGGCAATAAATCAGCAATACATTGGGATATGGTTCTTTGTCAATTGTCTGAATTTGGCGGTGGAGAAATGTATTTCGATGATGCTTTAATACGAAAGGACGGAAAGTTTATTATTGAAAGTTTGCTTCCTTTAAATCCTGAAAATTTAGCTTGAAATATTTTTGTTTGTAAAATTAGTCAATATTTTTAAAATAATTTAATAAAAATATAACAAAACCACTTAAGAAAGTGGCCTTGTTTTTGTATTAGGTATTTTTTAAATTATTTCAATCCCTTATTTATTTCTCTTGTTTTTTAAAAAAGAATTAATAATCAAAAGTTTTTTTACCTAAAATTGCTGACGTTGGATTTGTATTTTTTTGATGATATATCATTATGTTTTTGTTTTCTAAAAGCGGACTCACAAAATCGGGATTTTGTTCAATAATCACATCAGGCTGTGTCCTTAATTCTTTTGCAATTTCCCAAAGGTTATCGCCCGCTTTTGCAAAATATATTTCAATTGCCTCTTCTTTAATTGGCAATGGTTCACCCATTATAGCATCGGTTATGGCTGTGCCTTTTTCATTTCCAAAAAATCTGATATTGGCCTTAATTTTTGCATCAATAAACAATTCTCTGCCACGTCTTGCAATAACTTCGACATCACTCAATACAATTCGTGAACAAATACTAAAATCTTTCGGCGCATCGGTTTTTTCATAAACAACAAACGGTATTTCTTTTCTTACACAATTAATCTTTTGTAATTCATCGTTTAAGTACATAATATCAACACCGACAATGCCCTCCAACACAAATTCACCATCTTTTATATATTGATTTGTTATTTTCGAGTTTCCTTTTGAAAATCCAAGCATTTTATCAATTCGTGGCTCGTTATCGCCAAGAGATATACTTCCTTCAACTCTGCTTTCAAGATATAGTGGAGAAATAATATTTGTTTTTTCGAAAGAACCTGTTACAATGTCGAGGTTATTTCTTAATGAATATAAATCAGTAGCACACGGAACATTGATTTCATCGTAAACATTAAAACACAATGTAATCGGAGCATTTACAATAATATTGCAGGTGTTTTCATCATTATTTGTTTCATATTTTAAATTTTCTTTTTTAATTACCGCATCAACTTCAACACGTGCTTTATCTGACAATGCTGGTGTTTCAATTTCACGTTTAAAACTCTCTGTTGAAGTAACAAAGCATATTTGGTCAATTTCTCCGCAAACGACATAAAAAATTTTGGTTATAATTTCACCTTGCACAACGAAAAAGTTATTGCGACAATCGGTATCTTTAACCACAACATCCGAATTGACTGATAATATTTTATCAAACGACTCGTTAATTGCAAATTTCAATTCTTCGTTGAAAGTTATGCAATCATCTTTGACCAAATTTTGAGATATAATCTCATCTTCTTTAAGACAAATATTTTCATCACCGCCGTTGAGAAGTTCTATTTCATCGACGTTTGTTATATCTATTGAAAAATTTATAACGGCTGAAATTTTTGCATTGCGTTCATCAAAATTAATATCGCTCATTGCGGCATTTATATTTATCTTTGTAGATGGTTTTACATTGTCATTTAAAAATTTAGTTAAAAACGGAAGAGCACTTTCAGCCGAACAAATTTTATCTTCTTCATCTAAAAAAACAATCTCAATTACAGCCTTACCTGAAACGCTTATTTCCCTGGTCAATGCTTCGGTTGTATCAACTTGCGGATATGCGTTTATCCACACAATTTTTTTTATGTCTCCTGAACCAGTACCGCTTATAACACTATCTAGCATAATTTGTTCATCTCTTAATTTAGTCTTTTTTATGAAATTACATTTGCTTTTCTCAAATGACATATACCCCTCCAAATTTATAAACCAAAGATCTTTCTTGATTTCTTTATATTTTATTAATTACAAATTAAAAATATGACTAGAAAAATTAATTTATGGCAATAATCCATTAAGGGGGCGACCATGAAAAGAAATATCATCGCACTGGAAGACATCAAAAAACGCATTAGCGATTTGAAAGGTGATTCTGTGAATATGGAGATAAATAAAGGCAGAAACAAAATCGACACATTTACTGCGGTTATTATAAAAGTTTATCCTAGTGTTTTTACGGTTGAAACTTTTCCGCAAAGTCAGCAACTAAACCAAAAGGAATCAATACGAGAAAAAATGCATACCAGCCAAAGCAAACAACAAAATCAAAGAAAAAAGCCACATCAAAATAGACTGCAAAGTCAAATGAGTTCAAAAACATTTTCATATTTTGACGTGTTATGTGGAGATGTGAAAATAACGCCAGTTTTGGAAGCGGAATTATAAGAAAAACGCAAATAAATTCTCATTTGCGTTTTTTCTTTTTTATTTATTAAAGTTTAGTTTTTTTAATCATCATCGTCGTCATCGTCGTCATCGTCATCATCGTCATCATCATCAAAATCGTCATCATCAATTTCTTCAAAATCATCGCTATCATCTTCATCATCTATGGGAATATCATCTTCATCATCCCCGATAATATCTTCATCATCAAAATCTGAAAGTTCAAGATCGCTATCAATTAAATCTGCACCTAAAATATCATCGTCTAAATCAGAAACGGAAGCCATTTCGCCTGTCTCTTCATCATCAATAATAAAATCGTCTTCTTCATCCCTATTTACATAGTCTTCCCATTCTTGTTCAATGTCTGTGTCATCATTTGACAATTTTCTTTCTTTAAGACAAGTAACACACATAATTTCATCAGGCTGGATATAATTAGTTTTGCAAATGGGACACAATTCAAGGTCGAGATCATCAATCAAATCATCTGCCTTGCCACTCATTTCGACTTTACAAATAGAACAAAATTTATCTTTTTTTAAACAATAATTCAATTCACATCTAGGACATCTTATATAAACCGGTTTTTTCCCCGACATTTTCCCCTCCGTATAAAATTATCTAGATTGTATTTAATATTCAAATTTGAAGAATTTCTTAAATGTTTGAGTTTGTTTTACATTTCATATATTAAAAAATTTGTTTTTTACGGTTAATTTTCTATACTGAATTTTCTCTTATAGTGTTTTATTCGCCCTGATTTTGTTCAGTCTCATCACTTTCTTCATCTTTTGGAATATCTTCATCATCCAACACTCCTAAGAGTTCAGCACTACACGGCAATCCAATTTCGGCATTTCTTATTGGCGCTCTATGCATATAATATATTCCTGTTGTATTTGATTCTGTTTGAGCATAGAAATATATATATTTGCCATCAAAAGATATATTCGCTGATTTGAAATTCTCTTTATCATAAATTGTTTGGATTTCTTTGTCTATAATTGAAATTCTGAATATTCCTTTATTTTCGTTTTCGCCCTCAGAACAATAATATACATAGTCGCCGTGCGTAAAGAGAATTTTAACTTCACCTTCAATTAAAAGATTTTCGCTGCTGAAATCTATATTCCCTTTTTGTAAGCAATAAGTCTTTTTTATATTATCTGTTGAAACCGCATATATATAATATGTTTTATTGTTGCTATCTGCTCGCATTGCCAAAAATTGCTTTATTTCAAATAAATCAATTGGCTGAGAAATTTTGGTACGGGTTGAAAAACTCCCCGATTCATATGAATAGTAATAATTTTTTGTATCGCTTTCATCCATTTTGAAATAAAAACTTCCGTCTATTACAGCAATTGGGATTATTGTTCTATCAAAAACCGAAGTGATTTGTGATGAAACACCGCTTACAATATCAACCTTATAAAGACGATTTCCGCTTCTACCAAGATTTTTGTTTTCTTCACTGAGTTCGGTTGTATAATATATAAATCTATCATTTTCGGAGGTGTATTTTTCAGCAAACACTGCATCTAATATATCTGAAACAAGTGCTGTTGCGGAATGTCTGATACCGTCGCCAAGTTCAATTTTTATAATTGATTTACCGTCTTGAAAAATGAGATAAAATTTGTTATCAATTTTTAGTACTGTTTGTTTTGAAATTTGATTTTTTGTGGTGTAAATTTCAGACAAACCAGTGCCATCTGTTTGAACACGAAAATAGGTTGTGAGTTCGAATTTTGTGGCTGCATCGATATCTTGATGCGCATTTGGCGAAGCAAAATATATATACTTTCCAATGCTATACATAAAACTGCACTCACTGCCTGCAATTTTTGAAATTACAAGTTCCACATTTTTAGGAAGCAATGTTTCTTCATCTGTTTCAATCTCGCCATTGACAAGTTTAACACGATAGAGCGCTTCATTTTTTACATTGCCGACATTGTTATCGCCCTTTTGCAAATCTGTATATGGCTTAAATGCGTTTGCGAAATAGATATATTCAGAATATTTCAAAGCATCGCCAGTAACCGCCATACTAGAAGTTATTGAAGGGTCATATTTTAAAGGCTGCGTACAACCTGAAAATACTAATATTGATATTATAAGGCACGATAGTAAAGTAAGTAATGTTTTTTTCATATTTTAACCTTTTAAGTATATTATTTTTTGCAATTGCTTCTATATTTTTATAAATATTATTTTGTCGTTATTTTTAATTTCAATGCAAAAAAATTTGCTTTTTTATCTAAATTTAACTTGCATTAGAATATCATTAATCATTTTTGTTGTCAACCATTTGATAATATATTTTTGTATTAATTACAAGTTGTTTTGGGTTTATTTGCAGGAGATAAAAATATAGAATTTCAATAAAATAGATTTCATTTTAAATTCATATTATATAAAATTTTTTAAGTTGTCAAACTTTATTATTAAATTTTATTAAGTTTTTTCAATTCTTTTTCCTTTTTTATATAATAGTTTTCAACCGCCATTTTAACAACGTTTTTTGCGTTGATAATGTCTGGAATATTTTTCTCTGGCACTTTTTCAAGTTCGTTAAATATGTCATAATCCATAATTTTCAAGCAGTCTTCAAGTGTTTTATCAATAACTATTTCGCAAACTACATTTAAAGCAGCAATTGTAACTGGACCGCCAAAAGCCTTGAATTTTGCATCTTCCACAACTTCATATTCATTGACTTTAAAAAAGATTTTGATTACATCGCCATTCTCAGTAATCAATTTAGCCGATGCATTGGCACCACTAGGTCGCCCCGCATTTTTCGGATTTACAAAATTCTTTTTGATTTTCTCTCCATACATAAAACTCTCCTGCTATCAATTCTATTTTAAATCTTAGTTGAAAATGTTCTTAATCTTCTATTTTTGGTTTTGTTAAAGGTGAAATTTTTCTGAGTTTTTCAACAATTTCAACCAATTTATTAATAACAAAATCAACCTTTTCCTTAGATATTGCTTTGCCAAAAGAAAAACGGATTGAACTGCGTGCCATTTCATCACTTAATCCGATTGCCTTTAAAACGTGTGATGTTTCTGATAATCCTGCCGCACACGCTGAACCAGTTGAAGCATATATTCCGTCTAAATCTAGAAGCATTAAAATTGATTCGCCTTCGACAATTTCAAAACTCAAATTCACAATTCCCTGAACTCGTTGCTGTGGATGACCGTTTAATTTAATATAAGGAATTTTTTCAGAAACTTTTTCCAAAAAATAATTTTTTATTACCTTGATTTTTTGCTGATTGACTGATAAATCTCTATTTGCAATTTCAACAGCCTTACCAAATCCCGCAACTGCTGGCACGTTAACTGTTCCGCCACGCATCCCCCGTTCTTGCTTGCCACCGCTAATCAAGTTTTCTATTTTTATGCCGTTTTTTATATAAAGTGCACCTATACCCTTTGGTCCATATATTTTATGCCCACTCATAGACATTAAATCAATTTCCATATCCTGCACATCAATTTTAAGAGCACCTATTGCTTGCACTGCATCGGTGTGGAAAATTATTCCATTTTCGTGTGCTGTTTTTGCAATTGCCTTAATATTTTGAATTGTTCCAATTTCATTATTTACAGACATGATTGAAATCAAAGTTGTTTTTTTGTTTATATAATGCATTACATCAGCTAAATCTACAAGTCCATTATGGTTCACAGGCAAATATGTGATTTCAAAGCCAAGTTTTTCAAGTGCACGACAACTTTCAAGCACCGAATCGTGTTCTATCGCCGAAGTGATTATGTGGTTTCCCTTATCAAGATTCGCCCTAGCAATTCCTTTTAGTGCCCAATTATTCGCTTCCGTTCCACCGCTTGTGAAATAGATTTCATTTGATTTTTCCGCATTGATTGCTTTTGCAACTCTATCTCTTGCTCTGTCGACAATACCAGCCGCATCACGTCCAAATTTATGGATACTGTTAGAATTTCCGTATATTGTGTTAAAGCAGGGCAACATTTCATTCAAAACTTCACCAGATACATAAGTTGTTGCTGCGTTATCTAGGTATATATTTTCTCCCATTAATTTTTCCACCTTTAAAGATTGATTATTTCAATTATTATAACCTTTATTTTATTATACTATTTCAAAAAAATTTGTCAACATTCTTCTTTTTATTTAAAATGTCAACAAATATTTTTTCTTTAAAAAAAAGCAAAAAAGGCAAGAGATTTAAAACACTTGCCCTACCGCGCAAAATATAATTTATAACAAAAACTTTTTAATTTGTCGGTTAAATCTATTAATTAATCTTTCAACATTTCAAGAATTGCAGATTTATTTCTTAAACCAATTTCTCTTTTAACAGGTTTTCCGTCTTTAAAAACAATAAGCGTTGGAATGCTCATAATGCCAAATTCTCTCGCCAAATCTTCACATTCATCAATATCCATTTTAACAATATCAAACTCATCATTGCTCTCTTTTAAAACTTCTTCCAAAATCGGTGTCAACATTCTGCACGGAGCACACCAATTTGCATAAAAATCAACTAGTATCGGTTTTTTACTTTTTAAAACTTTTTCTTGAAAATCTTCTGCTTGCACTTGTTCCATAATTATCTCCTTAAATATTTAACATTAACCTATAAAGTAAATTAAAACTATCATAAATTCAAATTTTTGTCAATCAATCTACTTTGTTTTATAAAACATATTTTCTTAAATCATAGCGTTTCAAAGTTTCACTAAAAATATTCCTTACAAAGTTTCTATCAATTTTAACTTTAGTCATAGGTTGCTTTCCGCTTGCATTAAAAGAAATCTCTTCCGTCAATCGCTCCAAAAGCGTATGAAGTCGCCTTGCACCGAGATTTTCGCTTGTTGAATTTTCTTGCTCTGCCATTTCAGCAATTTCATCTAAGGCGTCATCAGTGAATTCTAAATCAATATTATCAATTTTTAAAAGGCTGGCATATTGAAACGTTATCGAATTTTTCGGTTGTGATAAAATCTTTTTAAAATCGCTTTTTGTTAAATTTGAAAGTTCAACCTTAATGGGAAATCTTCCTTGAAGTTCAGGAATCATATCTTCAATTTTTGAAATATGAAACGCTCCTGCCGCAATAAAGAGAATGAAATCCGTTTTTATATTGCCATACTTTGTTGCAATTGTTGAGCCTTCGACAATTGGCAATATATCTCGTTGCACGCCCTCACGAGAAACATCTGGTCCACTGTCCGTTGCACTTTTCCCAATAATTTTGTCCATTTCATCAATAAAGATTATACCTTCTTCCTCCGCTCTCCTTATGGCTTCGGAATTCACGGAATCCGGGTCAATTTGGCGGTCGCATTCTTCATTAAACATAAGTTCACGGGCTCTTTTTACTGAAAGTTTTTTTCTTTTTTTCTTTTGTGGCATAAATCCGCCAAAAATATCATTCAAATTAATTTCAGCAAAACCGCCAACCATTCCAACTGGCTTTATTTGCTCTGTTACTTCAACTTCGATTATAGCATCTTCTAATTTGCCGTCATCATAATCTTGTTTGAGATTATTTTTAAACTCAATATCGGAAATTTCGCCTTTTTCGGCAAGTTTACTTGTAAAAAGTGCATCTAGAATTTTTGCATCTACAATCGGCTTGGTTTTATTCTCAACTTTATGAAGTTTCTCATCTTTAACCATACGCACAGATACTTCAACTAAATCACGTACCATACTTTCGACATCTCGCCCGACATAGCCAACTTCGGTATATTTTGTTGCTTCAATTTTAATAAAAGGTGCTTTGACAAGTTTGGCAAGTCTTCGTGCAATCTCGGTTTTGCCAATGCCTGTCGGTCCTTTCATTATTATATTTTTTGGAGTAATCTCTTCTCTGATTTCTTTTGGTAACATACTTCTTCGATATCTGTTTCGAAGAGCAACTGCAACTGCACGTTTTGCTTCACTTTGCCCTACGATATATTTATCAAGTTCCATTACAATTTCTTTTGGCGATAAATTCATTTCTATTAAACCCTCCTATTCTTTTAATTTTAACCTTTTCGTTTTATTTATTTTGTCTTGTGGAATGAAATATTTTAAATTTCTTCAACTATTATATTTGAATTTGTATAAATGCAAATTTCACTTGCAATTTTAAGTGCTTTGTAAGCAATTTCTTTGGATGTGAACTCTGTATTTTCATTAAGAGCTTTGGCTGCTGCATATGCAAAGTTTCCCCCTGAACCGATTGCACAAATTTCATCCTGTGGCTCAATTACATCGCCATTTCCTGATATGATTAACAAAAGTTCGCTATCTGCAACAATCATCATTGCTTGAAGTTGACGCAAGATTTTATCTGTACGCCAAAGTTGCGCAAGTTCAACAGCACTACGCATTAAATTTCCTGAGAATTTATTAAGCATTTCTTCAAATCTCTCGCTCAAACTGAACGCATCAGCGACTGAACCAGCAAAACCAATTACAACTTTGTCATTATAAATTCTCCTAACTTTTTTTGCATTACCTTTCATAATTGTATTCGAAAGCGTAACCTGCCCATCACCCGCAATTGCCGTTTTGCCGTTTTTGCGAATTGCGCATATTGTTGTTCCTAACATTTTGCTTGTATTATTTTCCATTCTTTCCTCCCTGAAACTATTTTTTGAATTCTAAACTTTAAATTTTACTTATTTTTTATATACTTTTTCTTTTCTGTTACCTTTAATGGATGAAATAAGACTAGTTAAATACTACGTATAAGTATTGAATGCAAACACAAAGAACCAGCGTGAAAAAGCACAGTGAATTCTTTTTAAAATATATTTAAAATCAACCAGTACTACTCTCTTCTTTTTCAGTTTTATAATTGCAATTATTGCATTTAAAAACTGTCTTTTGCTTATATTGCTTTTTATATAACATATTATTACATTCCGGACATTTTATCGTTGTTGGAATATCCCAACTCATAAATTTGCAATCTGGAAAATTTTGGCAACCATAATATAATTTACCTGCTTTACTCCGTTTAGGAATAATGCCCTCACCACAAAGAGGGCATTCTGCCACCGATTTAATATCTTTATCCATATACTTTTTTATGTTTCTACATTTTGGAAAGTTTGAACATCCTAAAAATTTACCATATCTACTTTCACGCAAAAGCATTTTGTTTCCGCACAAATCACATATTTCATCAGTTTCAATTGGTTTTATTTTATATTCTAATAAATTTGGATTTTTAGTTGCAGACTCTAAAAGTCCTTTAAAACCATCCCAAAAACTTGCAACAACATTTTGCCATTTTTCGCCTTTTTCTGCAATGTCATCTAGACGGGTTTCCATATTTGCCGTAAATTTGACATTTATTACACTTTTGAAATATTTATCTAAAAAATTAGATACAGTTTCGCCGAGTTCTGTTGGTTTTAAACTTCTATTTTCCTTTATTGTGTAGCCACGTAATGCCAAAACTGTTATAGTTGGAGCATACGTTGCTGGACGTCCAATTCCTTTTTCCTCCATCGCTTTAACTAAACTTGCTTCTGTATATCTTGCTGGTGGCTTTGTGAATTTTTGCTCTTTATTTAGTTTTATGAAATTTAATATTTCATTTTCTTCAAGTTTTGGCAATTGATTTGAAGGTTGATTTAAAAATTCTTCTGTTTCATCTTTGCCTTCATTGCCATTGCCACCATTCGACGAGTTGGTAGCATTTTCTGCACTTTCCGCTCTTTCGACAGTCGCCGAAACTTCTGCGTTGTCAACACCTGCACCGTATATAATTGTATAACCTTCGAAGTCCAAGGTTCTGCCTGTTGCACGGAAAGAATAATCACCTGCTGCAATATCAATGGTTACGCTGTCATAAATCGCTGGCGTCATTTGACTTGCCAAAAAACGTTCATAAATTAATTTATATAGTTTATAAACGTCGCTTTTTAAAGATGATTTCACTTTTTCCGGTGTCATTTCAATCGAAATCGGGCGAATTGCCTCGTGAGCATCTTGTGCATTTTTCTTAGATGCATATATATTTGGTTTTTCAGGAATAAACTGCTTACCATATTTTTCTGAAATAAAATTTCTTGCACTATTAATTGCATCGGGCGAAACTCTTGTCGAATCTGTTCTTATATATGTTATTAATGCAATTTTCCCTTCATCTGCTATATCAACACCTTCATAAAGAGATTGTGCACAAAAAGATGTTTTGGAAAGCGACATACCAAGTTTATTCAAAGCATCTTGTTGCATTGTGCTTGTTGTAAAAGGAGCATATGGTCTTGATTTTGTCTTTGATTTTTTGATTTTTGTAATAGTATAAGTCGCTGAATTTAAGTCGGAGACGATTTTATCTACTTCTTCTTTCTTCGATGGTTTGATTTTCTTATTTTTATATGAGTTTAAAAAAGCACGAAAAACTTGTTTTTTATTATCTTTTTTTGATAAATCACTTGAAACAATCCAATATTCTTCTGGCTTGAAATCACGAATTTCTTTTTCACGGTCAACAACTAATTTCAATGCTATGCTTTGCACACGTCCAGCACTTAGTTTTGGTTTGATTGCCTTGCATATAATCGGCGAAAGTTTATAGCCAACAATGCGGTCTAAAATGCGTCTTGCCTGTTGTGCATCCACAAGTTGTTGGTTTATTTCTCGTGGTTGGGTTAAAGCATTTTCAACTGCCTTTTTCGAAATTTCATTAAATTCAATTCGGCATTTTTCCTTTGGGTCTAAGTTTAAAATGTGTGAAATATGCCACGAAATCGCTTCTCCTTCACGGTCTGGGTCAGTTGCAAGCAAAACTTGACTTGATTTGTCCGCCTTTTTTTTAAGTTCTGCAACTATATTTTTTTTATCTGGCATAATTTCATAATGCGGTGTAAAATTATTGACAATATCGACACTTAATTTTTTACTATCTAAATCTCTAACGTGTCCTTTTGTCGCCACGACTTCATATCCGCTACCAAGATATTTTTTCAATGTTTCTTTTTTTCCTGGTCCCTCAATTATAACAAGTTTCATCTTTCTCCCTAATTTATCTAAATTTCATCCTAAAACAGTTTTTTTATTTTTATATTATTTTATATTATGTAATTTCAAAGCGAATACATATTTCCTGGAAGTTTTCTTATTAAACCATGAATTTGAAGTATTGTCAAACAACTGTTTAAGGTTTTAGTTTCAAGTTTTGTTATTTTGTGTAAATTTTCAAGAGATTTTTCTCCGTCCTCCAACGCTGAAAGTATTAATTTTTCTGTCATTGTAGTTTGAATTTGTGTTATATTTTGCACTGGAATTTTTTGTATGTCTATGTTTAATTTTAATAAAATATCCTCCGGAGAAGTTACGCAAGTTCCTTGCATTGACTTAATTATACGATTAGTTCCCTTGCTTTTAGCATTGTTTATATTCCCCGGTATGACAAAAATCTCTTTGCCGTATTCCAAAGCATAGTTTTTTGTATGCAATGCACCACTTTTTTCTCCTGCTTCGGTTATTAAAACGCCATCGCTGAGTGCGGCAATAATGCGATTTCGAAACGGAAAAGAATATTGTGTCGGCGAAACGGATGGGCGATATTCTGTTATTAAAAGTGCTTTTTCGGCAATTTCATCAGCGAGATTTTTATTCATTGCAGGATAGATATTATCAAATCCGCCGCCTAAAACGGCAATTGTTTTGCCACCATTTGCCATTGCCTGTTCGTGCGAGATTTTATCTATGCCTGCTGCAAGACCGCTTATAATTGTAAGGCCGCTTTGAGCCAATGATTTTGCAAAATTTTCAGTTACTATGCGTCCATAAGATGACGGCAAGCGAGTTCCGACAATTGCAATTGATTTTGTTTTAAGAAGTGAAATATCTCCTTTGCAGAATAAAACAAGTGGTTTTTCTTCTAAATGTATAAGTTTTTCTGGATAATTTTCACTTTCAGCGGTTAAACATATTATTTTATTATTATTGAGATTTGTTATATATGAAAGAAGTACGTTGCCACGCATTGAAAGCATTTTCGAAAATGTTTCTTCGCCGACAATATCCACTATTTTTGATTTACAAGTATGAAAATTTTCATATAATGATGCTGGCGATGGAAAAAGATTTATCAATTTTTTCATTTTCAAAAGAGATAATTCATTGAACATTGTAAGCCAAATAAGAGATTTTTCGTTCTGAGAATACATTTTTTACCTTTACATTTTTATCTTATAAATTATCAACATTTTTAAATCATATATGATATTTGTTGAAATTATATTTCGAATTGATTAAATTTTTTATATAAAAATTCAAACCCAATATTTTTGATCAAGTGCTCTATATTGAATTGCTTCGGCAATATGTTCTGCCTTAATTTCAGCGCTTTCTTCTAAATCTGCAATTGTTCTTGCAACTTTCAAAATCCTGTAATATGCTCTTGCACTTAAAGAAAGTTTTTCAAACGCATCTTTTACTAGACTTTCGCTTACGTTATCAAGTACACAAATTTTTTTTAGCATTTCATTATTCATCTTACTATTGCAATAATTTTTTTGATTTTTAAATCTTTCATACTGCAATTTCCTTGCAATATTCACTCTCGCACGTATACTTTCCGAACTTTCTTCATCTTCATTATTTTTTATTTCTTCGTATGTAACTCCATCGACTTCGACATGTAAATCAATTCTATCCATAAGTGGTCCAGATAATTTATGGAGATATTTATGAATCATTGTTGGCGTACAAGAACAATTATGCTGATTGCTTCCGAAATATCCGCAAGGGCAAGGATTCATACTCGCAATAAGTGTGAAATTCGCAGGATAGACTGCTGATTGTGCAACTCGTGAAACTGTTATAATGCCATCTTCAAGCGGTTGTCGCAACGCTTCTAATGTACGACGTTCATATTCAGGCATTTCGTCCAAAAAAAGAATACCATTATGCGCAAGACTTATCTCGCCTGGACGTGCATTAGTGCCACCACCTGTGAGACTTGTCATTGTTGCTGTGTGGTGCGGCATACGTACTGGTCTTTCAACTAAAATTCCTATTTCGCTATCAAGTTCACCAGCAACACTGTGTATTTTAGTAACTTCCAGTGCCTCTTCAAACGTCATTTCAGGCAAAATTGATGCGAAACTTTTAGCGAGCAACGTTTTTCCGCTTCCCGGTGGTCCTATCATAAGAACATTATGTCCGCCAGCGGCTGCAATTTCAAGAGCACGTTTAGCCGCCGCTTGCCCTCTTATATTTTTAAAATCAAAATCATATTTACGTGATTTTTTTATATTTTCAAATGGCACATTTTCGACAGGTTCTAGTTCCTGTTTTCCGTTTAAAAAATCTACTGCCTGCTTTAAAGTTTTTACAGGATAAACTTTAATTCCTGAGATATAACTTGTTTCTTGCCTATTTTCAAAAGGAATTATAAATTTTTTAAATCCATTTTTTTGTGCAGAAATAAGAATTGGCAAAACTCCGTCTACTCTTCTTATTTCACCACTTAAAGATAATTCACCTAAAATCACAAAATCAGAAATTGCACTTGCTAAAATTTGATTATCCGCTGCTAAAACTGAAATTGCAATCGGCAAGTCAAATAATGGTCCCTCTTTACGTTTATTTGCCGGCGCAAGATTTACGGTAATTCTTTTAAGAGGAAATTCAAACAGCGAATTTTTTATTGATGCACGAATTCTTTGAACGGACTCTTTGACAGCAGCATCGGCAAGTCCAACTAAATCAAAAGAAAAAAGTCCGTTTGAAATATTTGTTTCAACAATAACTGGAAAACCATCAATTCCTTTAAGACCAAAACAATTTGTTTTTGCAAGCATTGTTTAGCAAAAACTCCTTTTTAATATTCTTAAAATTATTTCTTTAATTTTAAGGTTTTTTAGTTTTAATTTATTCTAATTGAATTATTTATAAATCCAATATAACACGAAAATAATAAAAAGGGAAATAAGTTTTAATAAAATCGCAATAATTAATCATTTAAAGTAATAATCTAAAAATTTTTCGAATATTTATATATTAATTTTGGAGGATTGAAATTTGGAAAAAATAAAAACAGAAAGTTCCTTTTTAATTAAAATTACAAAAAGCTCATTATACGCATTATGTATTTCTCTTATTTTAGTTCTGGTTTTCGCTTTTTTGCTTAGATTTATTGCACTTGATGATGAAATAATATCTCCCGTCGTGCAAATCATTAAAGGAGTCTCTATTCTATTCGGCGTTTTAATTGGTTTAAAAAGTTCCACAGAAATAGGTTTCGTATCAGGTCTTATAATTGGTTTAGTTTATACATTGATTGCCTTTATTTGTTTTTCGATGCTGGATGGATTTTCATTTGAGTTTAGTAAAGTGCTTTTAAATGACATTATCTTTGGCGGTATAATTGGTGGAATTTCAGGTATAATTGCAGTCAATTTCAGAAAAAGAAGTTAAACTCTTTAAAAGAAAAAAGTTTAAATTTAATAATTATATTAATAAATATTTTTATAAAAAAATCGCTAACAAGCGGTTTTTTATTTATCAATTAACTTTTAGTTTTTTTTATTTGAGCAGCAAAATTTTTAGCGTTAAGATTAAAATCTTTCTTTATATCATCACCTATTTCATTTGAATTAAATAAAACCCCATCTGCTCCTATGAATTTATACCAAACTTTATCATTTGACGCCTCAGCAGCAGCACGAATTTTTATGTTGTTTTTTAATATTGAGTTTTTATATTTTTGAGATTGCTTTTCAAAAACTTCAATTGACGGAACACTCACAATGCAAACTTTATGGTTTTGTTTATTTAATATTTCTTTTGTTTTAAGTGCCAAATAAATTTCTTTACCACTTGCAAAAATGATTACGTCCGCATTTTTATCTTCACTTAATATATATGCACCCTTTTGTGCTTTTTTAAACAAATCTTCCGCTATTTTATTATCATCTGTTTTTATAAATTTTGTTTCATTTGCTTCAAAAAAATTAATACTATCTAAATTTAATAAATTCTGTAATTGACTTGTTTGATTCGAAAGCAACAATGCACACGCACTTTCAGATTCGTAAATTACACTATGGCATGCTAAAAGTTCTGTTTTATTCATTGGCCGAAAAACAGTAAAATCAGAAATATTTCTAAGCTCGTTTAACTGCTCCGCCGGCAATTGATGAGTCCCAAAAGTTTTTTCAAGTGCATTATCACGTGTGAAAATATAAAGAACTGGCAAACGCATTTGAGCACCTGAACGCATTGACGACAACATATCTCCCGCAAGAATAAGCGGTCCTGCACAAAAACACGGCGCACCGAAATATAAACTTATTCCGTTACAAACTGAGCCAGCCGCCAAATTTCTATTGCCGAACATAATATTTTTCCCACGATAATGATTTTTTGAAAATTCTCTATCTTTTAAATAAACTCTTTGTGAATCAAAAAAACCTGCGTTGCCACCACTAATACACGGACGAAATGATGCAATATAATTTAAAATATCATTATTGAAATTCAATAAAATATCGCCGTTTTTTTCAGTTGTGATTAAATTCTCTTCGCTTGCAATTTCACTCTCAACCGTTGTTTTCCTTTTGCTCTCTGTCTTATTTAATTTTTCCGTTATGGTTGAATTTTTGATTTTCTCATCTTTTTCTGCCAACACATCGTTTTGTTTGTTCGAAAAAGATATTTCTGTCGCATTCTCATTTATTTCTATCGAGCCTAATTTGTCCTTAAAAATCTTAAATAGCGAAATATTTGGCTTTTCATAATATCCGTTTAATTGTTCCGCAAGTTCAGGATGCGTGTTTTTATATAAAACAACTTGTCTTTCCCATTGTGAATATTGAACTTTAAGTCGACGATTTGTACGCATACAATATTGTTTCACTTCGTTTGAAATACTAAAAGAACCGCCGTTATGATTGAAATCTGCTTTCATTTTTTCAATTTGATTATGGGTTAAAGCTTTATTGCGACTTAAATATGAGCCTTCAAGTGGCGAACCATGTGCAACTTTCGTTTTAAAAATTATAAGAGTTGGTTTCGGACTGCGTTTAGCAAGTTTAATTGCAAGCCAAACAAATGGATAATGCTGACCGTTTAAAACAGTTAAAACTCTAAATCCCATAGCACGAAATTTCTTTTTTATGTTTTCGCAGTTTACCGAATCTAAATCCCCTTCGCTGGTCGTGCCGGTATGGCTATAAAGCAAAATGAGTTTATTGAGTTTTAAAGTTCCTGCAAGACTTGCGGCTTCTTGTGCTATCCCAGACATAAGACAGGACTCGCTTACAAAACAATAAGTATAATTATTTATTATATTAAATTTTTGAACATTAAATTTTTCTGCTAAATGTGCTTGCGACATTGCAAGACCAACTGCTGTTGCAACACCGTGCCCTGTCGAACCGCTACTCGCTTCAATACCGTCTGTTGCATTAAGCAATGGAATAAATGGCGTTTTGCCATCCGCTACTGCATAGTTTTTTAAGTCTGAACCTGAAATATCAAATCCGAACATATGCAACAAAGAATAGTATAATGCACTTGCAGTGCCAGCGGAAAAAACAAAACGGTCTCGGTTTATATGATTTTCTCCGCCATAAAAATTATAGTGGTCTTTGAAAAGCGAATACAAAATCGTGCTTGATGCAAGGGCAAGTCCAGTGTCTCCGATTTTTGCGGATGCAATCATTTCAGCCGAAAGGGTTTTCAAAGTTTCTATTGCTTTTTGATTTAATTTCATAAAATTCACCTAATATAATTTTTATTATTAATATCTTATTATTTTTATTTAAAAATTATTTTGATTTTGCTTTTTTATTTTTTGAACTATTTTGTTTGCAAAACTTTTTTTAACTAAAATTTCACTTTTGACAGTCAAACTTATTGTTCTTAAAAATTTATCACGATCTTCAAAAGCAATGCTATTAATTGCAACTGTTTTTTCATTCAAATTTTTTAATTGTTCCAAACTCAATGCAATATAAATATATTCACAATCAATTTTTTCAAAAATGTTTTGGTTATTTATAAAAAGGTCATAAGATATATAATATAAAGTATTTATAAAACCGAGTGCTTCGTTCAAAAATTTTGTCTCTTGCTTTTTGAAATATTCAATACCGCAACGTGATAAAACTTCTTTTGAATTAAACATATTGTAGTCGATATAATCATCGACTTTTAAAAAGAACATATCAAGGTCGCTTGCGACAATTTCACTTGTTTTACTTCCGAATTCATCGGCAAGAGATATTATTACTTTCTTTTTCATTACTTTAATAATAGCACAAAAAAATAAATAATCAATAAAAAAAAATATTTTGATTAAAAATTAAACAAAACTAAAATACGTTTTATATAACTTATCAATTATCTTTAATTAAAAATTCCCAAAGCAAAGAGTTGTTTGGAATAATATCTTTTTTCAAATTTCCTATTTTGGAAAATATGTTTTCAAAATCTTGTATATATTCATTCTCGCAAGCATTGACAAGCAACGGTTTAAGATAATAATCATAAAGAAGTGGTTCATATATATGCGTAGTATCTAAAACGAAATCGGCTTCTTGTTTATAAGGGCTTATAAATTCGTGCTCGCTCCTGCAAACATTTTTCCAGATTTTCACCGTATCATTAATATTATAACCTCTTTTGAAATAATCACGTATACAACGTCGCATAAGTCTTAAAATTCTCGATGGAATTAAAAGTTCTCGACCAAGAACAAAATCGCCGTTTAGAGTTACATAAATCTTATAGTTTTTTGCATTTTTTATATTTTTCACAAAAATCGGATTTAAAGCATGTATTCCCTCAATGATTACCACATCTTCGGTCTTTGAATGAACTTGCTGATATTTCATACGTCGCCCTTCCATAAAATCAAAAATAGGCATTTCAGCACTGCCTGTATTTATGAGTTGTGAAATGAATTTATTATAATATTTTGCATCCATTGCGGTTACATTATCATAGTCATAAGAGCCATCTGGAAGTCTAGGTGTTTTTTCTCTATCCAAAAAAAAGTCATCCGTTGAAATTACAAGACTTTTTATTCCATTTTTTTTCAGTGCTGCACTTATCAAATTTGATGAAGTTGTTTTTCCAGCAGATGATGGTCCAGCAATATAAATAACCTTATAATGACCGTTTATTATATTATCAACGATTTGATTTATTTGATTATGATATATTTTTTCGGAAAGAGATACTAATCTTTGCGGATTTTCTTTTGCCTCATAATTAACAACTTGTAAGTTATAACAGGTTTTAACAATTTTTCTATAAACTTTGGTTTCTTCTTGTTTCATTTTTCTCCTTATCTTTTATCCTTTTTTATCTTATGACTAATTTATTCCTATAAATATTTTAACTATCCCAAGCAATAAGAACACCGGACTTAAAAGGAAAATAATCACGTGAAGCATTTTTATGAATTTCAAAAGTGAATTCGTAATAGGACTGATTTATTTTATTGTGGTTTAAAATTCCTATTTTATTATTTCCGTTTTCTAGAATGTTATAATAATTTGCCGTTCCTACTGAATTGTTTATGACAGTTGGTTCGAATGCAGAAATTTCAGATGTGGTTATGGGCGAAATTTTATAATTACTGTTGCAATTGAAATCTATAATATTTCCTGGATTCCAAACTCCCGCAGGAATTTCAAAATCTTTTAATGTTTGAATTGTTGAATATATATTCAAATTTGAATCATAAAAATTTAAAGAAATATCTATTGTAATATTATATTCACACTCAAAAGCAATCCAAATAGAAAGCAGTGAATGCTCGCTAATTGCTGGAATAACTGCCAAAGACTGATATTCTCTTGCAGGAATATGTGAAAGAGCCTCTGGACTGTCAGAATTTATATATAAAGAATTTCCCGCAAAATTTTGCACATAAGATGCCGGGTACGGAGAATATATTGATTTCATTTCTTCGCCAATTTCAAGTGTCAATATTTGATTAACTACATAATCAAGCGGTTGTTCCTGTCCGCCAACAAAAACTCTGTTATATGCTTCCGAATTTATTAAATTTTCTCCAATAATCTGATTTAAAATATAATCTTCAAGAGTTACGACATCCTCTTCCGTTAATCCGACATAAATGGCTTTTTCTGCAAAAATATTCTTAACTTCGGAAAGTGCAGGGCATTCGTCTTCGCCATTAGGGGCGACATAAATCTCCTTTGTTCTTGCACTATCGAAATAAACTGCATTTGTGTCGTTTTCGTGATCTACATCAATTGTGAATATAGTCGGCGTTTGTCCTATCATAATTTCATATAAAACAATTTCCATTGCAATTGAATATACAGGCACAAAAGCGGAATAATAGGCACTTTGAACAGCAGGGGTTTGATAATGTTCCACCGCTCCTGTTCCTACATTTAAAGAGTTGGCACCTTCCCTTTTTTGTGAAAAAGTCCAGCGCCATGTTATATCTTTGTTAATATCGTTTAGTTGCGTCTGAACTCTTATTTTATCATAGTTTTCGTTACTGCTTGCGTTTGGTTTATTTGGAATTTTGCTTGGTATGTCTTCGTCATTCAAAATTCCAAAATTCGCATATAACTGTTCGACTATTAAATTCGCATAAGCGGAGACCGTATTGTCTTGTTCATAAGATTCTGCTCTGTAACAAGCCTTGAAAGATGTATAATCGCTTCCCGCTCCTTCACCAAAATCAAACTCACCTAAAAACAAACAACCGCTTAAAAAAAACAGCGGTATAATACATAAAACTGCAACAAATCTCGTAAGTTTTTGTTTCATATGTTTTTATTTTATCATATTTTGTTATTTTTATCAACTTTGTTTCAAAATTTATTTCTTATTTTTCGACTTGATTTTATAAAATGTTTTTGAAATATTTTGTCTTTTATAAATCAAATAAACATTCATTTGCATATAAATTAAAAAAGGGGCGAATTTATGTTATTAAAAGATTTAATTGAGAATTTAAAAGTCAATAATATTATTGGAGAAATTGGTAATAAAAATATTGAGAACATAACAATTAATAGTAAAGAAAAAGAGGATAACGCACTCTTCATTGCTCAAAAAGGGCTGGATTTCGACGGTCATAATTTTGTTCGTGAAGCAACAAGAAATGGTGCAGTTGCCATTGTTGTCGAGCGAGAAATTCCAGAGCGAGAAATTGGAGGGCAAGTTGGCAACGGGATTGGGAAAAAAGAAAAACCAACACAAATTATTGTTGAAGATAGTCGGCTTGCTTGTGCCGATATTGCAAGCACTTTTTATGGTAATCCAAAAAATAAGTTGACTTTTGCTGGAATAACAGGAACAAACGGAAAAACTTCTACTTCGTTCTTTTTGGCAGAAATGTTAAAACAAGCAGGTAAAAAAACGGCGATTATTGGTTCACTCGGTGTTCTTTGGGACGGCGGACATTTGCCCTCAGATTTGACAACACCTGACCCGATTATACTACATAAAACTTTGGCACAACTTGTAAATTGTGGTGTTGAAAATATTGTTATGGAAGTTTCGGCGCACGCTTTGGCTTTAAAAAAAGTTGACAATATTAAATTTAAAGTTGGAATTCTTACAAATATAACGCAAGACCACTTAGATTTTTTTAAAACAATGGATTCTTATGCTGATACAAAATTAAATTGGTTTAGTCGAAAAAATATGGAATTCGCTGTTGTGAATGCCGATGATAATTATGCAAAACTTTTGCGAGAAAACGGTAGCGGACTTTGCACGTTATATTATGGAATTTATAGCCCATCGGACACCTTTGCAACGAGTATTAAAAAATCGCCAGCAAAAACAGAATTCGCCCTTAACCTTTTAGATAACATTTTATTATGTGATGTGAATTTATCAGGAGAATTCAATGTTTATAATACAATTTCCGCAGCAACAGCAGCACTTTGTCTTGGCGCAAAGGTAGATGATATTGAAAAAAGTATAAGAAATTTAAAAGCACCTATCGGCAGATTTAACGTTGTTGATGTTGGCAAAAAAAGGACGGCAGTTGTTGATTTTGCACATACGCCCGACAGTTTGGAAAAAGTTTTGGAAACGGCTCGGGGAATTTGCCGTGGCAGAATGATTTCAGTTTTTGGTTGTGGTGGTGACAGAGATAGACTCAAACGACCTATTATGGGAGCAATTTCGGAAAAACTTGCAGACTTTACCGTGTTGACCAGCGACAATCCTCGCTTTGAAAACCCTGAGACAATTATCAATGATATTGAAAAAGGGATGAAAGGCGATAATTATATTAAAATTGCAGACCGCAAAAAAGCAATTGCGCATGTGCTTTCAAAGTTATCACCTGATGATGTCGCAGTTTTTGCAGGTAAAGGTGGCGAACTTTATCAAGATATTGACGGAGTGAAAATCCCATATAGCGACTTTGAAGAAATTGAAAAATTCAAAAAAAAATTAAATAAAACTTACGAATCTTCGCATAATATATTTACAAGGTAATTTTTTATCTTGTATCACAAAAACGTTTAATTTATGCGTCTACATAAAAATTTAAGAATATTGTTTTTTTAAATTTTAAATAAGATATAAATTCAAAATATAAAGAATAAGTTATATTATAATTTTTAATTATAATTTTGGA
>DIPL01000011.1 GCA_002424095.1 Christensenella sp. UBA5489
GTTACTGGATTAATTGTCGAATATATTGAATATATAACTAAAAGAACTATAATTATGGGCATTAAAATTATATTTATTTTATAAAGACCTTTCAATCCTATTTTTAAAACGAAAAAACTAATTAAAAAAATAATAATGTGAAAAATAAATATAGGAATTTCAATAAGGTTTGAACTTAAAACTTCAACTGCTCCTGAAAACATTGCCGCCGAATATATTAAAAAAATTACAATTATTGTTATGTTAAAAAAAATCGAACAGTTGGCTCTTTTATTAATATCTAAAACATTTTCATAAGTTTGTTTTGACCCTATTGTTAAAAACAATTTAAAACAATAATAAAATAAAATAAAAACAATAGGCAAAAAATATAAACTTGCATAACCAAATTCAGCAAAAAAAAGCGAGAGTTCTCTTCCGCTTGCAAAACCTGCACCAATGATACTACTTGTAATCAAAAAAACGCATAAGAAAATTTTTTTCATAATATCATTATATGGCTGAATTTTTTATTACATAACTAAGTAAAGATTACTACTAAAATTTAAAGCATTTTCGTTTATTTTTTAAAGTTTAAATTGTTTACTTGCAATGCTTTTTTACATTTTTCAAAAATTATTTCATTATAAATGGATATTTCTTTGTGTTCCTGTGGATTAAGGTTTTTTAATTGAGCTATCTCTTTAAAATAGGGCATACAAGCATATTTTGTAATAATTTTCTCATCAATAACCAATCCGTTTATACTTGCAAATGTTGTCAAATCTATAAAAGAAAATCCGATGCTTTCATCATAAAAAAAATTTTCTTCTGCTGGATCAATACTAATTCCTGCTTTTATAATTGTTAAAATATCTGCTACAAATTTAACATAATGTTCTTCAGTTGCACTTGCAAGAGTTTGAGTTTGCATAAGTACATAATTTTTATCGGAAAATAATTCGCTATTCCACATTTCCCGACCTTTGGCTCTTGGTTGAATTATATAACCTTTTGCATATTCTATTTTACCTAAACGGTTTTCAAAACCAGTTGTTTTTTCTGAATTATAAGAATATCCTAAAATTGGAATAACATTTACGCCTTGTTGCTTAAGCTTATATAATAATTTAATTATTTCATCAAAAGGCACTTTATCTTTAAATGTGCGAGTATGTGTTACTAAAATATTTTCTGTTTTTAAGACAACAAAATTATCAATAAAATATGCTTTTGACCTTGTTCCACATTTTGATGCATTTCGTCCGAAAGTTTCACATTGTGCAATCAATTTCAATGCAGTTTGTTCTTCAATATAAAAAAAACGATTTTCCATAAATTATCACCAAATTCATTAGTTTGAAATCTTAAAAATATCAAAATGGTACCCTCAAGGGGAATTGAACCCCTGATTCCACCTTGAGAGGGTGGCGTCTTGACCGCTTGACCATGGGGGCATAAATTTTTATTATCTTTTAGATTTATAAATTTTTATGTTAGTCGTTTAACTCTATATATAGATATAACATAAAATTTCATAAAAATCAAGAAAATATAAAAATTTATATGAATTAATTCAAAGTTGTTATGTGTTTTTTAAATGCTACAAAGTGTTTAATCAAATGCGTTTTCAATATGGTTTATTTGGCCGTTTAAAATTTCAATCACATCAAAACGTGCCACATATTCAAAAATTCTGTTTTGCTTGAAAAAATGCAAAGCCCCTTTTCTAATATTTGCCTGCTTTTTTTTGTTGACTGCCTCTTGTGGATATCCGAATTTCAAAGTTGTTCTTGCCTTGACTTCAATAAAAATATAAACATTTTTGAATTTTGCAATTATGTCAATTTCTCCGCCAAGAAAAAAATAATTAATTTCAATGATTTTGTATTTTTTTGACTTTAAATATTTGACCGCTTCAATTTCACTCGCTTTGCCAAAAATATGAAACCTATTCATAAAATTAATCCTATTATTTATATTTAAACTTAAATGATTTAATTAAAAAAAAATTATTTATAACAAAGTTATTCCCCCAAATTTTCCTTTTTTGAAATCATCTAAGATTAAAGAACACGCTCTGTCAATATCAATTTCCCCGCCTTTTTTCAAGAAACTTTTAGACTTCGCAATTTGTTCGATTTTTTCAAGCGGAGTACCTGTTAAATCAATTTTGTATTTTACATTTAATATGTTTGGATAGAAATCTTCAATGTCTTTTATTAAATTAAAAGCAAGAGCATTTTTATCTAAGACTTCGTCTTTTATACTGCCAATGTAACCTAAATATTTTGCAGATTTTTCATCGTCTAAATTCGGATAGAGTGTTCCTGGTGTGTCAAGAAGTTGAATATTGTTGGTTATATTGACCCATTGCTTGCCCCTTGTTACACCTGGCCTATTACCTGTTAAAGTCTTCGCCTTGCCACATAAATTATTTATAAACGTGCTTTTTCCGCTGTTTGGAACACCGATTACCATTGCTTTTATAAACGCATTTAATCCTTTTTCACGGTTTCTCTTTACTTTCTCTGCACAAAGAGAATTGATTTTTTGAAGTATTTTTTTCAATGCTCCTGACATTGTGCTATTTAATTCAATTATTTCAATTGCGGAAATGTTTTTAAAAAAAATTTTTAATGCATCCCTTGTTTTTGAAACCTTTGATTTATCAGCCATATCAACTTTGTTTAAAACAATTAAGACAGGTTTATTTTCAATTATTTCATTGAATTCAGGATTTAAACACGCCAATGGTGCTCTGGCATCCAAAATGTAAACGATTATATCAATATTTCTTAATTCCGACTTCATAGTTCGAAGAGCTTTCGCCATATGCCCCGGAAACCAGTTTATTTTCATAATTTCGCCTTATTCTTCTTCTCAGTGTCTTTAAGAAAATTTTTATATAAATCTTTTCTTCGCTTTTTTGTTATTTCCAAGGATTGCTCTTGTTTCCATTTTTCTATATTTTCGTGATTTCCTGAAATCAAAACCTCAGGAACAGAAAGTCCTTTGAAATTTTGTGGGCGTGTATATTGAGGATATTCTAAAAGCCCATTTAAAAAACTTTCTTCGGATAAAGATTTTGCACTTATAACGTTCGGGATATATCTTGCAACAGCATCAATAAGCACCATTGCAGGAATTTCACCACCTGTTAAAACATAATCACCTATGGAAATTTCTTTGTCAACGCAAAGGTCAATAACTCTCTCATCAATTGCTTCATAATGTCCGCAAACAATTATTAAATGATTGAATTCAGCAAGTTCTACAGCAATTTCTTGGTTTAAGGTTTCACCTTTTGGCGACATATTAATAACAATTTCTGATTTTTTAATATCTTTGCTTGTTAGTTTTAAATCATTGTCTTTTTCTCGGAAATTTTTTTTTGTTTCCATAATTGCATCATATAAAGGTTGTGGCGTTAAAACCATTCCTGGCCCGCCACCATAAGGTTTGTCATCACATTTTTTATGCTTGTCTTTTGAAAAATCTCTTATGTTGACAACTTCCAAATTTATTTTGTTTTCATTTATCGCTCGACCGAGAATACTGTTTTTTATGCACTCAAACATTTCAGGAAAAAGCGTAAGAACATCTATTTTCATTTTTAAAAAGTTTCCTTATAATTTTTAAAAAAATTAGCCAACTTTTATAATATATCTTTTTTTGCTTTTTGAAAGTGATTTGATAATTGTTCTTATACTGTTTACAATTTTTCCGCCCTTTCCAATAATTCTGCCTAAGTCATCGGCATTTGCCTTAACGGAAATTATAACTGTGTCATCATTTTCTTCGGTGCTCACTTCAACTTCTTCGGGTTTGTTGACTAAATGTTTTGCTATATACAAAACCATATCTTTCATTTTACTCTCCAATTTTTACTTTTGAAAAAATTATTTCGCTGTTTTTGTTTTTTTCTCGGTTCTAGTTAAAACTCCGGCTTTAACTAATAAATCTTGGGCGGTGTCGGTTGGTTTTGCACCGTTGTCAAGCCAATATTTAACTTTTTCGTTATCTATTTTAATTTCTGATGGTTGTGTCAATGGATTATAAGTGCCAAGAATATCTATAAATTTTCCATCACGTGGTGATTTTGAATCTGCAACGATAATTCTATAAAACGGCGACTTTTTATCTCCCTTTCTTGTTAAACGAATTTTTATTGCCATTTTTTCCTCCTATAAAATTTTATATATCTTCATTAAACTTAATTGTATTAATTTTAATGTTAATATTGTTTTTAGAATTTTAAAAACTTTTTATTTTTAAATTGTTTCATTATTTCTTTTGATTGCTCAAATTTTTTTATTAAAGAATTCACATCTTGAATTGTAGTGCCACTTCCTTTGGCTATTCTTTGTCTATGACTGCTTTTTATAATTTCAGGATGTCTGCGTTCTTTTACTGTCATACTTTGAATAATTGCTTTATTTTTCTTAATTTCATTGTCATCAATGTCATAACCTTTAAATTTAGAACCTAAATTTGCAGGAAGCATTTGAACTATGTCTCTGATATTTCCCATTTTATTCATATTTTCAATTTGATTTAAGTAATCTTCAAATGTAAATGAATTTTCACGAAAGATTTTTTCAAGTTTTTTTGCTTCTTTCTCACTTACGGCATCTTGTGCTTTTTCAATCAAGGTCAACACATCGCCCATACCGAGAATTCTCGATGCAATTCGGTCAGGATAAAAAGGTTCAATATCTACAATCTTTTCGCCCGTTCCAATGAATTTTATCGGCTTACCAGTAATTGCTTTAATTGATAATGCTGCACCGCCACGTGTGTCGCCGTCAAGTTTTGAAAGTATAACACCTGTTATATCAAGTTTATGATTAAAGGCTTCCGCAACTGTCACGGCATCTTGTCCTGTCATAGCATCGACAACTAAAAGAATTTCGGTTGGCTTGACTTCTTTTTTTATATTTTCAAGTTCGTTCATTAAATCTGTGTTTATATGCAAACGTCCAGCAGTGTCTATTATAATGGTATCAAATCCTTGCTTTATTGCGTGTGAAACGGCCTGTTTTGCTGTTTTAACAGGGCTTTGCATACCTCTTTCTAGAACTTCAACATTTGCTTGTTTACCAATTACTTGAAGTTGGCTTATTGCCGCTGGTCTATATATATCGCATGCCACAAGTAAAGGTTTTTTGCCCGTTTTTTTGAGATAAGCAGCAAGTTTTCCGCACATTGTTGTTTTACCTGCACCTTGAAGTCCGCATACCATAATTACTGTTGGCGGGTTTGGAGCAACCATTAATTTTGAATTTGTTGAACCTAAAAGCGATGTCATTTCTTCATTGACAATTTTTATAACTTGTTGTGCTGGTGTAAGACTTTGCAAAACTTCATTTCCGAGCGCTTTTTCAGAAACTTTTGCAATAAAATCTTTGGCAACAAGATAATTTACATCCGCCTCTAAAAGAGCCACACGCACTTCACGCATTGCCTCTTTAATTTCCAATGCTGTCAATTTTCCACGTTTTGTGAGTTTTCCGAAAATATGAGCGAGTCTTTCACTTAAATTTGAGAAAAGAGCCATTAATTTAATATCTCCTTATTTAACTTATTGATTAAATCTATTGAATTTTTTGAAAAATTCTGTAAATAAGTTATGTTTTGGTATTCTGTTTTTTTATTTATAGCAATTTGATTTTCATTTTTTATTGTCTTATCGGTGTGAAAATCAAAATTTTGTATGTTTGATAAATTCTTTAAAATTTCATAATGCACGAGTGAAAGTTGGCGGACGAATTCGGATATTTTGTTAAGTTTATTATAAAAGCCAAAATTCTCTTCCAATTCTTTTAATTTCTGCTTGCTTTGTTTTATGCGACTGTAAATCGCTTGGCGTGTTGAGTTTTTTAATTGAGCAATTTCGTTTAGTTGCAAATTTTTATATAAATATAATTCAAAAATTTCTCGTTGATTTAAGTTGAATGAATTTTTATATATCTCATAAAGCTTGGTTGTTTCGACCAATTCTTCAATTTGCATTTCTACGTATTTTCCATTTTTTAAAACTACGTAAACTTTATTTTGTTTACAAGTCGTAGTTTAGCATATTATTGTTTTTTTTTCAAGTGTTTTTTAAAAAATTCAAGTAAGAAACTATTTTCCCGTAAATTATTTCTGAAATTTTTTATAAACTTATTATTTTTGAATTAATATACCTTACGGAATTAGTTTCAAAATAATTGCATTTGAAATTCCAAAAAATTCTGAATTCAGTTTCAACATCTTTTCAGTTTTTATAATTAATTTCTTTTCCTGCAAAAATTTGATTTGCGACTTTTTTTCTTTTTCTATATCAAAACCTAACTCTTTAAGAGTTGACAAATTTAAGCCTTTATTTGTCCGAAGTGATAGCATTATATAATCTTTAATTTTTTGTTGTTTTGTTGTTTTTTCGACTTTTTTATAAGAATTTATTAAATCTGAATTTTCGTTCGCATTTATATATAAAAAAATATCGTTCGTGTTTTCAATTCTCAAACCGTTGATATAACTATGTGCAGCAACTCCAAAACCTAAATATTCTCCGCAATTCCAATAGTTTAAATTGTGTTTACAATGAAATGTTTTTTGTGCAAAATTTGAAATTTCATATTGTAAAAATCCAAACTTTTTTAAAATTTTAATCACTGAATTATAATCATCAATACACTCATCATCGCTTAATGACTTAAAAATTCCCTGTTGCATTTCTTTAAATAACGGCGTGCCTTTTTCCATTTGAAGCATATAAACTGAAATGTGTTTAAGTCCTAGATTTTTAAGTTTTTCAATATTCTTTGCGAAAATTTCTTTATCGAGTTTTTTCGCCCCAATTATATAATCAATTCCAATATTATTGAAACCTGCTTGCTTTGCAAGTTCAACCGCTTCAAAAATTTGTGCGAGAGTGTGTTGCCTGCCAAGCACATTTAGAATATCTTGTCGAAAATTTTGTGCGCCTAGACTTATGCGAGAAAATCCTGCTTGCCTTAGAGCATATAATTTAGAAAAGTTGACTGAATTCGGATTGCATTCAATGCTTATTTCCGAATTTTCGCACAATTTAAAATTATTTTTCACGCAGTTTAATGTTTGAATTATATATTTTTCATTTACCGCCGATGGTGTTCCGCCGCCAAAATATATGGTTCTAACAATGTCGTTCGGGCATTTTTGTGAAATGTTTATTTCATTTTCTAAACATTTGAAATATTTTTTTTCTATTTCTCTGTCAAGATTTCCTGAAACAAAACTGCAATATTTGCATTTTCCATTACAAAAAGGAATGTGAATATAAATTCCTATTTTATTATATTTACAATTATTCATAATATAATTTTTACTTAAAATATCTCGAAAATTATTTATTGTCATCAGATTTAAGAATTGATATAAAAGCCTCGCTTGGAATTTCTACATTTCCAATTTGCTTCATCTTTTTCTTTCCTTCTTTTTGCTTTTCAAGCAATTTTCTTTTTCTTGTTATATCTCCGCCGTAACATTTCGACAAAACATCTTTTCTGAGAGCACTGATAGTTTCTCTTGCAATTACTTTGCTTCCTATGCACGCTTGAATTGGCACTTCAAAAAGTTGCCGTGGAATGACCTTTTTCAATTTTTCAGCAATTGCTTTCCCTCGTGAATATGCCTTGTCTTTATGCACAATTAAAGAAAGAGCATCGCATAATTCGCCATTTAAAAGAATATCTAATCTTATTAAATCTCCACTTTCATATCCTGCAAGTTCATAATCAAGTCCAGCATATCCACGTGTTCGTGATTTCAAGTTATCAAAAAAATCATAAACCATTTCATTCAACGGCATTTTATAATCCATTCGCACACGTCTTTTTTCTAAATATTGCATATCTTTAAACTGTCCACGTTTTTCTTTGCATAGTTCCATAACACTTCCGACATATTCGGGCGGTGTGTAAATTTTCAAACTCACGATTGGCTCTTCAATTTTTTCAATTTCCTGTGTATCTGGCAATAGTGTCGGATTTGAAATATTAAGCAATTCTCCACTTGTTTTATATACGTTATAGCTCACCCCGGGTGCTGTCGTTATAATATCTAAATTAAATTCTCTTTTCAATCTTTCAGTTATGATTTCCATATGCAAAAGTCCTAGAAATCCACAACGGAAACCAAAACCAAGTGCTTGCGAAACTTCGGGAGCATAATCCAACGCAGCATCATTTAATTTTAATTTTTCCAAAGCGTCTTTTAAGTCGTTATACCTCGAACCGTCAATTGAATATATTCCGCAAAAAACAACAGGTTGAACTTTGCGGTAGCCTGACAACGGCTTTTGTGTCGGATTATCCGCCAACGTTATTGTATCGCCGACTTTTATATCCGCCACATTTTTTATACTACACGCAAGAAAACCGACATCGCCTGCACGCAGAATTTCAACCGTTTTCATTGCAGGAGTGAAAATGCCAATTTCAGTAACTTCATAAGTTTTTCCGCTTGCCATCATTTTTATTTTTGTTCCGACTTTAACCTCGCCATCAAAAAGACGGATGAAACTTATTGCGCCTTTAAAATTATCATAAAAACTATCAAAAATAAGTGCTTTTAATGGTGCATTTTCATTGCCTTTCGGTGAAGGTACTTTCTTAATTATTTGATGCAAGACTGACTCAATATTGATACCTACTTTTGCAGAAATTAAAGGAACATCATCGGTCGGAAGTCCAATAATTTCTTCTATTTCTTTCTTTATTTCATCAGGGCGAGCACTCGGCAAGTCAATTTTATTAATTACCGGCAAAATTTCGAGGTTTGCGTCAAGTGCAAGATAAGCATTTGCAAGCGTTTGAGCCTCAACACCTTGACTTGCATCAACAATTAATAAAGCACCTTCGCAAGCAGCGAGGGAGCGGGAAACTTCATAAGTGAAATCTACGTGCCCGGGCGTGTCAATTAGATTAAGCATATATTCTTCACCTTCAAAGTTATAAAACATTCTAGTTGGTGTTAATTTTATTGTTATACCACGCTCACGTTCTAAATCCATACTATCAAGAAGTTGTTTTTCCATTTCTCTTGCGGATACAGTGCCAGTTTTTTCAATTAATCGGTCAGCAAGCGTGCTTTTTCCGTGGTCTATATGTGCTATTATGCAAAAATTCCTTATTTTTTCTTGTCTGTTCATTTTTCCTTTATACTTTTTCTAATTTTCATCAATCATTTGCACGAACTTCTTCATTCAAATAAACCATAATTTCCGCAAAAGTTGAATCTTGTCGCACTTTTGCAAATTGAAGTTTTATAAGTTCTAAAAGTGCAAGAAAAATATTGATGAATTCGCTTTTTGTTTGCCCTTTTTCAAAGAATTCTGTGAATTTTATTTCCTTTTGTTCGTTCAACAAACTTTTTATTTCAACAATTTTCTCTGCAACGGTAAATCGGTCTTTTTCAATTTTCTTTGGAGGTTCAATGATATCTTGTTTTTCAACTTTTGTCAAAATTCCAACAAAAGCATCTAGAAGTTTATCTAAAACCATATCTTTCAAAACAAATTTCGGTGCGCCGACATCTTTGTCTGGCTCTTTATACATTCGGTCTACATCTTCAATATTATGCAAATCTTCGCTTACTTCTCTGAATAATTTATATTCTTTTAAACGGCTTAAAAGCAACATTTCGCTATCTTCTTCATCGGGATTTTCTTCTTCAATTCTAGGAAGCAATGATTTTGACTTTATTTCAATTAAGGTTGCTGCCATAATTATAAACTCGCTTGCTTTTTCCATATCCAAATCGCTGAGTTGACTCATATAATCTAAGTATTGTCCTGTTAAATCGGCAAGTTTAACTTCTTCAATATCCATTTTATTCTTCTTGATAATTTCCAATAATAAAGCCAATGGACCTTCAAAGTTTTCCAATTTAAATTTATATTCATCATCTTCTTCTGCTAAATTTTCAGAGTTTTCATTAATATTTTCCATTATATTTCCATTTCAATATGCAAAATTATCTAAAAGAATAATTGCCAAAAACCTATAAATAAATTAATAATCCACGACATAACATTGCTATAAAACATACCTAATATTGATTGTCCGTTGAAAATCGGAATAATCATTATCAATAAAACTACAAAACCAAATTGATACATAAATTGAACGAACTTATTGTCATATCTTAAAAAAGTTGCAATAAAGTTAAAGCCGTCAAGCGGATAAATTGGCAATAAATTAAAAATAAACAGTGCAAGATTTAAAAAGATTGTGAAATAAATAAAATAGTATAGAAAAGTAATAAATAAGTTTGTTGAATAAAGAGTTGTTGAAAATAAAACACCTGTACTTACAAGCAAGTAGAAAATGCCTGAAAATAAAAATGCTAAAACAAGATTTGTCAAAATGCCACTCAGCGAAACGGCAATCATTCCTTTTTTATAGTTTCTAAAATTTTGCGGATTTATTCTAACAGGTTTTGCCCAGCCGAATCCAATTAAGAAAAAACTTAAAAGTCCAAGTCCGCTGAAATGTGCAAAAGGGTTTAAGGTTAGTCTGCCACTTAATTTTGGTGTCATATCTCCATGTTTATATGCCGCATAAGAATGAGCAAATTCGTGAAGCGACATCGCCACACATATCGCTAAAAAATATGCGAGCAAAACGGCGAAAGCAACCTCAGGTGGCATTTCTCTGATTAAATATATTAATAACATAACTAATATTATATAAATTAAAACTGTTTTATGCAAGTGTTATTATAATTTAATAATAAAATTTTTATTATAAAATATCAAAAAACAAAAGAAAACCTGCACTTGTGAATTGTTTTTAACACAAGACAGGTTTATAAATATGATTTATAAAATATTTGTTCTTTGCATAGTACCGACTTGATTATTTTTTGCATAGTACTAACATTTCAGTTTTATGATTTTTTCTTTATCATAATATACGAGTTTTTTCATAGCACTAACAATAGTTTTATTTTTTAAAAGTTTTTAATTATCTTTTTAAGACCTTGTCCGAAAGTAATCGAATCAATATCTTGATTTATCACAACCGGAATTTCTTTAACGACAACACCTTTTTTTGAAATTATAACATTGCCAACCTGTTCACCTGCTTTTATAGGAGCAGTTATATTTTGCTTAACTTCTGTGCTGATATCCCAACTGCTTTTTTCACCTTTTTTTACAATACCGTAAAAATTTTCAACTGCAAAAACATCAATTTGGCTTAAATCGCTTTTCTTAATTTTTATAGTTGCAACGGGCTTGTCTTTCGAAAGTATTTTTTCATTAGAAAAATTTGCATAGCCATAATTAAATAATTTAACTGTTTGATTAAAGCGTTCTTTCCCTGTTTTCGCTCCTAACACAACGGCAATTAAACGCATATCATCTCTTATGGCAGATGCTGAAAGACAATAACCTGCTTCATCTGTCGAGCCTGTTTTGCCACAATCGCATCCTAAATAATATCTCACAAGTTTATTTGTGTTTACCAGTTCGGTTTTTCTGCCGGACGGATGAATAAGTTCATCCATCCAAATTGTGCTATATTTATGATAAATTGGATTCGGTACAATTTTCGCTAAAAGGATTGCTGAATCACGAGCGGTTGAATATTGCATCGGTGCTGGAAGTCCTGAACTATTTACATAAATAGTGTTCTTCATTCCGAGTTCAGTAGCCTTTTTATTCATTTTTTTAACAAAATTACTTTCGCTTCCTGCAATATGCTCCGCAAGTGCAACACTAGCATCATTTGCAGAAGAAATAATAACACTTTTTAACATTTCTTCAACTGTATATTGAACGTTTGGGTCAATGAAAACTTGCGAACCACCCATTCCTGCGGCATTGGCTGATGAAGTTAATTTATCAGTTAAGGAAATTTTATTATTATCTAAACTTTCAAGTGTTAAATAAATAGTCATAAGTTTAACCATACTTGCAATTTGAAGTTTTGAATCTGCATTTTCTTCAAATAAAATTTCGGAAGAATTATAATCCATTAAAAATCCCGCCTTCGCATCAACTGAAAAATCACTTTGTGCAAAAACAAAAGTTTTTGAATAATTAAAAAGCGTAATTGTGCAAATACAAATAAGACAAAGTGCAATTATATAAAATTTTTTGAGATAAATCTTTTTCATAAAAAAACTACCTTCCTTTTTTAGGTAGTTTTTGAAAAAACTTCTATTTTATACATTATTTGCGTTATATTTATTAAAATATTGTTTTTATGTTTTTCGTTTTTATTATTATTTATTTCTTATTTACATCGTTCAGATAAGACAACAAATCTTTTATTATCAAACTAAGGTTTTTTGAAATTATCCCTGCGGTTTTAACAACATCGTCGTGAAGCAGAATTTCGCTGTCGTTTGTTATGGCTGAATTTGTTATGCCTGCAAAAGCGACAAACTTTATTCCAAAATAGTTCGCTGAAATACAATCCATTGCTGTACTCATTGAAACGGTGTCCGCTCCGAATTTACGAAAAGCCCTGACTTCGGCAGGTGTTTCGTATGAAGGTCCGCTGACCTGTATATGAACTCCTTCGTGAATTGAAACACTGCGATTTTTAGCAATTTTCTTGATTTTAGAACGCAAGTCTTTATCATAAGCGTTGCTCATATCTAAAAACATAACTGGCTCTCTGGCAATGAGCGGATTGGTGCCTGTTAAATTTATATGGTCTTTGATAAGCATTAAATCGCCCGCTTTAAATTTCTCGTTTACTGCTCCGACAGCAGTTGTGGCAATGATAGTTTTTATGCCAAAATCTTTTAATATGTTGAAAAATTTCAAAATATTTTTCGCATCGCCTGTTTCATAATAATGCACACGACTTGCAATTATGAGCGGAATATTTTTATATTTTCCAAAAATGAATTCTCTGCTATGCCCTGCAATTTTGCGGTATTTTAAGCCTAAATCTTCAAAACTTATTGTCATTTTATCATCAAGTTCAACTATATCTTTAAAGCCTGAACCTAAAATCAATGCAATTTCAGGTTTTGAGCCTTTTATTTTTTCCTTAAATTCGCTTATTTTAGCCTTAACTCTTTCTTCTTCTTTCAATAAATTATCTATTTTAGTTTTCATAATTTCTTTAACTTTTTCTTCCAAAATTTCATTTGTTTGCATTATTTCAACTCCTTAATTTCGAATATTCATATTAATATATAATATCATAAATTTAAAAGAAATACAAATATTTTATAGGATTTATTGCATTAAAATGCGAAAATCACAGAAGCATTTAACACAATTAAAAGTATTGTTTGAATTAAATTTAAAATAGTCAAAATTAGAAAAAAACTGAAAAATGTTTTGCGAAAACTTATATTACAATATCCAAATTTTCTTTTACTTTCTGCACGGTTAAGCAATAGAACATAGTAAACTATATAAAGTGCTGTTATAATTAATTGAAATGGTAAAATGATTATTATACTTGTAAAAGCACCACTGACACCGAAAACAGTTAAAAGTAAAACACAATTAAAGCCAGCCAAATATGTTCTATATGCAATTAAAATTAATCCAACGGGAACTAAATATACTGTTAACGAACAAACAAATAACGCCAATAAAAATAATGTATATGACGCAAGTCTTGTAAAAAAATATGAAAACGAGGCAAGTTCGCTACTTGTATAAATGCGGAGATTAAAATCGTTCAAGGTGGATAATGTTATTCCACATTTAAAGGCAACGAAAATACCTGTTAAAAGTCCAATAACTGCAAAAAAAGATGTAATAAAATATAAAAATTTGTTTTTTTTGAAGTTGGACAACATTCCATATTTAATATCGGAAATTTTGCATAAGAAAGCATATGATTTCATCAATATACTCTATTCGCTATTTTTAAACAATATTCGTTGGAAAAATTAAAGTTTATTGTTGCATCATCCAATCAGCATAAATGCCATAGCCTTTTGTTGGGTCGGTTACAAAAACGTGTGTAACTGCACCAATTAATTTTTTATTTTGCAAAATCGGACTTCCGCTCATACCTTGCAAAATTCCGCCCGTTAGATTTAAAAGTCTTTTATCTGTTACTCTGAAAATAAAACTTTTATCATTCGTTTCTGGTTGATAGGATGTTTTTATGATTTCAATATCATACTCTTCACGCATACCGCTCACTGAACTTACAATTTTTGCTTTACCTGTTTTAATTGTCATCCGGCTTCCAACTTCGGCGTTTAAATTATAATCAACTAAACTTTCAAGGTCGGTTACCGTGCCATATACGCCATACTTTGTATTTTTTTCAATTGTTCCCTTCCCGTTGACTCCTTGTAAAAAAATACAACGCAACTCACCTGGATTGTTTTTTTCTGCCTTATTAATTCCAATTTGATTGCATTTGTAAATTTTGCCTTCTTGCACTGGAATTTCAACTCCTGTTTCAAAATCAGTTATAGCATGTCCAAGTGCACCAAAACAATTATCGGATTTTTTGACATAAGTCAAGGTTCCAATTCCGCTGGTATCATCTTTTACCCAAAGACCAATTTTAAAATCGCCACTTTGTAAATCTTGCTCTGGAATTATATCACAAGTTAAAATTTCTCCGTTACGAAGTATGCTCAACGTTGCTTTTTCGCCAAGATTTTGAGCGAGAATTTCAGGTATATCAGCACAATCGGCTATGGTTATGTCGTTTATTTTAACAATTATATCTCCTTCTTTTATTTCAAGACTTTTTACCGTTTCAACATCGCCGTCGACTGATAAAATTGTGTTACTTCCAACGACAAGAGCACCTTTTGTTTTAATAGCAAAGCCGAGCGGAATACCACCGACATACAACTCTTCGCCTTTATTAATTTCAACTTCAATTTGCCGTATTGGAATACAGCCAAAAAGTTTAAGCCACATTGTTCCGTAGGAATTTTTATCCGTGCCTGTTTTTATATCTGATAGTTTAGCGTGAATAAATTGACCAAACGGCTTTTCTTCATTGAGAAATTCGACATCACTATAAGAAACAACTGCGTGGTTTGGCAATGAGTAAATGTCGGAAAAGTTTGTGTTTAATCCAAATATAATAAACGCTGTGGCAAGAATTATTCCACAAAGTTTTATTAAGGTTTTTCTTTTTTTCATTATGTCTCCATATATTTTGTTTTAATGTTTATAAATTGCGTCAATATTTTTGTTGCTAAATTTTAGTTTATTTTATTACATTAAAATTATTCTGATATTAATGTCGGTTTATAAAGTTATTAATTATGTTGTTTGGAAAAATAAAAAAAATTGCAATAATGCAATTTTTTTGTTAATGTTAGAAAAAATTATTTGCAATCATACCACGTTTTACCGCTTGTAATTTCCACAATCAATGGAACTTTCAGTTTCACAACGTTTTCCATATTGGCTTTAAGAATTGATTTTATCAAATCTAGTTCGGTCGGAAAAACATCGACAATCAATTCATCGTGAATTTGTAAAACTAACTTGCTTTTTAAATTTTGTTGTTTTAACGCATTATTAAATTTTATCATTGCAAGTTTTATAATGTCGGAAGCGGAGCCTTGTAAAGGCATATTCATTGCAACTCTTTCACCAAACATTCTTTCATTATATACACTGGAATTAATTTCAGGAATTCTGCGAATTCTGTTAAAAATTGTTCCTATTTGCCCTTTTTGCTTTGCCGTACTTACATTTCTATCCATATATTCTTTAACTTTTGGATATGTCTGGAAATATTTTTCAATATATTCTTTTGCAGATTTTCGTGAAATGCCGACATTCTGCGAAAGTCCAAAATCACTTATTCCATAAATAATTCCAAAATTTACGGCTTTTGCATTACGTCGTTGAGCAGGCGTTACTTCATTTTCAGGAATTCCAAAAATTTGAGATGCTGTTAAAATGTGTATGTCTCTTTTATCATTAAAAGCCTTAATCAGCCTTTCATCTTCACTGCAATGAGCAAGAAGTCGTAATTCAATTTGGTTATAGTCGGCAGATATAATAAATCCTTCATCAAACCTGCTTATAAACATTTTTCTTAAAATTTTTCCTTCGTCATCACGAATTGGAATATTTTGTAGATTTGGTTCAGTTGAAGAAAGCCGTCCTGTTGATGTCAACATTTGATTAAAAACCGTATGAATTAAACTGTTTTTTTCATCGACAATTTTTTTATAAGGCTCTATATATGTTCCCTTTAATTTTTGAAGTTTTCTATATCTTAAAATATGTGGGACAATTGAATGTTCTTCTTCAATTTGCGTTAAAAATTCAAAACCTGTCGATTGTTTTTTATTATTAACACACGTCAAACCAAGTTTCACAAATAAAACTTCGCCAAGTTGTTTCGGTGAATTTATATTAAATTCTTTTCCGGCAAGTTCATAAATTTTTTGAATTAGTTCTTTTAGTTCGGCATCATATTTTTCAGATAGGTGATAGAGTTCTTTAATGTCGAGTTTGAAACCCGTATTTTCCATATCAAATAAAACGCTAACAAGCGGAATTTCAATATCATAATATAAATTAAGCATATTAAATGACTTCAATAAGCCAAGGAATTCTTGTTTTAAATCGAAATATTTTTCAGCCTGAGTATTCACAAAACCGCTGCCGCCAATTAGATAAGATGCAAGTTTTAAATCAAAAATATCACCTTTAATTTCAATTTTCATTTGCTTTAAAATGTGCATATGCATTTTTAAATCGGATACAATTTTGTTAATTTTTGGATTTTCTAAAATAGGCTTTAAAACTTTAAGACTTTCTTTTAAGTCAACACCAACGGAAAATAAATTCATTTCAGTTTTGATAACATAATATGTTTCGTCATTAAATGCAAAAATTATTTCTTTTTCAAAAGAGAAGGCAAATTCTCTTTTACTCTCTTGCGACAATTTGAACTGCTCGCAAATTTTAATAAGAGTTTCAATATCATTTATTTCTTCTTTTTTAGATTCTTTCTTTTTGCCACCATCTTTCAATTTGAAAACATCTCTTTTTAATAGAGAATTGAATTCATATTTTTTTAGAAGTTCAATGCCCTGATATGAAAAAGGTAATGAAAGTTTAAATTTATTGAAATCATATTCAAAATCGCAATCGATTTTTATTGTCGCCAGCTCTTTGGACAAAATTGCCATTTCTTTTTGTTCAATTAGTTTGTTTTTTATACGTGGTGTTATGTTCGGATTATCTAAATTTCCATATATTTTTTCAATAGAATCAAATTGCTCAATCAAAAAAGTTGCAGTTTTAGGTCCAATGCCACGTACTCCTGGAATGTTGTCGCTTGCATCCCCCATTAATCCTTTCAACTCAATTACCTGCGACGGTGTTACTTTAAAATCACGAAGCAAAACTTTTTCATTTACTTTATAAATTTCGCTTATACCCTTTTTTGTGAGCCAAACGCAAGTGTCGTCGTCAATGAGTTGCAAAACATCTCGGTCGCCAGATAAAATCACCTTGTCGCACTTATTTTGCTTTGCAAGTGTGCCAATTATATCATCGGCTTCAATACCTTTTTTTTCAATACAAGTAATTCCCATAGCAACCAAAATTTCTTTTAAAATGACAATTTGGTCAATGAGTTCTGGCGGAGTTGCCTTGCGATTTTGCTTATAATCAGCAAATAAGGTGTTTCTAAAAGTGCGGTCAGAAAAGTCAAAAGCAATTGCAATATGCGTTGGTTCATATATCTCAATTACTTTCAAAAACATATTTAAAAAACCAAAAACTGCACCCGTAAACTGCCCTTTTGAGTTAGATAAAAAAGGAAGAGCATAATATGCCCGATATACTATGCTGTTTCCATCTATAATTAAAAATTTATCCATATTCTCAAAATTATTTTTCATCAATATGTATTCTTTATTTTGAGATACAAAATATGTGTCGTAAAACACAGCACATAATATTGATGAATTAAAAAAAACATTATAAAACAAATTTTCTCGAAAAGTAGCATTAATATTTCATTAAATTATTTAACTTTCTTAAAACTCAATTTAAATTAGAAATTTAACAATTCAGGGAAAAATAGACCTAATACAAGTGCGGCAACCGCAAATACTGTTATAATTAAAAAAAGAATTTTAAATGACCTTTCAGAAAAATTGATAAGAGCGAAGCCCGATAAAAGAAATATTGGACCATAAAGCATAATGCTTGCCACTGTTGAATTTAATAAAAGTTCCGTAGTGTCAATTGTAGGAATTAAAAGAATTACATTAAAAATAATTAAAGCTAATGCTAATAAAGAAAAAATGAAATTAAAAACATTTTTCATAATATCCTCCTGAATTTAGTATAGCATATCATGGTATCAAATACAACTTTTTTTTTAACATTTTTATACGAAAGTTTTAATAAAAACGGAAAACTTTCGCTTGACTTTTAGGTATTATGTAGTTTATAATTTAATTTATTCTTTGGTTAATAATCATTATAGTCATTCATTTTTAAAAAACTTAAATTAGAATTCGCCGTTTTAAATTTGAAACTTTATATCCTTTTATTAAATATCTCTTGAATTTTTTAATAGTTTATGTTATTGTTAACTATAATATGATGTTAAAAAATAAAACATTTTATTTATATGCTGTTTAAAGCAAAACTCCATTAATACAAACATTTTAATATGCTGGTGTGGCGGAATGGCAGACGCACAAGACTCAAAATCTTGCGAGGGCAACTTCATGTGGGTTCAAGTCCCACCATCAGCACCATTATGTTAAACTCCTTATAATATAAGGGGTTTATTTTATTCACAGAAATATCTTTTAAACCGCCTTGTTTCAGCCTTTCGTCATCAATTGCAAAGCTTTTTTAAATGTATTCATGCAGGCGGTTTTGCCCATAAGCGATTTAAACGATGGATGTTTGATAAACACCAAAAAAAACAAAAAAATGTTTCAAAAACAGGTGGTGAGATGCTCTTAGAAAAAAAGGTAGGATTTTGATTAAAGCTAAAAAAATTAAAAATATGTAAAAAGGTTGGACAAATCAAAATTATTTTAATGTACTTTTATTGACTTTTGGGGGCAGGAGTGGTATACTCCTTAAAGTATTTTAGGAAGAGGAAATTTAATGTTTGGTATTAAAGGTTTCAAAGAAAGATTTGGGGAAATACCATTAAAAGAAGAATATATTAAAAGAGTTTTGTTTGATACGGCTATATCATTTGATTATAAAAAAATTATAATTCCGACTTTGGAAAATGCCAAATCGTTTTCCCCAGCAGTTATAGGAAAAGCACCTTGGCCTGAGTGGAACGAAAATGGATGCTTTTATTTTGAAATAGAAAACTACTTGAAAGACTATAATACATGCTCAAAAGAGAAGGTTTTATTGATTCCTGAGGGAACAATATCTGTAACCAGATGGCTGGGTGAAAAAATTAACAAAGGCGATTATAAGTTCCCAATTAAGCTATTTTACTCACTAACCTGCTACCGAAACGAGATTTTAGCACATTTATCGGACACAAAACATAGGGAATTTGAACAATTTGGAATGGAAATTTTAGGTTCGTCAAATATTCTATCCGATGTTGAAAATATGCACATGGTTTGTGCTTGTTTAAAAAAACTTGACATTAAGCCATTTGAAATAAGAATTAGATTAAGTGATACCCATGTATTTAATAATTTAATACAAGATAGTAAAATTTCTGAAGACGATGCAGTTACACTTAGAGAAGTAATGGATTATTTTGCTGAGTCAAAAGCCGGAAAACACCAAGAAACTTACAAAAGCTGTAAAGAAAAACTATATTCATTAATAAACAAAACACAATTGCCAATTTCGGTTTTTAATTGTTGGGCAGCCTTGTTTGAAAGTGGATATAATGATTTGGAGGAATTAACAAAAGTTTTTCCATCAAAATACCATACATATTTCTGTATACTCGAAGAAATTAGAAAAGAATTCGCAAAGCAACATATTCGTGTGGACATTGACCTATGCGTTGTAAGATCGCATGAATATTATACTGGAATTTCGTTTGAAGTTGATGTAATTTCACAAAACCAGTCTTTCTTTGAAATAGCAGGTGGCGGAAGATACGACAGGTTGGTTGGTAATTTTATTGAAAACAGCAAAAATAAGATTAATGCTGTTCCATGCACGGGCTTTGCATTTGGATTAGAGAGGGTTTGTTTTTTAATGGAGAAGTTAGACTTGTTTAATTCCGAGAAAGTGGTGACATCAACTTTTAAGTTTGATGAACACGAAAACGAGCCTGTTAAAATAAAAGATGATAGTATTGCTGAATATTTTGAGGCGATTGCTAATAAAAGAAAGATATATATAGGAGATAAATAATATGGATTTTATAAAAACACCGGTGAAAGGTATGCCGGAACAATTGCCTCAAGATATGATATTAAGAGAATTTGTTTTAAACAAAATTAAAGTCAATTATGGCAAGTACGGGTTCTTGTTAATTGAGACTCCCGCTGTTGAGCACATAGAAAACTTAACAAACAAACAAGGTGGCGAAAACGAGCAACTTATTTTCAAAATTCTTAAACGAGGAGAAAAATTAAAAAAAGAAACTACCTTAGATAATATCAGTGATTCTGGTTTAAGATACGACTTAACGGTTCCACTGGCCAGGTTTTATTCAAACAACGCTCAACACTTACCTATGCCTTTTAAGGCGTTTCAGATAGGGAATGTATGGAGAGCCGACAATCCGCAAAAAGGCAGACTAAGACAATTTATGCAATGTGACATTGATATAATCGGAGACCGAACTAAAATTGCGGAAATTGATTTGATTACCGCTACTGTTGATATGCTAAGTGAACTAGGTTTAGGCAAATGCACCGTTAGAGTAAACGACCGAAGAATATTGAAACAAATGGCTTTAAATTGTAATTTTAATCCAGAACAACTTTCTCCAATATTTGTTATCCTTGACAAATATGATAAGATTGGCGTAGAAGGCGTAAAAAACAAATTGATGTCTTTGGGCATGTCCGAAAATAATGTTGATAAATATTGCGGATATTTAAAAACTTATGATAAAACACTTTCATGTAAGGATTTTTTTGCCAAAGAAGATAATTCTATGGATGCACAAATTGTTGAAAACCTCGAAGATATTATCAACATTACAAAAAACTTAGTTAAAGATAAAGGCAATGTAATATTTGATCCTACTCTGGTTAGGGGTATGGGGTATTACACTGGTCCAATCTTTGAAATTGAGCTAAATTCGTATCATCTGTCAATTGCTGGTGGTGGCAGATATGATAAAATGATTGGCAAATACATGGGCCACGACGTGCCTGCATGTGGTTTTTCTATCGGTCTTGAAAGAATAATGTCTATAATAAAAGAAAAACAAAAAGCATTAGGCTTGGAAGGAGCTGGCGTGTCTTATTTAGTAGATAAGGACACAAAACGAGAAAAGATAGAAGAAATTTTTAATCAGGCGGCTAAATTAAGAGAAGATGATACAAGAGTTTCGGTTTCAACAAAAATAAAAAACATAGGCAGACAAAGAGAAGAACTAAAAAAACAGGGATACGGAAAAATTATTGACACCTATGAATGGGAGAGATAAATGTTAATAGAATTATTTAGTAAATATAGCTTGCCCATTAAAAAGAACTATGGAGATTTTGTTAGAAACAATTTTTTAGACATTGATAAGCGATTGTTTACTTTGTACGAAAATTATACACTTTTGGACAATAATTTCCCAAGACCTATTTTGACTTTTTTGGGCGTACATTATAATTCAAATCTTATAGTAAACATTGAAGAGTTTGTTAACTTAAAACTTTTATACATCTCTCAGTTGGTTAGAGATGTTTTGGCAATCCACGATGATATAATTGATGAAGATCACATGAAGTTTAACTCCGAAACATTGCCTTTTTCTTTGTCACGCCTAGACAACAAATCTATTAGAACAATGCAGAAAAAAGGCAAGGATTTGGCATTGTTATTTGGTGATTATATCTTCCCTGTTATATATAAATTGGTTTGCGAACTAAACATAGATTGTGCTAAAAAAATAAAACTTATTGAAGCTATAAACCGAATATTTACCAAAACTAACTTAGGACAGGTTAACGAGTTATTATTAGAAGAAAAGTCGTTAGATAAAATACATGAGAGAGATATCCTGGACCTATATAATCAGAAAGCGGCGGATTATTGCTATGCTTTTCCTTTTGAGCTTGGCTTGATTTATTCAAGTGCATCACCTGCCTTAATTAAAACTTGTAGGGACGTTTTAATACAAATAGGTTGTTGCTCACAAGTTGTTAATGATGTAGAAGGCATCTTTTCCGACTCATTCAATAATGAAAGAGAAACATTAAGTGATTTATTATATCTAAGAAGAACATATTTGTTGGTAAAACTTAGACATACTACAAATAATGAAAAAATTGTAAACTTATTATCAAAGAAAACCTTAACTTTAAGGCAGGCAGAATATATTAAAGATTACATGAAAAAAGAAAGATTAATTGATAAAGTGTTGATAGACATACAATCTATTTGCAATATATTAAAAAAGCAAATAGCAGAGTTGAATGTTGGAGATGTGGTAAAAGAATATTTTATAGACTTAATCAATATTAGAGTTCTTAACAATTTGAAAAAGGTTACAAAGAACAGTTAGTTTTGTATTAATTGAAATACAGTAAGGAACTAAGCTAATGAAGTTTTTTGAGCCCAGTCAATCTTGCTCGCTGTTTAGCGTACAAAAAAGAATTGAGCAAACACAACGAAAAAGCAGTTTTTAGAAATTTCGACAAAAAATGTGTAACGATTTGAGAAAAATGTCCTTAACTTTATAGAGGGGCATTTTTTGTTTGTGTTTTTTTTGCGGTAAGGGAAACTACAAATTAACAGACAAAAACAATACAATTTAAAATAAACTAATAAAAACTCAAAATCTTGCGAGGGCAACTTCATGTGGGTTCAAGTCCCACCACCGGCACCACAAACTTAAATCCCTTTTAATATAAGGGGGTTATTTTTATTTCGGAACAAAAAACAAGGACATCATTTCTAAAAATGTTCCTTAAAAAGCGGTATCGGTTCAAACTTTTAAACATAAAAAAACGAAAAAAAAATATGTGAAGAAACTTGTGAATTTTAAAATAAAATCACATATAAATTTTTATGGTTAAAATATAAAATTGTATCTGAGAATACTAAAAATATTGCATGGAAAAATCACACATTCTTGATGCTATAAGTTTTATATTTGAATTTCTCACTTAAAATATTTTATTTGAATTTTATAAAATTTAACTTTTTATTAAGTAAAAGCGGAGAAATCTTTCGCTCAGATTTTAAGATTATTTAGAAAAATTATTTAAAATTTTAGTGTTAGTGTTTAACCTTCAAATATTTCTGACTTTAATCCATCAAGTTCATTTAATGAAACTTCTCCGCTTGCGTCTATTGTTAAACTATCATGCACTTTCGCAGAAGAATACTGCCCTAATTTATTGTTATGCTCCCACCATATAACCTTGATAATTTTCATTGAGCCACTTGGTCGAGCGGCAGATTCATCACCTACAAACAACGTTTTTAAGGCTTCTTTTATTTGATTTGCATCCTCTTTTGTGAAACCTGTTTTTTCAGCAAGTTGCGGGCTTATGCTTCCATAAGTAACATACACCGCATTATTAACTCGGTGTTTCATTCCCATAGTATCAGAGGATTTTTCCCTTTTTCGGTTGTTTCACTGTTTACTGATTTTGTTATCTGAATGGATTCTATCACAACAGGTTCAATGCTAAAAGCAGACTGAATTGTAACTGGTCCACGAATACCGAGAGAAACTTCATCTACATCTTTTTTACTTTTAAAAGTAAAAACTTGTCCGAACGCTCTTACATCTAGCCATTTTTCACAAACCTTTTTTGCAATTGTTTCTTTCTCTTTCTTTTCCTCTGGACTTAATTCTCTTAAATAATCATTAAACCTGTCTGAAAGTGATTTTTTATCATCATCGCAAAAATCATCACTTTGTACAAATATTGGATTTTCGTTTGCCTGTAAACGGTTTCTGATTTTACGTTTTAAGCAAACGTCCGAAACTTCTCCGAGTCCATCACTTGTTGTTCGTGGGCGGTTTCCTCCAAGAGGGTCCCCATTAGGATTTGCATTTTTTGCGGAAAACACAACCGCAAAGTCAATTCTATTATTCAATATCATTATTTATTTCCTCCATTTTTATTATCTTTGTCTTTATTATCATAATTTTTGTTTTTATAAAAAGCATAATTTTGTGCCGAATAACCTAGCAAATATAATGGTGATAGCGGTTTGTTGCTTTCGAAATCACCATCTTTAAATGACACCGTGATTTTATCAATTAATTTTAAATAATAAAATGCCTTATCTTCCAAAAATTTTATGTATGGTTCAAGTTTTTG
>DIPL01000007.1:0-18227 GCA_002424095.1 Christensenella sp. UBA5489
CCGCCAAATAGTCGTTATCCGAACTTTTACCTTACAAAGGGCTTTATTACTGGGGTTTTTGAACTACCAGAAAGCCTTAAAAAGAAAGGAAGTTGATGGCGTATAGGCGCTATCCGAACTTTTCGGAAAAACGGCATAAAAAAAGAAGGACTAAGTAGAAATACCTAGTCCTTCTTTAATAAATTTATGTAAATAATGGAAGTAACAAATCAGATGTTTATAATAACATGGCAAATGGAAGTTTTTTTAAGTATTTGGTTTTTCGTTTACATCAACTTCTTCTGGCGCTACCACATCTACATCTTCTTCTTCGTCCTCTTCATAAGTTTGTGTGTTCGTGTCTAAGTCGTCAGCATCTACCCATGTTGCATGTTTAAGGTTACAATCTTCCTTGAACAAATCACAAATTGTTAGTTTGTTCTGTTCTGCTGGGAATATAGAATTAAACACAACTCCATCTGCTATTTTAATAGCACATACAGCATAGGCCAAAAGGGTGGCTAGATTGAATATTACCGCAATGATGGTATAAACATCAATAGAGCCAGGTTTTAATAACATTGTTGTTGTAATGGCTGTGGTGCAAAATGAAAGCAACAACATCAATTTAATATTATTAAATAGTTCCAAGCCTTCATTTACGAAAATAGTGCTTTGTTTGTTTTTAAGTGAACCATTAAACAAATGATTAAAATAAACATCGCGCCATGCTATTTTTGCACTTGCATAAGTATCGTCTTCGCCGATTGTGTCTTTTACTTTTTCGGCCCCTTCAATATCGCCAGCTTCTAGCTTCTTTATTACTTCAAAATGAATGTTTGTATAATTGAGTTGTGTTTTGAGATAAGACTGTAATTCGCTAGCTTTTTTATATCTTGCACATTGCTTTTTATACTTATTTCTTTTGAACCAATTACCATTTTGAAGGTCTTGTTGTGGTTTAGAAGGTTTGATTTTTCTGTAAGCATCTAGCAAATCGTCTCTATGAATTTCCACTCTTTTTTTATAATTATAAATTTTAAGCCAGTTTTCACAGTTCTGAATATTATTGCCACGAACAATGCTTACTCTAAAATCTCTTAGCTCTTGTCTACATCTGACAAGCTTTGCATCTTTTAAGTTATGTGTTTTTCTAATAACATAAGTTCCAAAAAAGCACAAGTAAACTATCGCCATAGAAATAACCCAGGCAAGGTAAAAGTCTACTGTTGTAAGCGCTTGTGTGTTAAAGCCAACAGAAATAAAAGCAAAGAATCCAGACAAAATAAACGAAAGAATAATCAATACTATACCAGTAAAGATTGTCATTTTGTCGCTTGTGATTATTATCTTCTTACATTTGTAACTAATTTCTTTTTGCATTATTCTACACCTCCGTTATTTTTTGATTTTTTATCTTGCAAGTATTCGTCAATGATATAGAATATTGCGCCTATAAGCATTGAAATACCGCACAAGAGCCACCAGTTATATAACTTAGTGACAAACTTGCTTAGTCCCCATAGAATGCCTAAAAACAAGCCATAACCAGATGCTTTGTATACTGAAAGCAAAATACCACGAACAATGCCGTGTTTTAATCTCACTATACTAGCAAAGATTTGTTTTCTAAGTGCCAATAACACAACAATTAAGACAATGCAACCAAGCCATGTCACTTTCGTGTAAGCTTCCACATTTTCTACAAGCGCTATTTCTTCGTTTAGCATTATGATGGGAATCACCCATGTAAACACTATGCCAACAAACCTAGCCCATCTGGCTTTTACAAAGTGGCCAAAGCCGACAAACATTCTTTTTAGTAGTGAACCAAGCTTTTTGAAAAGCTTAGTCATATACTACCTCCGTTTCTTTTTTAGCAACTTTCTTAGCTTTGGTTGTTACTTTTTTTACTGTTGTATCAACCTCTGCAACAGCTTCAACTATTTGTGTGCTAGTTGCTTCTATTTTTTCTGCCGTATCAATAATGGTTTCAGAATTTGCTTGCATAATTTCGGTATGTTTATTTCTGGCTTCTTCTATAAGCGCTGATTTAATTTGTTCAAATTCAAGCGCCATTGCTTCGTTGCCTTTTTGACTAAGAATAAGTGTTATGTAAGCTTTAAGTTCAGTAGGCACACTGTCGTTGTTTTCTACTGCAGTCTTTATTGCATCAATAACTGTTTTTAATTGTGCGTTATTCTCAGCAAGTGCTGTAAGTTTTTGCTCATATTCTGCAAATTTGTTTTTGAATAGTTCAAAAACCGCATTAGCTGTTTTACTAATTGTTTTCTTTTCCATTATTTTTTGTAACCAAGCCTTTGCGCCCACCACTATACCGCCAATGGAAACTGAACCAACGCCAATTAGTGCCAAAAACTCGCCAAGATATTGTTTTATTATCTCAAAAAACTCAACCATATTAGCCCTCCTTATGCGAACAAATATCGCTGTGTGTAAAGCCGGATATAACAGCATTGCCATTCACATCACGAACCACTACACCTTCAATTTTTTTGTAGATAGGCGCATCTTTTTTACAATAACCACAACCAGCCAATTTACTGTCGGTTGCTATTAAATTTGCTAATTCTTTATTGATAGATGCAAGTTCTTTTTCTAGCTGTGCTTTCTTGTTATTCAAAGCACCTATTTCAGTTGCAAGTTCTTGCCTACCTTCGCAACCATTCATTTCACGCTTTCTGTTTATCTCTGGGCAATAAGCGTAAAGTTTGCCATCACTTACTAGATAGCTTTCTTTTAGATTTATTTCTTTTAACATGTGATTTTCCTCCATTATTTTCGCTTCTCAGCATTTTATTAAATTGTTTTTTTGTGAATTCTTTATATTTTTGAACATACACGCCACATTTACCAGTGAAGTCTACTCGTTCTGTCAGAAGTATGATTTTTTCCATTTGTTAAGCTATGTCTTGTTCTATTATTTCTTCAAACAAAGCATTAAAACTTGTTTCATTTTCTACTCCGACTTTTTCAAGTTCAACGCCAGGCAAAGCACCTAAGCCCAAGAATATAAATTCATTGTTTGTGAGTGGTGTTTTTACATACCACTTACCACCTTCGTATTTATGGTGAGCATCTTCGCTGGCCACAATATGAAGAGTGGAGTTTTCTATCCAGACTTTATCTGGAATAATTAAGCCATCATTCATTACTTCAAAATTTGGTTTAACTTTGAACATAGTCTATTAACCTCTCATTTTTATAAAATTTTAAAAAACCAAGCACAGACCTATCAAAAGTGATTAGGTGTTCTGGCTTGGCAATTTTTAATAACTTGCGCCTTTTTCTTTTGATGCGCACTATTGTCTCATGGCTAGGTTTTGTTTTTACATAGCCTTTGTTTGTAAGTTTCCAATGTCTATTCAAAAACATAAAGCCTTCTTCAATTCTGCTTATCTTTGTCTTTTTCTGATTTATGATTAACCCCATGTCTTTGGCCATTTCAATGATTTTTTTCTGACATTTTTTCAAATATTCTTTATCATTGTGAATTAAGTAGCCATCATCCATGTAGCGACCAAAATACTTTATTTTAAGTTTTTCTTTGATATAGTGGTCAAAGTCATTTGTATAAAACAATGCGCTAATTTGTGATATTTGGCTACCAAGCCCTAAACCAACATCGCCAAATTGGTCAACAAAATAATTGTATAGGCTAAGTATTTTTTCGTCTTCAATCTTTCTTGCAACCTTTTCTTTTAATTTATCATGTGGAATACTATCAAAATATTTTGAAAAATCAAAAGTCAATACATAGCCACAATTTGTTTTATTGTGCCTATAATATTGTTGAAGATGTGCTTTTAATCTATTAGTAGTAAAATAAAGGCCCTTACCTTTTAAGCAAGCGCCATTATCATATATTAAAGATTTTGAAAGAATTGGAGTCAAACAATAATCACATAAGCACTTCTGCACAACTCTTTCGCTTATGTGAATTGATTTTATCTGGCGAACTTTTCCGCGTTCGCGAATAACAAACTTATAAAACCCTTTACTTTTATAAGTCCCAGAATGAAGTTCTTGGTATGTTTTCGCAACATTACATATCGCATTAAGTTTGTAGTTTTGAGTGCTAGTTTTCCAATTTACGCCTTTATAACAGTTTTTACAAGCGCTATAAAGATTATTAAAACTAAAAACACTATCAAAATCAAACATCATATTTATAACTCCTTTGTGAGAGATTTCTCAAAATGCTAATGGCTAATTAAAGCCAAGCATATCAAAGTTTCCAATTTTAGCATGGCCAAAATGGCTAGCAAGGAAGTATAATTCCTTCCGTAAGGTCTGCTTTCGTTTTCACTACTTTGTCTTGACAAAATTAAAATTTTTTATACGGAATCCCAAGCGCGCAGGGTAAGTGTGGCTCGCATTATTGTTGTTGATATAGCCATTGTTGTTGATATAGCAAAAGTTAGTAGAGTTGCCAGAGTTTGGCGAACGCAACCAACAGTTGGTGCCAAGCGATTTTCAATTATACACCTAAGACTTTTTCATACGATTAAGGTCGCTATCTTTTACTTTGCGCACTAACTCGCGTGTAGAATTTATAAGCGAACCCCATTTAAGCCAGTAATGTTGTTCAATATCTTTTGATAAGCCTTGAAGGTATACAATATGTGTTGACAAGCAGTTTAGATTCCCTAATGCTTTATCAAATAGCGCTTGTCTTAGCTGAAAGTTTTGTGGCTTTTCGGCTGTAAAGAAAAGACTATTTGCTCTGATTAAGTCGTCAACTATCGATTGCGCCAATTCATAAGAATGGTGCGCACCATAAAAAGTATATTTTTTAGGTATCTTTGTCGCTGTTCTTGTTGAATAAATTAACAGCTCGTTTGCTGTTGTTATGAACTGAGCTGTGCTTTCAGTTCTTTTTGCAATAATTACGCCCATTTTTTACACCTCCATTTGAGTTTATTTGCAACCGCTTTCGCGCTTGCGATTACATTTGATTATAGACAGAAGCCCAAGCGCGCAGGGTAAGTGTGGCTCGCAAAAGTGTCGTTGATACAGCCACTGTTGTGGATACCGCAAAAGCTAGTAGAGTTGCCAGAGTAGGGCGAACGCAACCAACAGAAGGCGCCAAGCCTTACCTTAGCATCTTGAAAATCATTTTTAAAATAATCATATTGATTGCCTTCTAGCTCATATTGACTATATCTTGAATATCTATTGCTATTTCCAAATACTTCGCCATCACTTAAACTAAAAATATAATCTTTTGATTTAATGATTTTTATATAAACTCCAGCATCTGCGGTGTCTTTTACTATTGGCACAATGTAGTCTTTCCAATCTGGTAGCCCAGTTATAAAAGCGCCATCGCTATCCATTGTATTCTGTGTGTAGTATTTTTCGTCTGCAAGATAATCGTTAGGCAATGTTCTTTGAACCCATGCGTCTGTTGCTTCGTCATAAGTATAGTAAGTGCCAGAAGTATCTGCAGTCACAGTTGTAATAGTGTAGTAAACATCGCCAGATTTTAAGCCGTTTTGTCTTATTAAAGACCCTTCCCAACCAATAGTGTTATCATTCGCACTGTTGTTTCTGTAAGAAGAATTTGTATAACTTTGCATACCAAGTGTTATTCCAGCTTTTCCAGAGCTATTTGCTAGATTGTCGTGTTCAAAACCAAGAATAACCCATTTTTTTGAAGAACCCACTGTTGTTATATTTCTACTATCGCCAACCGACCACATATATCTTGCATAATGGTTTTTTGAAGCCGTATTGACTTCTGCTGGTGTATAATCAGCGAAGGCTTTGCCAACCTTACAGTTATAAAGCCCAATATCTGTTACAGTAACAGTGTTGGTCCATAATAATGTTTCGCTATTGTCATAAGCTTTGATAGTATAAGTTCCGCTTACATTTATATCAAAAACAACATAACCACCAACTGTTGTATCTGTTGTTTTGGTATCAAGTAGTGTTGAGTTTGAGTCATATAATTTAATAGTTGTGTTTGGTAATTCAGCTGTAATAATAGCGGATGAACCAGTAATATTTACTGTGCTTCCGCCACCACCAGAAACACTTACAACAACTTCGTTGTAACCATCTAAACTATCGTCTAATGGATCATAAGTGCCATTTGCTGTTATAGTTTTAGAGCCAAGTGTTTTTAATGGAATTTGGCCTATTTTTGTTGCATAGCTACGGAATGTATCACTATTGTTAACAGAAACGCCCTTAGCTATTATTGCATTTTTAATGGCATTTTTTGTGCCATTTAAGTAATTGATTTTATCGCTTACAGTTCCCATATTACACAACCTCCCCATTTATTAGGTCTATTGCGTCTGATATGCTTCCAACCGTAGCACTAATAGCGCTTATGTTGCTTGAATATCCATCCAATGTGCTTTGTAAATCACTTTCTAAACTATCTAGTAAGTTATCTACTTCTGTTTTATTGTAATAATTTGATAGGTCAACATCAAAGCTACCAACATGCTCCCATGCGTTATTTATTCTGATATACTCGTCAAAACCGTTGTTTTGTTCGCCGTCTTGCTTTGCAATAAGATAAATTACATTTGGACTTATGTTTGTAGTTGGCAACGAAGCAACAATATTAAAGCCAGCCCTATTTGCAATAAGATTATTGACTTCCGTCTTTGAATAAGTATCTGCTTTCAAATAATAATCTTCTAAACTTTCATTAGCCATATTTATTATGTTGCGTAGTTCTACAATCTTGTTTGCATCAACTAAGCTAACGCCATCTAATTGAACATCGTCAACCTTTGATAGATTGACAAATTTGTTTGTTAAAATTAAACCGTTCATATCTTCCTCCTTATGCCTTTTTTCCGATGGCAATATAAGTTCCAGTAACTACAAAACCATTTGAATTATAGAAGGTAAAACCACTTGTTGTTTTTCCTTTAGCATGTGCTTGTTTATCCATACCCCTATCGTCGCTACGCGTTTCAGTTGTAAAACTTGGCACTAAAATATAGCCATTTAAACCAGCCTTTGCGAACATTTGTTTACCCCAGTTTATTGGCGTGTTATAGTTTTGCTCCAAAGCATCTACACAACCATAAATAACTCTAATATCGCCAATGGTGAATGTGTGCCAATTATGTGGGCTGTTATAGTGTTTTACAGAACCCCACCACAAAAAGTCATTCGTCCATCTATCGACCTTGATTACTTCGCTATGGTCTTCAACTTTAATATTAATATTTATTTTATTGAATAAATTTTCAATATTTGTAATATTTGTTACATCACAACTTTTTGCATGGTCTGCTTCTGTTGCTTTATCTGCCAAAGTAGCCCTATCTGCAAGTAATGCCCTATTTGCTAACTGAGATTTACCAACTATCGCACCACCAGAAATAAGCAAAGCAATATTGTTGAATAGGGTAGATACATCATTTGCATTTTGCTGATTTTTATTTTTCTCTGTCAAATTGTAATCAAAAGAGCTTAAACCTTTACCAGTTTCCTTATTAACCTTGTTAGCAAACAACTTATCCAATGCTTCTTCTACATTGTCTTCGTCGTCATATTTTATTTTTCCAGCTGTGATTATTCCATAGCTAAAATTAGGACTTACGACAGTGTTTAATAAGTAAATTCTTAACACAAAATTAAATGTTGGAAGTTGGTCAATTCTGATTATGTTATAAACTTGACCATCGTCTACAATGCTTTCAATTTCGTTATAAATAATAATGCCGTATTTTATGATGTTCTTTTCTGTATCAATAGTATATCTAGCCATTAAGCTTTGAGTTAAAGCGTCTGTGACATCTACATTTGAATACCTATATTCGTAGCAATCTTGTAATGCATTATAGACCCAATCTTCTGGCAAAATAATGCAAGTTCCTAAGTCTACCCACTTATCACTATCACCAGACGGACCAGCTGGACCTTCTGGCCCTTGTGGTCCAGTAGCGCCACCAGCATCGCCTTTTTCGCCTTTCTCGCCTTGTGGACCTTCTGGCCCTTGTATTCCTTGAATGCCTTGTGGACCCATTGGTCCTTGTGGACCAACTTCACCTTGTGGTCCTTGTGGTCCTTGTATTCCTTGTGTGCCTTGTGGACCAGTTGGGCCAACTTCGCCTTGTATTCCTTGTGGTCCTTGTGGGCCAGTGTCTCCAGTATCGCCTTTTATAGGAAGGCCAGCTGTAAACAATCCAGCATATATAAATTTTGTTGTTTCGTCTGCTTTGATATAGATTTTTCCATAGTCTGCATGCTCTGCGTCTATTTCTTCGTTGGCATCTCTTGGAATTATTATCACACATTCGCCAAGTTCCATTCCGTCGTTTGTTGCTGTTTCCCAGTCTGCCATCATGGCTTCAATAGATGTGTAGATTTTTGAGAATTTCATTCCTTGACCGCGCAACCCTTGTGAACCTTGCGGTCCTTGTGGACCTTGCAAACCTTGAATGCCTTGTATTCCTTGTGGACCAACTGGACCTTGTGGACCTTGAATACCTTGTATTCCTTGTGGTCCAGCTGGACCAGTTTCACCAGCTGGGCCAGTAGGTCCTTGCAAACCTTGAATTCCGCGTGGTCCAGTAGTTCCATAACCAAGTGGGCTAAAGTCTGTGACTTCACCATACAAAACATAAGTGTCCACATTTTCAATCAAATAATGTGTGAATACTAGCAGTCTTGTGTATGTTTTGCCTTTTGCAAATAATGTTTCTGTTTGATATACCTTATTGTCTGTATCTTCAAAAGAATGAACTTGCAAGGTTCCATTTACGGTTTCTGCAACATCACCATCGCCGTCGTTTCTTTCATTTACAACTGCGTGTTCATAATTAAAGAATACTGAGTTTGGTGTTTTATAACCATCTGTCAAATAGTCAACAATTTCACCTTCTAAGTCTGTGGCATCATACTTTTTAATTGCAATAGCATTTAGAGCCGTAAGCAATGGCGCTAAGTTGTTGTAATTTTCATTTGATATTGCTATTGGTTGCGCAACTGAATGTTGGTCAATAGCAAGTATAAATGAACCGCCAACATATACTGTGCTATTGTCGTCGTCTGGATCTTCGTCACTATTATACCAGCGAATACTTGCGGTTGCTAAACCAGGAATGTCGGTATCCCACTTTTGCAATAAATAATAGTATTCTATTCTACTATCCGTTTTCAGCATTGTTTGCCAACCAGATTGCTGACCATCTGGTCTTGTGATATTTATTTGCACAAGAAGTTTTCCAACTGGTATAGCCGTGCGTGGATAATCTTCTGTTCCATCGTCTACTGGTGCTTCGTTTTCTTTCCATGTGACAAGAATATACTTAGACGACTTTTGACCGCGAAAGATTTTCTCGCCACGCTTTGCTTCAACTTCGCCAGCTATGTTATAAATTGCTCTCATTTTTAACTCCTTTATAAAAAAATTTGTATAAAAAAGAGCAACCATTTCTGATTACCCTTATTTATTGAGATTGTGCCGTAAAAATTTTACGGTTAATTAGTTTTCCAACTTATTGATTTTGTTCTTTAAACTTTCAAGTTTGCGTCGTTTATTATCTGCCTTGCGTTTCTCTTCTAATGCAAGCGATTCTGTATCAAACTGTTTTGCTTTTTTAAAATACAAAAATGACAAAAACAATACAACAGAAGTGAAAATCAAAATTGATACTACTAAGACCATTTGCAAAATATCTGAAACAAAATCTGTTGTTTCAAGTGAAGGACTTGTCATAGCAACGGTAGATGCAATAATAATAAATGCGCCAAAGATTAAAATTATAATGCTGAGAACCAAACTAGAAACTTCCAAAAACTTTCTGTTTTTCATATTTACACCTTCCTATCATTTTCTAGTGTTTCTATTCGTTCTTTTAATTCTTTATTTATCTTTTTTTGCCTGTCTTTTCTGCGCGAAATAAAACCACCAGGAATAATTCCAAGCGCTATTATTATCGTGCAAGCAATGCTGATATATATCAATATTGCTTCAATAATTTCAAGAATGCCATAGTCCATATATCTTGTGAGATTTATAGAAAATATGGAAATAAGTCCACATATTAAAAGAATTGTTATAAAGTCTGATAATTTTGAATAAAACTTTTTCATTACACTTTACCCCTAAACAATAGATAGATAGGTTTTGTGCTTTCGCCAGCACTAATTGCGTCGTTTACATATATACACAACCTACCTTCGCCATCTAATATACCATAACCAACACAATTTGTCAAAGCTGTTGTGGAGGCATACATAATAGATTTTGTTTCGTTGTTTACAGTTATGCTTGGCATAGTTTGTTCTACAAATGTTTCAGTATCAATAGTGAGTGCGAATTTATTAGGTTTGACTGTAAACGCTACAAACTTATAATCGGTTGATATATCGCCAACAAGTGGCATAGTGTGAGCAAGTCCTTTACCAATAATTATAGAAGGTGAGTCTGAGACAAAGTTTAATTGACCAGTAAAGCTTATTTCTTCTCTGCTGTCTTTGTCAACAATGAATGGAAAATTTCTATAATCAACAAAAATGTCGTCTTCGTTTACTTGGACATCAAACTTGTAAAGCATTTTTGCGTTTGCTTTTATGTCTGATGCTGAACTAAAACCATTTGGAATTGCATTGTCTGAGCCAATGCACACTTCCATATCTTCAAATCTGCCTTTGTCATTTGAATACCTTACATATTTTTCTATGTTATATTCGTCGGTTTTATCTTCACTATAAGTGCCAGCTGAATAATTATCAGTGGCTTTAAAGTTTATAACAACAGAATTTCCAAAAGGTGAACAAGATACTGGAAGTAAAAATTTATTTTCTGTTGAAGAACCATCGTCGTTTACACTTGTTGTTTTAATTATGGCGTATGACAAAGCCTTGTATGTTATATTCTCATTGTTTAATTTACTTTTAATTTGGTTTAATGTTCTTTCTACGCCAAAAGCAACTCCGTTTAATTCATTTATTACACTAACTCTATCACTAATATTGTCTGAATTGTATAACTGAGATACATCTAAATTATTAGATACAATACAAAATTCTTGATAGTCTGGATTCCTTTTTACGCTTTCGCTCTCACTGATTTCATACTGTCTTATACTTTTCTTTAACCCAATAAACTCGTTTAACTTATTATAATCTTTTGACCACTCTGTCGTTGTTTTTACTGGCGTGCCAACATATATTTCTTTATTTACAGCAAATGCGTAATAATTATCCATAGAAATTTGGCCAGCTCTTGGTGTGTCTGCATAATCGCTAAAATATTGGGTTTCTGCTACGGCATGATTACCAGTTCGCAATAGCGTTCCTTTGACTTGCTCGCCAAAACTTTCAATGTCAACAGCATTTGATTGTTGGTTATAGTATAACTCGTTCTTTTCAACACTGTTGTCAATTACTTGTTTGAACTGTTTTACTTTGAAGTTTAAGAAGGGTATATATTTAATTCTAAAAGCTAAATTTTTGATATTTGCTTCTGGAGTGTCATTAAGTGACAAAATATTTTTAATTGCTATTTGGTCAGTCCAAGCGTCAAGAAAAATTTCTTTATTTATCCTATATGTTAGACCTTTAATAATATTTGACCCTCTTGTATATTCCAAATAATACGCTTTATTATTCGTGCCAGCATCTGTGGAATAATTATCTAACAGATTGTATTTTGCACTTTCCAAAACCCTATTAGTTATATTTCTTTCCACACCATTATTTACAACAATAACTTCAATTATTAGCCCTATATCTTTTGTAAGCTTTATAACAGCGTTGTCGTTTGATATTTCAAAATTTGCTTCTTCTGTTCTTGGTGAAATAAAGCCACCTAGAAAAGGTTCTGTGATTGCAACATTGCTTGAATAATTGCTCTGTGTGCCGTTTTCAATGTTTGCAACAAAGTTTCTCGCAAAATCGTCAGCGCTATGAACGGCATCATATAAACTATAATTGTTTTCTGTAAATTCTTCTGTTGCATCGCCTAAAAAGTCAAATGTTATCGTATTCCAGTTGTTATAATCGTCTAGCTCTGTTGCAATAACTGAGCCATTGACATCGGTTGTTTGTTTTTCCACTACTTCTGGAATTAGTCTAGGAATCGCATGTATATAACTACCTATCAAACTAAGTGCTTCAAACAGCGTTCCTTGTGTAAAGCTAAATTCTGGGCTAAGTATATTTTGAAGTCTAGGTCGTACCGTCTCATCCAGAACAAACCTTTGGCTATCTATACCGCGTCGTCTGAGTTCGCAAACTTTAAGCAACCTATCCACAACTTCTGCAATATTATATCGTTGTGGCACTTGCGTTCCTTGCTCAATTACATTTACTTCCCATGATATGCGTATATCTGCGTCTCTTACAATATAGTAAACGATATACATAGGGTTTTCATTTATATAATATCGTTGAAAAAATCTATACTTACCAACTTTGGTATATGTGAATGTAGACAAATTGCTTAGATGCGTGACAATTCCGTCTGGGTCTATTACATAAAACTGTGTCATAGGCACAGTATAGCTTGATTTCGCAAACACTAGACCACCGTATTGCGCACGCGTTCCACATATAACATTCATTCTAAAACCAGTATTGATAGAAGTTCCGACATATTGATAAGGTCCACGAAGTCTTGTGTTGTTATTTTGTTGATGGTCAATATTTTCAACCCAAAACCAGCCAAATATTCCGCCACCACTAACGCTTTTAGTATATTTTGCTTCTTGGTCAAAACCATAATTTTCATCCAAATAATTAGTGAATGTCAAGTTGTCTACTGCGACCCTTTCTGTTATTTTTGTTATTTCAATTAAGCTCAAAGTGTGCTTATAGATAGGCTCATTTCCTAAACAAATATTTGTCACTGTGTCATTTTCTACATATCTGTAAATAAAATTATCTTCTTGAACACCTTCTATTTCGTCTGTTATGGTTAGTTTTATTCTTGTAAAAGGCTTTATTGCATCTTGTTCTGCATTATAAAGCACAATATTTGTTGTGTCCAATACATCGTCGCACCTTGAATTGTTATTTATTGGAAGCGCCAGTTGGTTTGTTATATCAACTGGACTAAAATATTTATTATGAAAACTATCAATGCTTGCATTATACTTTTCTAGTTTTACACTACTTACCATATTATCTACTCCTATTGATATTTCCAGCTCTTTCATTTTTAATCGCCAATGTTGAGCCTTCTTGGCGTGATTTGAAGTTATAGTCTATACTTGAACTTACCAAATCAATACCATAGGCGGCGGCGCCTAATACTGGATTAACTGCTATTGCGCCCACATAGGCACCAACTCTAAGTGCGCTTGATACTCTATCTTGCAACACTGAATTTCTTGTATACTGGCCAACCCTTGCTGATGCCATTTGAAAAGCTTGTTTACCAAGATATATTGCTAACGCCTTTGCACCAAAGCCACCATTTCCGTTATTTTCTTTTTGTTTTTCTGGGCTTTCTGCATTTGGTGTTGAACCAGGTGTAGTAGGGTCAGCTGGCGTTCCTTCTTCGTCTGTATTTCGCAAATAAATATTTATATTGCTGTTTTCCATATCTCACACCTCCGTTTGTGTTATAGTTCTAATTTGTCTTGTAATGTTATTGTTGCAGTTGTAAAAGCACCAGCGTTACGGTCTAGCTGTATACCAGTGAATACGCATTGGTTTGTTGTATTAAAACTTTCACCAGTGAAGGCTGGGAATGTCTCTTTTAGGTCAATTCTTTCGTTTATTCCAAACGGTAGTATGTTTCTAGCGCCTTTTAATAATCGTTCGCCTATGGCATTTTTAAGAACTAATAACTGATAAGAGTAACTATACAACTGTGTTTTATTGAATGATTTTCCAATAACAGCGTTTGCCATTTGCGGGCTTTCGGTATCTTTTACCAATGCACATGATGCTGTAAGAACTTCAACTTGACCTTCCAATCTAGTTTCTATGTTTGTTGGGTTAAAAACAAGTTCTGTTATTACATCATTTCCCACCAATGCACCTTGCGCGCCACTAATTAAACATGTGCCAGAAAGGACCAGCGACTGCATAAACTCGCCACTGTCAACGACTGGATCTGTTAGTGGTCGTGAGAAGTCTAAAAAGCTATAATAGGTATATGTATTACCATTGCTTGATAAAGTGCCTTTATTATAGCCTAGAAGGCGTGATATTCGTGTGATTTTTTCTGCGTAAGCTTCTTTATTCTCGCATGAAATATAGGCCGAAAAACCCATTTGTAGTGTTTCAGTATCAATATTTGGTATCTTATAAGGCATGCGTGTTGCATACATTATTATTGGTATTTTGTTTTCGTCAACATTTACCATACTATCAACATGAACTGCAAACTCTGCACCAAGTAAAGTTTCATAAGCTTTTGCCAAGTCTTCTAGTTTTACTAGCTGGTTTTCTATCATTTAACTACTCCTCCATAAACTGTGACTAACTTATCTACAAAGTCTGACACTGTTTTTTCTTGATATTGTGGTTTGCTACTTGATTTGTTTGCATAACCAGCGTAGCCAACTGGTCCACCAAATACTAATCTGGCGCTTTCTGGACTGTATATCTGGGCGAAAATACCATTGTTTTTTAAATTACCAGGATATGGTGAATACATTCTAGTTCCAGCCTTTCCAACTGGACCAAGTGGATATGTTCTTACTGGAGCATTATTTTTAGCTATATATGTCAAATCCCATATAAGCATTTCCATAATTATTTTTGCCATATTATTACCCCAAAAAGAATACTGTTTCTTTTCTTCTATCTTTATAATTATTAAGTCCGCCAATATTACTAGATTGTTGTTTTACCATGATTATTTTGTATTCTTCGCCTTCAACAACCATTTGACACTTGTATGGCTTTACTTTGTCTTTGTCTATAATCTCGCTTGTTGCAACAGCATAAACGACTCCAAGATTAGATATACCATTTGTGAAGGTTGCATCTTGTTGCCAAAAATCATAATCTCTAACCTTAATACTTTGTATTTTTTCTTTTGGTTGTGGTTGACTTTTGAAAATGTCCGCCATTAAATCATAATCAAAGTCATAATTGTTATTATCATACATAATCTTACTCCCCGCCAATCAAAGTCGCGTTTGAACACCAATGAATATTATATATTTGTAAATGGTGTTTCAGGCGTAGTGTTTCAAATGCAAAGAACAAAACAAAAGCCAAATGAGAACTGGAAATCAATGAAAAGAAATTCACATGGAAGCTTTTGTAAAAGTTAAAGAAAAAACAGTAATTTTTAAGTTACTGTTTTTTCGTAATTGTCAATTTATTATTTAACTATAAAATAAAGCTTATTGCCACTTTTTACAATTTTGTAATCCTATATGTTGGATATCAGATTTATACATTTTCTAAATTTGAACTGTCTGCAAACCAAAAACCGCTAAGCGCGTGGATATTTTGCTCTTGTGATTTTGTTTTATTGTAATATATCAGCCCACTCATTAAATTTTAATTTGATTTTGATACCACGATATGCACTATTTTTATTAACATTTTGTGTTCTATAAGTTGCTTGTCTTATATCCCCAAACATTTTAATTGTAATAGTTGATTTTAATAATAATTCAAGTAAATCTAAATCATATCCTGCCAAATCTTGAACTTCATCAATATATATCTTGTCGTAATTTTTTTGTAATCTTTCTATAACACAGTTATTTAAATTACACTGAATTGCAAAATCTGTTGCGTAGTCATAATATATCCAGTTTTTTGGGGATATATATCTGCGTAAATCATCATTTCTATAGTTTAGGTTAATAGCAATACCTTTTTTATCTTTTGGAATATCAAAAATAAAATTCTTAATGTTTGAAATGCATTTATTACTATGAAACGGTCTAACGCAATCGCACATAATAAAGTTTGCCCACGAAATCAGTTTAACATTATTTGGAACAAAACCATTTTCTTCTTTTAATTTTTTTTCAATTGTATAACAGTTTTCTTTTGTATATGTTAATATTAAAATTTTACTTTGTTTATCTTCTAAAACTTCATCAACTATTTCTGTTGTTTTACCTGAACCAGCAGAAGAAAATTGGACTATATTTTTACAAGGCATTATAAATCTCCATATCAAAAATTATTTGTTTTTCACTATTAAATATGGCATAAGCGCATTCTGTTTTATTTTTTAACATAAATTCCAATATTTCTTCTTTTGTTGATTTGCTTTGTTTAAACACTTATTAAGTGCTGTTAATTCATTTTTATTAACAATAATTTTTTCTAATGTTGTTAAATTATCATCTTTACAAATTAAAATTTTTAATTCATCATATCCATATGCATCAAATCCATCAATTTTACTTTGATATTTTCCATCATTATCTGTAATTACAATCACGCTAATATGTAATATTCGCGCTATTTCTAAGTATCTTTTAAAAGATAATCCATTAAGAGAAATAATGTCAACACCATCCTCTTGTGGATATTTATTATATTTTTGGTAATAAAGCTTAGAAAAGAATAACTCATCGCTCGCCCCTTCAACTAAAATAGCTTTTTTTGAAAGTATTAAGCGAAGTGTATTATATCCACTTAGTTTAGAAAAATAATTATATACAAAATATATTAAAGAATCAATAAAAAATAAAAAGTTACCCTATTTATCTTTGCCATTCGTTGTAGCTTATCGTAGCACAATTCTCGCTAAAGTCAACTTGTAAAAAATATTGCTTAAAACAATTAAATAAACTTATTTAGTCAGGTAGAAATATCTGGCTTTTTTCAACATATTTCATTAAGTAAGCAATAGCATTACCAAGTTACATTATGCAATTTGATTCTTTAACTTTTTGCACTACGGTCTTATTTTATAATTGTTAATTATTGCAAAAAAAGTTTACAATAATTTAAATTTATATTATACTAAATGTAGGATTAATTAAATTGCAAAGAAGTAGTAAATAAATTGTGAGGTTGATAAAATGAAATGGGAAGATATAACAAAAGAAGAGTTAAAAGAATTATATTTTAAAAAAGATTTATTAAAAGTAGAAATTGCAAATATGTTTAATGTAACCAAAAATCAAGTATCATATAAATTAGCCAAATTTAAATTAAACAAACAAAAGAAAAATGATGGGTGATGCTTATACATATGCATTAATAAAATAATCAAAAAATATTATTAAAAGGATGTATAATGGATAATTTGATTGAATTTTATAAAACTCTCGATGAAAAAGAATTTTATGGAAAAGACGCAGTAATGTCTATTAACGATTATTATATTTCAGAGTCTGGTGAAATTTTTTGTTATGCTGGTGTTATATTAAAAGATAAAAAAATTATGGATTTAGAAGCGATGCCCTATTATTTTCATGGTAAGAAATCCGAAAAATTTAAAGACAAAATATTTGGATTCATTAAAATAAAAAATGGTTGCATTTTAAAAGATCATTATTACTGCGATGTGATTCATCTATTAAAACAAAATATTGCTATTTTCTAAATTTACATTTTTGTTTTGTACGGCAGTAAATTTGTTAATAATAATCGTAATTATATCGGCATTGTTAGACTCAATAAGTTATTAGCAAAAAAGTCAGCAAAATTTAGAAAAACAAATTATAAAGATATATTGCGATTTTAATAAATCAATAAACTTTTGCATTATTCCTTTGTTTTTTAAAACGCGCCATGCCTGTGGCATTAAGAATAAAATATAAGTTTAAAAATACAGTATCATAAAAAACATTACAAAATATTAAATAAAAGCATTTTATTAAAAACAAATTCGAAAACACACTTTTGCTTTAAAAAAAACCAAGTTTATTTTAATAAAGTTGTTTAAAAAAGTCAAAAAAAGATAAAAAATTCTAACCAAATTTTCTCCGTTTTTTCGAGAATTCTAGAACATTTGTTTAAGTTATATGCTCCGATTTTTTAAATTTTGAAAGATTGAATTCATTTTTCGGTCAAAAGAAACAATATTCGACAATTTGTTTGATTCGAATATAATTTCATAATATAATTTATATATGAAAAGGTGGAGCGGATACTTTATACTTTGTTTTATTTTGTTCGGTGCTTTTGCTTTTATTGCAGCAGATAATCTTTCTTTTGATGGAAATCCAAATTATCAGCCAAAAGGCTCTGTTTCGTTTTCAGTTTTAGAACAAGAATCTAGTTCTATGCTTTATAGCGGAAAAACCTTAACAGGCGAAAACTTTATTTACACTCTTGAAATAAAATCAAAGACATTCGAAAGTTTT
>DIPL01000007.1:18504-28032 GCA_002424095.1 Christensenella sp. UBA5489
CAAACAATAACGCAAACGCACTCCATATAAATCATATAAACAATGAAACAAATGACGATTCATATATCAATAACAGTGAAAATGGGAAAATTTTAATAAGATTTTATATCAAAAGCGGTACGCAAATCAATTTCAATTTTTCCGCAGATAATTATGCGAAAGATAGTATAAAATATAAAGCTATACCTTATTCAGATTTTTTTGATATTGAATTTTTTAATTTAACTGATGAAAACAGCAAAGAATATAATATCGAAACCATTAATTCTCAAAGCGAAATATTTAAACTTTATAATGTCGACGAGTCATTTTTCGAACAGGCAACCGAAGATGGATTTCTTTGTTTTTTAGATTTTGCTTTAATTTTTAATGACAATATACAAAATGAAACGATGCTACCAACTGACTGCATTTTCAATGTATATTCAACAAAGCCAAACGTTTTGAAAATAGATTTTGATGAAATCGCAGGGCAAGGTAAAATAAAGCCAAAATCTGTTGGCACGGCAACAACTATTATTAATATAGAAAAGTACAGCGACAGTGGCTATGAGATATTAATTTCTAAATCTTTAAAATTTGAAGTTGTCAATGTCCCTGTTGATAAGGTTGAAAACTTGCCTGAAAAATATTCAATAAATCTTGCATATAGCAATTCAGCGGATTTAAATTTGACCGTTTCGCCTATTTATGCAAAACTTCAATTTCTATTAAATGATGATGAAAATAATATAATACTCAAAAATGATAAAATAATAAGTCTTTTAGATAAAAACAATATTGATAATGACGATATATTAGAAATAAATTTTTATATGATTTTGAAAAATAAAATAATTCCAGCGAATATTGAAATAATCAACAAAACTTTCGCTGAACCCGACATTGATGATGAGTATTCTTTTGAAATAGACTTAAACGATTATACCCCAACCACGACTGGACTTATTTTTAATAAAAACGAAAATAACTCGTTTACGCTCGATGTTGACTTGTCTGAATTTAATACCGAAATAGAAATATATTTAAAAATCCGTCTTGTGAATAAAACAGGCGAGGAAGTAGATTGTAACTTTTTAGACCCTGACACACCCAACACTGCAATTTTTGAATTAACGCCTAAGTTAACCGCTGATTTCGAAAGTATATTTATGATTATATCAAGTGCAGGTACTGCAACTCTCACAATTTCTCACGCCGAATTGCCTGTTTTCGCTCAAATTGAAATCTCCGTAAGTTGATTCTTTGCATTTCTTATTGTCTTTAAGAAATGTTTTTCAGCAAGCAAATAAAGCACACTTCTAATAAGAGCGTAAGAAAATGTTTTTATTATAAGAGGGATTCGCTAGAAATGTAAAAGAGATAGGATTTAGGAACGGTAATTTAGAAGTCAGAATTACAAATGAAAAAAGACTTTGAAAAGGCGAAAGTCATTATTGAAAAAGACTATAAGGAAAATTAAACCTTTATTCAAATTTATAAAGACCTGCAATATTGAGTTGCAAGTTTTTTTATTTTTTTCTTTTATCTCAAAAAGAGAGGCGATGGTATTTTTTGATTAAACCTTACAAAAAAAACGGAAGCGGGTTTCCCGTCTTGCCGTAAAAGGTGGGGTGCAATAAAGTGTTTAATTTTGTAACAGTGGGCAAAATCGCTGTTTCAGACATTTAGTCAACTCAAAAATCGGCATTCCTTTCCTGCAACTTCTGCAACTGACAATGCTTAATTTTAATACCCCAATCAACTTTAAAATCTTATTATATTACGCTCTTATTACTTAGTCTTCAATAAATTTCTGTATATAATTTTTTAAATCATTTTCCGAACCACAAATTTGTGTACACCAAAAGTACATTATCGCCATTTCTAAATTTTTCTTGTGATTTTTAATATAAGGTAAGTGCTTAAATCTTGAATATAGTATGCTAATGTTAAATGGGTCTTTTGCCTTCTTCCAATCATAGCGATAAAAATCATATTCTTTATCTTCTAAAACCCTACACTATTTCTCCCATAATCTATTATTATCAAACCAATAACTCGCGTAATTAAGTCCAAATCGGGCAATGTCAATATTATATTGATTTTTCAATTTATTTGCCCAATCATTAAACTCTTCACTTATAAATTCAAACTCTTCTTTAAAAAAACAGTTCTTAATGTCCTTAAGAAGCAAATATAATTACAATCATTGTGGAAAACAAAAAACAAATTCACTATCCCATCTGAATGGTCAAATAAATACTCTATGCCAATAAGGTAAAAAACATAGCAAAAAATCAATATTTAATAATAAATTACAATCAGATTCAGTTATGAAAAAAGTAAAAACAGGAGAAATTTATCGTGCATTTATCACAAGACGATAATTCTATTGTTAGAAGAACAAATATGAGAACATTTAGTAAACAAGAAAATTTAAAGTACACTATATGTCAAAATAAATGGCTTATAGACTTTGATGACTTTTATAAAACTGTAAACCCAAAACATTTAACTGAAAATACTCTTTTACCACGCTTACGAACAAAAATAGCTGCACAAAATGATTGGAATGCTAACCATAGAACAAAAATAAAGCATCACATACTCGACAAAATATGTGATGCTAAAAAATGCTTTGTTTATAAACATGGGAACTATAATATTATAAATTATGATGAACTTGAAAACGTAATAATAAAACTACTAAAAAATAAGAAAAAATACTAAAACATTTTAATAAGGTTTATTATTGCAAATTTTTAAAGCGATTGGTGTACAAATATGATATAATAGTTTCCAATAAGGAAATTAGTAATTGTGAAAAATATAAGGGCAAGAATAGAAAATGTATTAAATCAAAATCAACAAATAATTACTGACTATGGAGATATTGAACATGTATTATCTCCATATATAACAGATAGAGGTTTTTTACGCGAATTTAGGAGCACTGGAGATGCTATAGGTCTTGTTACATGCATACAAAAAATAAAAAAAGATTATTATAGTTATTGTATATTTAGAAAAAGTTTGTTTATGTTTAATAAAGGTTTAAATGATAGTAATTATAAAAAAATTTTAAACTGTCAGTTTAGAAATATAATTAATTCTCAAAATTTTGCGTGGAGTGATTCTTCACTAAATAACACGATTTTAAAAACTGAAGACACATTTAAGGCTATTAAATGCTTATTTGATAATATAAATAAAGCTACAGAACAGTTGTTAAAACCTTATATAAATATACTATATTTTGTCAATAATTATCCGTGCAAAGATGAAAAAGCGAATCCCGATTTAGGAAAAATGATACAAAATTTAAAAAGTGAAATTCCTGCATTTGTTATTAAAGGATTACCAATATCACAATGGAGAAATATATCAGATCACAAAACATATGAATATAAAAATAATAAAATTATTTGTCTGTATGGAAATAATAACGATAAAAAGAAAGTTTTATACTCTATTAATAGCCTTATCTTTATATCAAATAAAATCACAAAAATATATAATGCAATTTATACTGCATTCAATCTATTCTTTTATAATAATGTTAAATTATTTAGTACAAAAGCTTTAAATTTTAGGGAAGATATCTGGTTGGATAGTTTTAAAATAAGTATCGGCGCTTTAAATTTTTTGATAGCTAATTATAAAAATAATAATGTGTTTGCAATTAAAATTAAAGATATTGAAAATATTTCAGGCACATGTAAAGAAAAACAATTAGTAAGAGCGATACATTGCAGTCAATTTGTTGTTAATATATGGCCGTTTGTTAAAAAAGATATTAGAATTATATATTGTGATAGTTTTGGTACAACAAAAGTAATATTCTTTTTTAAACATACCGATATAAACTGTATTGTAAAACATAAAATGCCATTATATCAAATTGCGGAAAAAATGACATTTGAATTTTTAAGTGAAGATTTAAAATAAAAACAACCAAATTACAATGGTTGTTTTTATATGGTGTTCCCGGGCGGAGTCGAACCGTCGACCTACGGTTTAGGAAACCGTTGCTCTATCCTACTGAGCTACGAGAACATATTGAATTTTTTGTGTAGTTTTATGACTTGCACTGAGGTCAAAAATTTAATTTATATTACAAATCTTATTGCAAATTATAGCACAAAACTTAACGATAAAAAATATATTTTTAAAAAAAACTCCACCCAAAACTCCACCCAAAATTATTTTTTGTAATTCAAAATCGCTGAAACCCTTTATTTATGCGGGTTTTAGAGGGTAGGGTTTTTGTACGTTGCACACTTAGGAGGCGATTGCTTTATCCAATTACGCCATATCCACATATTAAACTTTTAACTCAACAAACATTTTAACACCTTTATGACCTTAAAACAAGTATATGATATAAAATTGAAAACAAAATTTACACTAAATAGTCAGCTCCTTTGTCTAGGGAACTGGCTATTTTAAGCTCGGTACTTTTTATAACCTTAATAGTTGGTTTTTCTTTTCATCGTATTCTTCTTGTGTTATTGCTTCGGCTTCTAGCAATTTTTTATATTTTAGCAATTCATCCGCGGCTTGAAATTTCACTTTGTTGATTGTTTTTAGAACCTAACTTTGATTCAATATATTTTTTAGCCCCAACATTTCTTTTAATTGTTTGTTGTAAAAATAAAATCTGTTTTCGTTTGAAGTCCCTGAGAAAAGTCCGCCACTATTTTGAAACATTGTATCCTGCAAAATAAAATTCAATATATCCTGATAAAAGTTTAGTTGACGCTCGAAATTCTTTGTAACATATCTTTCGCCCGCCATTCCTTTTGGTTTTATTGAAATTGCCGTGTCATGTACTGTCAGGTTATATTTTTGCAACTATGCTTGCACTAGAGCGCTTATTGGAGCTAACACAGTATTTTGTTGTTTGATGCAAATTTTAAAAAAGTGGCAAGGTATCAACAATACTACGGCATTAAAAATGCAATAAAAACAATAACCACAAAGGGTGATAACAGAGTAAGGCAAAGAGATGTTATTTAGCACATTAATTTTTAACAAATTTTAGGGTATAAATTAGGGTACAGAGTGGAATTTATTAACTTTTTATTAAAAAAGGCTTCAAGCAAATTGCTTAAAAGCCTTTATTTATGCTGCTGGTGCAAGTGGTGGGACTTGAACCCACACTCGTTGCCGAACACGTCCCTTAAACGTGCGCGTATGCCAATTCCGCCACACTTGCAAAATATTGTCCGAAACGTTATGCAAAGAATTCTATTGAAATTTTTTAAGCGAGAACTTATCTCATAAAATTATTTATTGATGCCTAATTTTAAAACTGAATAAAATAATATTAGACTTAATTTCAAATGCAAATTATATTAACATATTATAATAAAGAAATCAAGTTTTTTGAATTATTTTTTGCGACACGCAGTAAAATTTTAAAACGCAGCGAAAGTCCACCTGAAACATATATTTTAAATTCGTTATCTATATTATTTCTAATATGATAATGCAAAAGCAAATCTTTAAAAAAACAGCGGCGAGAATATATGTAAAAATGGCGAGCTTGTGAGTATGCAAATCTTTTTATAAGATAGCAAAAAAACTTTGCAGTTTTACAGGACCTCATAAATCTTAAATTTTTGCTACGTGAATAAAACCCATAAATCTAAGAGCGACAACTTTTAGTACGTAACAACAATTGTGTCAACTTGTAAGTAACACTTGAAATTTTAATTTAAATAAATTTGTATATGCAAAATCTTTTATTAAAAATAGCAACTGCAAATAAGAGATGAAACTAACTTTTTTTATCGCACTTAATGTTATAATTCAACCAACTTTTTATAAATATTCCTTAATAAATTATTTGACTTTGATTATACTTTTATATAAAATGACTAAAAAGGAGTTTTGTTATGGAAGAAATTTTGTTCTATGTTTTAGTGGCTGTAAGTGTTGTTATGAGTGCCGTTTTTATTTACTTTTCAAACGGACAAACAAATCTAAGGTCAATTGTTTTAAAAGCAATTTCAAGTTTTCTTTTTACCGCCGTTGCCATTTATGCTTGCTTTTTAAACCTTTTCACTCTTGGAACAATGCTGTTTGTGCTTGGCTTTGTTTTAAGTTGTTTCGGCGATGTGATACTGGGCTTGCCCGATTTTCCCGAACTTAAAGAGAAGAAAAACAAGGCAATTGTTTCTGGCGGTATGTTTTTTGCAGCCGCTCACGTTGCTTATTATATTGCAATGATTATTCTTTTCGGCTGGGCGTGGTGGCCGTTGTTGATTGCCGTTCTACTTGCTGCATTTTTCTTTTTATTCACCAAACTTGCATTAAAAATTGATTTTGGAAAAATGTCAGGTGGCATTGCTTTTTACTCGCTTTTCGTTTCCATTGTTACAAGTCAAGGCATTTATGCGTTATTTGCGTTAAATTTTAGTTTATATTCAATCTTAATTGCGATTGGATTTTTGCTTTTTTACGTATCCGATATTGTGCTTATGAAAATTTATTTCAACAATAATGAAAGGCAAAATAATAGAGTTTTATACTATTATAATTTAGGACTATATTATGCTGCACAAATCTTAATTGCAACATCTCTTATTTTAGTTCATGCAATTTAGTAAAACGAATTAGACGAACCTTAAATTCGTAATTCCACTTTGCCCTGAATTTTTTCAGGATTTTTTCATTTGTTGTTTCCCGCTTTGTCTGTTTATTTTAATTGATTGACATATTTTTTAAATAATGATAATATTTAAACACAATTTAAGGAGAAATTATAATGCCAAAACAAACAGAAAAAAATCAAAAAGATAACAAAAAAAACTTATTAAAAAACATAAAAAAAGCAAGTGAAACAAATAATATAGGAAATAAATTGAGTGACGTTGAAAACACTGAATTATATCAAAAGGTTTCTCCGAAACTAGATTTTGTTTCTGGTGAAATGGAAATTCTTGACTTTTGGAAAAAGAATAATATATTTGAAAAAACTTTGAAACAAAATGAAAATAATAAAACTTTTTCATACTTTGAAGGTCCGCCAACTGCAAACGGATTGCCACATGCGGGACATTCTCTCACACAGTCAATAAAAGATATTGTGTTGAGATATAAAACAATGAAAGGTTTTTATGTTCCACGAAAAGCAGGCTGGGACACGCACGGCTTACCAGTTGAACTTGAAATTGAAAAAGAAATTGGTTCAAGCGGAAAGCAAGACATTGAAAAATTTGGCGTTGAAAAGTTCACTTCACTTTGCAAAGAAAGTGTCTGGAAATATAAAGGGTTGTGGGAGAGTATAGGTGCGAGAATAGGATTTTGGATTGATTTAGACAACGCCTATATAACTTATAATAATAATTATATAGAAAGCATTTTTTGGGCATTGAAAAAACTTTTTGATAAAGGTTTAATTTATAAAGGGCATAGAATTAGCCCTTATTGTCCTCGTTGTGGTACTGCACTTTCAAAAATGGAAGTGGAAAAAAACTATAAAAACGTAAAAGAAAATAGTGTTTTCGTGAAATTTAAAAGTTTGGAAGAAGAAAATACTTATTTCCTCGTTTGGACAACAACTCCTTGGACTTTGCTCTCGAATGTGGCAATTTGTATGAATCCAAATGAAAAATATGTAAAACTTGAAAGTGGCGGGGAAAATTATATTGTACTTGAAAATTTGGCTGATAAACTTTTTGAGAACTATAAAATTGTTTATTCAAAATTAGGAAAAGAATTTGAATTTCAAAAATATGAACCGCTTTTTGATTATCATAAAAGTCAATTTCCTGCTACCAATGCTTTTTTTGTGGTGGTGGATGATTATGTAACTTTACAGGACGGCTCTGGAATTGTCCATATTGCACCTGCTTTTGGAGCGGAAGATTTTGAGGTAGGGCAAAAATACAATCTTCCAATTCTCCAAATGGTTGATGATAATGGAAAAATTGTCGATGATGCTTACGACTTCAAAGGGCTTCTAGCAAAGCAAGCTGATTCGCCTATTATTAAAAGATTGATTGCAGAAAATAAACACTTTAAAACTGAACCTATTGAACATAGTTATCCGCATTGTTGGCGTTGCGAAACTCCGCTTTTATATTACGCAAAAAGTGCGTGGTTTGTTAAAACAACCGCATTTAAAAATCAAATGATAAAAAATAATAGCGATGTTTTTTGGATACCTGAAACAATTAAAACTGGGAGAATGGGCAACTTTTTGGAAAATAATATTGACTGGGGAATTTCTCGTACACGATATTGGGGCACGCCATTGCCGTTTTGGGAATGTGAATGCGGACACATCATTGCAATTGGAAGTGTTGCTGAATTAAAAGAGCGTTCAGGAATTAAAGAAATCAACGACTTGCATAAATCCGAACTTGATAAAATTGAGTTTAAGTGCGAAAAATGCAACGGCAAAATGCGTCGTACGCCAGAAGTTTTAGATTGTTGGTTTGATAGTGGAAGTATGCCGTTTGCACAATATCATTATCCTTTTGAAAATAAAGAAATTTTCGAAAAAAGATTTCCAGCAGATTTCATTTGCGAAGGAATAGACCAAACACGTGGCTGGTTCTATACATTGCAAGCAGTGAATACAGCACTTTTTGGAAAGTCGCCATATAAAGCGTGTATGGCATTGGGACTTGTCAACGACCGTTTTGGAATTAAAATGAGTAAGTCAAAGGGCAATGGCATTGACCCTTGGAACATTTTAAATAAAGAAGGAGCGGATGCTCTGCGTTGGTATTTTTACAATACTTGCAATCCTGGGCAAGGCTTATCTTTCAATGAAGATAATTTGCTTGAATTGCAACGTAAATTTATGGGAACACTTTGGAATGTCTATGCTTTTTATGTGTTATATGCGAATATAGACAATTTTAATCCAACAAAATATAAACTTGAAAATTGCGATTTGGCTTTCATTGATAAATGGATTCTTTCTGAATTTAATGCTTTAATAAAATTTATTGGTGATGGACTAGATTTATTCAACACACTTGACACTTCTCGCAAGATAACTGATTTTGTCGATGTTTTGTCAAATTGGTATATACGTCGTTCACGGGACCGCTATTGGACAAGCGGTGAGACAGAAGATAAAATTGCAGCATTTATGACACTCTACACAATTTTATCCGAACTTTCAAAACTCATTGCCCCATTTGTTCCATTTATTTCTGAAAGGATTTATCAAAATTTAGTGCGTAATATTAAAAAGAATTCGCCTGAAAGCGTTCATTTATGCGAATTTCCAAAGGCAAATCAAAAGTTGATTAATGACGAGTTAAATATTGGAATGAAAAAAGTTCTAGATATTGTTTTTCTTGGCAGAAGCGCACGCAATTCAGCAAATATTAAAAACCGCCAGCCACTTTCAAAAATAATGGTTTATAGTGCAGGCGAATTGAATTTAAGCGATGAACTTAAAGACTTAATTGCAAGCGAACTGAATGTTGAAAAAGTGGAAATTTTAAGCGAAGCAGGAAATTTTATAACTTATGAATTAAAACCGCAACTTAAAATATTAGGTCCAAAGTTTGGTAAGCG
>DIPL01000007.1:28226-69180 GCA_002424095.1 Christensenella sp. UBA5489
CGAGCAAAAAGAACAAATTGAATTATTCGAGCAGGATTTATTGATTGAAACAAAAAATAAAGAAGGCTTTGTTTCTGAAAGCAGTGGCGGACTAACGGTTGTTTTAGATGCAATAATCACCGAAGATTTATTTGAAAAAGGTGTGATGCGTGAAATTGTTTCGAAAATCCAAAATTTGCGAAAAGATAGCGAATTCGAAGTAACCGACCGCATTATTACAAAAATTTATACCGATGAAAAAACTGCTGAAATTGTAAAAAAATTCAAAGATTTAATTTCTGCGGACACATTAACTGAAACATTGATTGTCTCTTTAAAAGAAAATATCAATTCGAACGATGGCTATTTTAAAACAGAATTCGAAGTTAATGGTAAAGAAATAATGGTTTTTGTAAAAACGGTTTAACAATTATCTTTATAAAAAAATGAATGATAGTGCTTTTGCTATCATTCATTTTTTATTTTACTTTTGTGTAATGTTTGTTTTTTATTTGTTTTATTTTATTATGGTTTAATTCTGGTTGGACCACGGAAAATAAACATTGACTCTTTAATGCTGGGAATGCCAAGCAAAAGCATTGTCATTCTGTCAAGTCCGATACCAAAACCTCCGTGTGCTGGGCAACCGTATTTAAAAAAGTCCAAATAAAAATTAAGTTTTTCCTGAGAATTTCCTCTTTCAAGTGCTTGTTCTAAAAGTTTTTCATAACGATGCTCTCTTATTGCTCCGGTTGTGATTTCCACACCTTTCCAATATAAATCATAGCCCTTTACAATCATTGGGTCTTTTTCGCAATGCATATGATAAAAGGCACGAATTTCCGCAGGATAGCCTGTTATGAAAAAGAATTCATGACCATTTTTCTTTATTAAATATTCACTAAGTGCTCGTTCACTTTCGGTTGAAAAATCCTCTCCAAATTCTATGTCGAAATCTAAATCTTGCAAAATTTCAATTGCTTCGTTCATTTTAATACGTGGAAATGGAAGTTTAGGAACTTGTATTTCAACACCAAACAATTTTTTTATTTCTTCACCAAACTTTTCTTTAATTGCTGAGATAGTTTCAAAAATCATTTGTTCTTCAAATTCCATAATTTCTTCGGTTTCATAAATATTCGCCATTTCAATATCAATTCCCGTAAATTCGGTTGCGTGGCGTGAAGTGAAACTTTTTTCGGCTCTGAAAACTGGACCAATTTCAAAAACTTTTTCAAATCCGCTTGAAATTGCCATTTGTTTATAAAACTGTGGTGATTGTGTGAGATATGCTTTTTCGCCGAAATATTCCAAAGTGAAAAGATCTGAACCTGATTCGCTCGGTTGTGAAATTATTTTCGGCGAATGAATTTCAACAAAGTTATTTTTACAAAAGAAATCACGCATTAATTTAGTGAAAAACGTCTGGACTTTCATCATTAAAAAGTTTTTCGGTTGTCTTAAATCAAGCCAACGGAAATCAAGGCGTTGGTCAATGCTGCTGGTTTGGTCAATCGGCAAAGTTTCCGCTATGCTATCAATTTTTATTTCATCAGGAATAATTTCTTTGCCACCAAGTTTTACCGCTGGATTTTCCACAACCTTTCCTTTAACATTAATAAAGGAATTTATGGAAAGTTTTTCGGTAATAGGCAATAAATCTTGTTGCGTTTCTTTATCTACAACAATTTGCACAATTCCAGAAAAATCACGCAAAATAATAAATTGAATACTTTTTTGGTCCCTTATTTTTTCAATAAAGCCGGCAACTTTAACATTAGTCCCGCTCTTTATTTCACTTATTCTTGTAAACATATAAATACTCCTATATTTGATTTATTCTTTTAGTTTTATTATAATTCTATATGTGCCATCTGATTTTCAGAAGCGGACATATTTGTCATTGGATTTAAAATATAGCAAATTAATTAAAAATTTTCCAAAATTGAATTCATATCCATAATATCGCCCGTGGTTAATACTCCAAGCGGAATTTCATTCATACTTCCACTTTCTGTTAAAACAATCAGCAAAATTTTTCTATTTTGATAAAAAACATCAAGAGCCTGCTCAATTGTTATATCACGTGGTTTCACTTCGAAAAATTTACCTTTAAAAGACTTTATTATATCTTCAATCTTTGTTTGATTTAAAAATTCATTTATATCGACACCTTTTGTTATTTGTTCGCCCAGAACATCCAAAATTTTCTGTCCGTTGGCAACACCAATTAATCCGTTGTTTTTATAAACTGGCAAATTGCTAAATGAAGTGGTATAAATGAGTTCGATAACTCTTTTCAAAGGCACATCGTATTGCACTGTAACGACATCTTTTTTACAAACCTTATCCCAAACCTTTGGCGGTGCACTGATTAAATCGGCAATTTTTTCCATTTCTTCAACAACAGAGTTATGCGGGTCAGCAATGATAAATTCATCGTTACTTTTATGGATTATGGCGTTTCTCAATCTGCCATAATCAATCAACTTGTCTTCATATTTTCTGACAATGAAATTTAGAGATACGGCTTTTCGAATCATTTCCGAAAAAGACATGCTACGGCGAAAATCATGTTGAACTCTAAGTTCGTGGTCAATTAAATTATAAGCGTTTATAAATCTTGTAGCATTAGATTTTTCTTCATTTGTTGTCATTAAAACTCCAATTCGTTTTTTATTTTTTTTAAAACATAAAAACTAAGACAAATATATCATATTAAGATTTTCATTGCAACTGCTTTTTTATTTTAAGCAAAAACCATATAAAATAATCTTAATTCAAAAGTAAACGATATATTTAAAAACTTACGAAATAAGAACGAACTTCAATTTTTTTTGAGTTTGGTTTTCGAATTTGTTTTTTTGTGTTATTATATTTTAAATTTAAAGGAAATTATGAGATTAACAAGAGAATATTTCAAACAAGATGCTTTGTTTTTGGCCGAAGATTTACTCGGCAAACTTCTATGCAGGAAAATCAATGGAAAAGTTTTAAAATTCAGAATAACGGAAACAGAATGTTATTTAGGAAAAGGAGATTCGGCAAGTCACGCAGGCAAAAAAAAGACAGAGAGAAACAAGATTATGTTTAAGCAAGGTGGGTATGCCTATGTTTATTTATGTTATGGAATTCATTATATGTTTAATATAGTTTCAGGGCAGAAAAATACTGCACAAGGAGTGTTAGTGCGAGGAGTTGAAAATTTCGATGGACCGGGCAAACTTACAAAGGCTCTTAAAATTGATAAAAGTTTTAATGGTGCGGATTTAGTCAAGTCAAAAGAAATTTGGCTGGAAAATGACGGCATAAAATTTTCTTTTAAGCGAGCAAAGAGAGTCGGAATTGAATATGCGAAAAAGGAAGATAGAGAGAAGCTTTGGCGTTTTATTGCTATAAAATAAATTCAATATAATTCTAAATAATTTTCTCCCTTTTAATTTTAACGTTTTTTTTTGCTTTTTTATTATTTCTATTAATAGAGAGAGTTCATCGACAAATCCAATAATTGTACTTTTCGTGATAAATGCTCGCTTGAAAAATATTATTTATTTATTATTATTTTTTAATATTTATTTTGGAATTTATAATTATTTTTCTTATATTTTGACATTTAACTAATTTAATTTTCCCTTCAATTTGTTCGCATTAATTTTTGCGCTTTTAATTTGAAAATTGTTTGATATTGTATTTTATTTTTATTTAATTAATTTGCTTTTCTTTTGATTTTGTTTTTTTTATTCTTTACTAGAAAATTTTGAATATAAATAAAAATTTGTTTTGAATTTATTTTTTAATCTTTGCTTTTAAATTATTGATTTTATTTTTTTTATATGCTATAATCAAAAAGTCGTGCAAGGTGGGGAGCTAGCGGTGCCCTGTATCTGCAATCCGCTATAGCAGAACTGATGGTTTGTCTCGGCAAATTTCAATTTATTTATTTTCTTTAATAATTTAGCGTTGAAGTCAAGGTCTTATGCAATAGAGAATTGTGAATCATGTGAGAGTCGGAAGAAAGCAACATTAAGCAATACCCTTTATGTGCCATAAGGAAGCTTTGGCGGAGTTAGATTTTTATTGAGAATGTAGATTGTGTTTGTCAAAACAAATCGCACGGCTTTTTTTATTATCCTAAATTTAAATTTACGGATGGCTTTTAATCTATGTTTAATTTTAATATAAAGACAAAAATTTGAATATGACTTTGGAAAAAATTTTTCAACAGAATTGAAGTAGCGGAGATTAGCAAACCTAAATCAAATTGTTTTTTTTATGCCCGTTACTTTTGCATGCTAAGTCACGTTTGAGGAAGTTCTATGATAACCTAAGTCTGAAATTCCGTGTTCGACTCACGGCGGGCCACCAGAATTTTAAAAGTTTTTTTAGAAATGTCTTAAAAGTTTTATTTTTTAAGTTTTTGTTTTTCGCAATAAATTGACAAGTTTACATAAATTAGTTAAAATAATTAAATGTATAACTTTTTATTTTTTATAATTTTTGTAATAGTTTTATTTGTTATCTTCATAATTGCTAAGCACCTTTTCGGGACAAGCGCTTTATTTGTATTGGGGATTGGTTGCGTTATAGGTGCAAATCTATATAATGCAAATGATTTTCCAATTCAAGTCGGAAATTTGGTGTTCGGCATTGATTCAATTGTCTATACGGTGTTTGTTTTTAGTATTCTTTTGGCATATATTGATTATGGCAATAAATTGATGAAAGAAGTTCTATATTGTTCGGCTGGTTCAATTTTGCTGACGGCACTTTTGGCGTTGAGCGGAAATTTTTTTCAAGTTGGACTTACTGATTCTGTTCTTTTGAATTTCTTCTATTACTTTTTCTCATTAATCGGCACGCTTGCAGCAATTTATCTTATGATTTATGTCTATAAAAAATTGGAAAATAAAATAAATATATATCTCAATATAGCAATAGCGCTTGTTATTGCAAGCATTATTAATTCGGCCGTTTATTTTGGGTTATCTTTCATTATGGTAGGTGGACTTGGCGGTGCTTTTCTTCAAACCTTGGTGGGTTCTTATATCGGAAAAACAATAAGCCTTTGCTTTTGTCTTGTGGCATTTTACATATTAAATCTCATTAAACAAAAAAATATAGTAAAAACAGAAAAAGACAATAATAAGGTTTTAAATAAAGATTAAAATATTTTTTGATTAATTTTAAAAATCATAAGTTTATGAACGGTTTAATATCTCAAATATTTAATTTGGAATTTTTATATTTTAATGTTTAAATTGCTTGTTTTATTAAAAAAACATAGACCATATAAAAATAAAGTTCGTTATTTTTTTATAACTTAACGGTTCAAAAAATCAAACATCTTGTTTTTTATTTCTAAAAATTGAGATAAAATTTAAAAAAATGAACTAAAAAGGTATTTTTTTAATGAAAAATCGCCTTATTTTTAGTTTTATTTGACAAATCCATCTATATCTTATAATATATTTTTAATTTAAATTTTCATTTGAGCCTGAACTTTCAAAAAAATGAATTTAAAAATGTAAAATCTTTGTCATATAATTTAAAAATTTGATAACAATTCTATAAAAATATAATATACATTAATTTAAAAATGGAGGGATTTATGTTTTTATATGATGGCAGTTTTGCTCAGTCTGATGTTGATTTTGTATCTGCACAAATTAAATTTTATCAAGCCTACCGAATATATAGACTTAAATCTATGACAAATGCCGAAAACGAACAAGCATCATCAAAAAACAATCGAAGCATAATACAAGAGCGTGAAGAGCAGGCATATGCAAATGCTTTACAAAATTTTTTGGACGTTGTAACTCGTGGAGCAATAAAGGGACAGGTTGAATCTATGGAATTTTATTGCCGATTTTTTCCGCCTGAGCAAACATTTGACAACACAATATTTCAAAATTTCAGAATGTTGCAAAATAAAGGAAACAGAAAACCACGTGAAGATATGGCGCTTTATGCTTACTATGCTTGGCACGCATTGAAGGGTGCTGTAAACTTAGATGCAGATACGGAATACGAAGAAAATATACAAAATTCAAACGACTATTCAACCGCTCGCCGTTATTATAACGAGTCCATAGAAGGCTTGTTGAGCGTGGCACAGAGAAATATTCTCGCAAAGGAATATATAATTGAAAAATCTTTACAATGCGGTCCGCTTGCAAGTCGCATTATGTGCGATTTTGAAAATGAACCTATTGTCCAAATTGATGCACGTCCAGAAAAATTATATCCGTCTCTAAACAATTTCCGAAACGTAATGACAAAGGCACTGCAATCTCAAACCAACGATGATTTAAGATATAAAATTCAATGTGCATTAAATTCAAATTTCATTTTATTTTTGCCGCTTGATAATGACGGGCAACGCACATATGAAAGAATCTGTCCAGAAATTTCAAATTTTCTAAAAGAAATTCAAAGAAAACAAAATACAGTCTCAAAGACAAAAGATATTTAATTTCCTTGATTATTTGTTTTTAATTTTAAAATATAATATCCAAAAAATTTACATAAAATGACTAAAATATATAACATAGACTAACTTGTTTTCTTTATTTGATAAGCATGAATTTTTTAATATTATAAAATTGTCCTTAATTTTTTTTTATATCTTTGACTTGCAACCAACCTGTGCCATAAGATTTAGGAGCAATAATAGGCTTTACTTTTTTTAAATTGTCGAACCAAATTAAGGTGCAGTATTTTTTTTGTTTATAACTTTCCAAATTGTCAAATTTATCCATACAAATCTCTTTGCCATAATTTTTATAAATATTTTCAAATACGTTTTCGTTTAATTGATAAAATTCAACTCTTTTTACGGTGGCTTTGTATGTAATAGGTTTTGCTGTTTCTTTTATCCAAACAATATCTCCAATTTTAATTTTTTTATAGGGGGCAATTTTATTTTTACTCCATCTACTTTCAATCGTTTTCTCTCCGCTAAAAAGCAATGTTGAAAATGGGCGTTTAATAATTGCAATATGCTCCATTCATTTCTCCTAATTTTCATTTTATCATATTATTTATATATTTAATTAATTTTTAAGCAAAAATTTACGGCAACTTTGTTTTGAATAAATAAAGGACGATTTTTTAAAATAAATGTGGTTATATTAAAAAAATTCCTAAAATATTAATAATTTTATTATAATTATAGAAAATATATATATGAAATATTTATTTTCTTATCTTTTAATTTGTGGACTATTCTTTACGTGGATGTTTGCTGCAATTATTCCTTATCCGATTTTTTCAGATATTGGAACTTTAACCAAAGAACAGCAAGCCTTTCTCAATGATGTGAATGAAAGTGAAAAAACATTGACTGTTGAAACTCCGCCGCTGTTAAGTGCCGTATCTCTGGACTGGTTTGATACCGTTAACATCATTTTTGAAAAATATAAAAACACTAGAATAATTGATGTGGAAACGGGTATACAGTATTTTGTTCAGCGGACAGGCGGATATAATCATGCCGATGTTGAGCCGATTGATATAGAAAATATGCAAAAATTTAACGACATATATAATAATCAATGGAGTTGGGACAGGCGACCTGTTTGGGTTGAAATTAATAATATGTGGGTGGCGGCGTCAATCAATGGAATGCCGCACGGATATTCGCTTATAAGCGGAAATGGACAGAACGGGCACACGTGCATACACTTTTCTCAAAGCAAAACGCACGGCACAAAAAACGTTGATGCAAGCCATCAAAATGCAGTAAAATATGCATTTAATAATGGACACAAACTCAACGAACTTCAACTTTAATTTAATGATGACATTATAATGTTGTTAAAAATAGAACAAACATTCAGAAAAATTTAAATAGAAAACAAATTAAATAGAAAACAAACATTTCAAGAAATTATTTATTCAATCTTTATTCGGCTGCTTGTCTTTTATGTTTTTACTAGAATTTTTCAAGCGAGAGATTATTTAAAAAGTTGTTCGAGAAATTATTCTTATAATCTCTTTTAAAAAGTGTGTAAACATTTTTTTGTAGACATATATTCCCAAATAATATTATCAAGTTTACTTATTGTTATTTTAGGATAAAGTTCTTTGACTTTGTTGTATTCATAAATAAAAGCATCTTTTAATTTACCATAATCTCCCATGCGAATATCTTTGTATCCTAATTCGTTATTAAAAAATCTATAAATCCAAGTATCATCTTTAAAGTATGTATTAAAGCCGCAGCCCATTAAAAAATATCTCCAAGTTATGCCGCTTCCTTGCCCTTTTATTTCTCTCCATTCTTTTTCAATTTTCTCAATGTTTGGAGAATTCAAAAGGTCGTTTTTTGTTTGAATATTGTTTCGATTAAGCATATCCATTGCGGGATAAAGTGCTTCTGCTTTTAATATTCCATTGTTTGATGATGTTCTTTGTTTATTCTTGAAAGCCTCATCAGCTAGTTTGTTAAAGTCCCAGCTACTAAAAATACTCATAAATTGTTTTGGTGTAAAGGCATTATCATCAAAGCCTTTTGATTTTACATAGTTTCTAAACCTTCTAACAAGGGGCTCAACAGTGAGGCATATTTTGCTTGAATTGAAAATATGGAATCAACGGCAGTCATAACGACTCCATCATTTCTGTTTACTTCATTATATTCAATATTGCCAAGCCTTTCTTTTCCAAGTATTTCTACAATTTTACTCATTACCTTTGATCTTTTTAATTTAAAATATCAGAATTTTTTTCACAGTCAATTATTTCAAGTTTTTATTTTTAATTGCAAACATATTTCAAAAGCAATCTTTTAAACTTGACTTTATTTTAGATATTAAGGTTTTTGATAAGAAATTCAATAGCATTAAAGTCAAGAAGATGAGCGGCTATCAAGCCAATGGCGGTTCTTCTTTTGCTTTGTTTTTCTTAGGGTTGCTAAATATTTTAATTACTAACTTTTCCAATCGTGGTAGAAAAATCAAATAAGGAATTGAACAGGAAAGTAGAATTAATGCAATAAGAGAAACCGTTCCATTAAACACAAACATTTCAAAAAATTCTGGAATTATAACAGTTGCCGCCGTTGTACATACAATCGCAATTATAGCAGCAACAGCACCCATCGGTGTGTATGGATATGTTATTCTCAATAAATTCAAAAGTCCTGTAAATGTTAGCATCAAAACGGTTAAAGTTTCCATTTCTGCAATATTAATCACTCCATATCTATTCAAAATGATAACAATACCGACATTTAGAAATATAAGAAATCCGCTTGGAATCGCCTTTTTTAGAACACTTGGAATAAACGCTCCTTTGATTTTTTCATTATTCGGTTCAAGTGCCAAAATAAAGGATGGAATTCCTATTACAAAAACTTCAATTAAAAGAAGTTGAACGGATTCAAAAGGGTATGTCGTTGCCAAAAGTATTACAAAAAACGCAACCATAAAACTTAAAAAAGTCTTCATTAAAAAGAGCGTCGACGAATTTTGAATATTGTTTACAACTTGTCTACCTTCACGCACAACAGACGGCAAAGACGAAAATTTCGAATCCATAAGCACTAACTGTGAAATATTTCTTGCGACGTCGCTACCGTCCGCCATAGCAATTGAACAATCCGCTTCTTTTAATGCAAGAGTGTCATTGACTCCGTCGCCTGTCATTGCAACAACGTGCCCTTTGTTTTTCAATGATTTAACAAGAATATGTTTTTGTTCTGGCGAAACACGCCCGAAAACAGTAAATTTTTCAGCAAGCGTTCCGACATCTTGCAAACTCACCCCTTCCAAACTTATGCAACGCTCGCTTCCTTCAACTCCAACACGCCTAGCAATTGCACTCACTGTTGCGGGATTATCTCCTGAAATAATTTTTATTTGAACATCATTCTTTTTGAACCAGTCTATTGTTTCAATTGCATCTTCACGAATATGGTCTTCAAGTGCGATTATTGCATAAGGGACAAGATTTTCATAAACAACATCATCTTCGCTGAATTCGTCAGGAGTATATGAAATCATTAAAACACGTTGACTTTGTTCGTTTAAAGTATTGATTTGATTTTGCAATCCTTCATCTATGTTTTTACAAACAAATTCAGGAGCCCCTAGAAAAAAACTACCAAGATTTTTGAAATAAGTTGCACTGTGTTTTCTCTCAGATGAAAACGGCAAAACTTTGTCGGGTTCAATTATTGAATTATTTCCAAACTTTTTTATAAGCGCATAAGATGTTTGATTAACAGAAGTTTGAGATGCTAAATAAGAAGACATAATGATTTGAAATGTGGCTTCTTTTAAATTGTCGGTGTTGATTGTTATATCAGAGTTTTCATTAATTCTTAATTCGTTTTTTTCATCGGTGTTTATTTTTTCAACCAAAGTCGTTGGCGGAATAAGTGCGGATGAAGTTTTATCATTTTTTTCTTTCTGGTTTTCTTCCGTTGTTTTTTCATTTAAAGTATTTTCTAATATCTCATTGGTATTTTTTATTTCAATGGCAACGCATTCAGAAACTTTTTTTTCTAAAAATTCATTATCCATAATTTGTAAAGAAGTAACTTGCATTGTGCCATCGGTTATCGTTCCCGTTTTATCTAAACATAAAGTATCTGCTCTTGCGAGCATTTCAATGCAATATAAATCTTGAACGAGTGTCTTTTTTCGAGAAAGTTTGATAACACCAACAGCGAGTGCCACAGTAACCAGCAAAAACATTCCCGCCGGAACCATTCCAGTCAAAGCCCCGCAAGTTTTTGTAACAGCAGTAACAAAATCTCCGGATGCTGTGATATTGTTGTAATACATTATTATGGCAATTGGAATAATTGCAATGCCAATATATTTAATAATTGTGTTTAAGTCTTTAAAAAGATTTGAATTCGGACTCTTGAATTTTTTAGATTCCATTGCAATAGTCTGAATATAACTTTGATTTCCTATTTTATTTATACGTGCACTACAAGTGCCAGAAACAACAAAACTCCCCGCCAAAAGTTCATCGCCCGAACGTTTTTTAATTGCATTTGATTCGCCGGTTAAAAGACTTTCATTCATTTCGACATAACCGTCAACCATAATACAATCAGCAGGAACTTGATTCCCAACTTCCAAAGTTATAATATCGTCAAGCACAATACCGCTTGATAAAATTTTTGACTTAACACCGTTGCGAATAACTTCTGTTTTTGGTGCCGTTACAAGTGACAGTTTTTCCACAACGTACTTTGCCTTGCATTCCTGTATAATAGCAATTAATGTATTTAAGGCAATAACAACGACAAAAAGTAAATTGTTATAAGAACCAACATATATATAAGCAAAAATAATAATTGCCCAAATGAGATTGAAATATGTAAAAGTGTTTTCTATTATAATGCCGAGATAAGTTTTTGATGATTTGATTTTACATTTATTCGTTAACTTATTCTTTTTCCTTTCTTCAACTTGTGAAAGAGAAAGCCCTTTGACAACATCGGGCTCATATCTTTCAATTGTTACGGTATTCTTTTTTTGTTTTTTCAAAGCATAAACCTTTTATATTAATTGAGTAATTTTAATGAAAGAGTTAATCTATTTATCATATAAAAATATTTTACTCTACATTGTAAATAAGTATTCAATAATTATCACATAAAAATAAAAAAAAGTCAAATAAAGTCGCAAACTCAAAATAAAAAATAAGTAATTTTTAATTAAAATAGTTTATATTTTTATACAAAGCAAAATAGTACGCTATTCAACACTTTGTGTTTTAGAGATAAAACTAACAACTGTTAATATTTTTTTTATTTAATTGACTAATATTCAATTTTTTAATATAATTTTATAGTTTGCTTATAGTTTTTCATTTTATTTAAAAATAATAGAAATTAAAATTAGCAAATAAAAATCAAATAAAAATAAAAATTTAAGGTGTGAGATGAGCGAAAAAAAATCACTTGTAAGAACGAGATTTGCACCAAGTCCAACGGGCTATATGCATATAGGAAATTTAAGAACGGCACTTTTTGCATTCTTGTTTGCACGTTCTCAAAAAGGCACGTTTGTTTTAAGGATTGAAGATACCGACCAAAAAAGATATGTCGCCGATGCTGTCGATATTATATATTCAACATTGAAGCAGGCAAAAATAATTCACGATGAAGGACCTGATATTGGCGGAAAATTTGCTCCATATATTCAAAGCGAGCGAAAAGATATATATTTAAAATATGCACAAGAACTTGTCGAGAGTGGCAAGGCTTATTATTGCTTTTGCGACAAGCAAGAAAGAGTTTATGAAAACGATGAACAAAGTGGCTATAACCGAAAATGCCGTAACTTGTCTTTGGAAGATGCGAAAGAATTAATTAAAAAAGGGCAAAAATATGTCATAAGACAAAAGATGCCACTTGAAGGAAAAACAAAGTTTAATGATTTGGTTTACGAAGAAATTGAAGTCGAAAATGAAATGCTTGAAGACCAAATATTAATCAAAGGCGATGGTATGCCAACATATAACTTTGCAAATGTGATTGACGACCATCTTATGGAAATTTCACATATCATTCGGGGTGCGGATTTTTTATCATCAACTCCAAAATATAAGTTGCTATACGAAGCATTTGGCTGGCAAGTTCCGCATTTTGTTCATCTGCCATTGATTATGGGAATGAATAACGACGGCACAGTTTCAAAGTTGTCTAAACGGCACGGTGCAACAAGTTTTCAAGAACTGGTGGCACAAGGTTTTTTATCCGAAGCCATTATTAATTATATTGCATTGCTTGGTTGGAATCCAAAAAACGAGGGCGAAATTTTTTCAATTGAGGAATTACAGAATATTTTTAATTTAGCGGGTGTTTCAAAATCATCTGCAATTTTTGACTATAACAAACTTGCGTGGATGAATTCGTTATATATAAAAGAAATGAGCGAGCAAGATTTTGCAAAAAAGGCAAAAGGTTTTGTGGGCGAATTGCCAACACAAATTGAAAGAAGTTGGAACGAACTTGCAGCACTTTTAAAAAGTAGAATTAAAACTTTTTCGGAAGTGCCATCAAAAATTAAATTTTTATTAAAGCGACTTCCTTTTGATTTAAACATTTTTATTAATAAAAAAAATAAAACAACTTTTGAGTCATCTTTAAAAAGTTTGCAACAAATTTCGACTTTATTGAAAGATGTTGAAATATGGGAAATTGAAGAAATAAATCGCATAATAAAAAAACTCGCAGAAGATGAAAACGCAAAAATTGGCTACATAATGTGGCCTTTGCGAATTGCTGTTTCAGGTTTAGAAATCACGCCGGGTGGAGCAACTGAAATAATGCATATTCTCGGGAAAGAAGAAAGTCTCAATCGCATTACTCTTGCAATTCAACGTTTAGAAAATGAATTGAAATAAAGATTGCCTCGCAGTAGTTTTGCACTCGCAATGATTTTGAGATTAAGTAAACAGCGGAAAATTATAAATTGCAAATTCTGTAAGTTTTTCTATAAGCAATTTTCGAAAAGTTTTTTATTACTAAAATTTTTAAACCACTTAAAGAAATGGTTGAAAAATATTTCTATTCGTGCTTTGCTTTCAATTGACTTTATACGTTGAATTTATCTATTTTCTTACAAAAAATTTTGTCTTAAAAATTTTGTTTTTCATCGCTTTTGAGTGAAAATTAAATAAGAAAAAATTTTGTGGAGAAATAAATGCGACGTTGGTTTAAAATCTTGACTGGAATATCATTACATATTATATTGCTATTAATGCTCTTTTGCGGAACTTTTTTACTCGGCTATGAAAAACTCAATTCAGAATCTCTGGTTATTTTTATAATTATATTTGCCGCCGCCTTTGAAATTATTTTTGTCGGATTATATTTATCAATAATCTTTAAAAAATAAGATTTTTTGAATTAACTTTAATTTAGTTTTTTCTTTGTATTCTTAATTCTCTTCTATATTTCTTATTTAAATTTTGTTTATTTTTTTCTCTGTATTTAACTTAATTAATTAAAGCATTTTAAAATAAAGCGAATTAAGTTGAAAATTCTTGAATAGAATTATTTTATGACACTTTGGATTGCAATTATTTACGGAATAATTCAGGGAATAACTGAATTTTTACCTGTTTCTTCAAGTGGTCATTTAGTTCTTTTAAATTCAATTTTCAAGGTCGAAGGAAATTTTATTATATTCAGTCTTTTGCTTCATCTTGCAACACTGTTCGCTGTTTTTTTTGTACTTAGAAAAGAAATTTTTTATCTTTTTAAAAATCCATTTGACAAAAAAGCAATGAATTTATATATTGCAACAATTCCAACAATTATTATTGCTCTTTGCTTTATCGACTTTTTTGAAAGTTCTTTTTCTGGCGCAATTCTTCCAACTTGCTTTATGATAACGGCAACGTTGCTTTTTATCGTCGAAATTTTTAAAAAAACACAATATAAAAGAATTAATAAAAAATCGGCAATCATTATGGGAATTGCACAAGGAATTGCAATTTTGCCCGGAATTTCACGAAGCGGAGCAACAATTGCCGCGGGGCTTTTATGCGGTGGAAAGCGAAAAGAAGTTTCAAGTTTTTCTTTTTTGATGAGCATTCCAATTATATTCGCTTCAATGATTTATGAAATCTATTCCTGCATAACAAAAGGAATACCAATTTTTGATACGCCTGTGTTACCTACAATTTTTGCTTTTCTTTTTGCCTTTTTTGTCGGTATAATTTGCGTTAAATTTATGATAAATATGCTTCATAAAGTAAAACTTTATTACTTTTCAATTTATTTAGTTATAATTTCAATCTTATCGTTTTATATTATAAGTTTTTGAAATAGATTAAAAATGTGAACTCATAAACGAACACGGAAAAATGCAAAAAATAAAAAAATTAATTAAGTTATTAGTTTCACACAAAAATATTCACTAATTTAGGGCATCCTTTCAAATTCTGCGGCATTCGTTTTTTCCCAATAAAGAATATTTTTGATAAATTGTTGTGCTTTATTCAAATCTAATGTATTGCAATCATTCTTTCTCAATCGTCCCTCAGCATCAATCCAAACAGTTGATTTCGAGTTTTGCACCGAATTGATTTTTTGAAGTTCTCCAAAAATATTGTCAGCAGAAAGTCCGCCTGCATAGCCTTGCGGAATATTCTTGAAAATTGACTGATAATCTTTCGCCATTACTCCATAGCCAAATGATGAGTCATAAAGCACATCAAAGTTTTTTGTTTGAGAATATAAATCTTTGACAAATTTTGAATTCACTAGATTATATGGCACAATAAACCTATTTTTCCCGCTTTGCTTTTCAATCAGTTCAATCAAATTATTCGGATTTAATGCATTGTTTCCATAACCACTACCAACAAGGTTGATTTGAATTCTCATTTTACCAGGAGCATAAGAAATCAACTCCGCCAAGTCATTCGGCAAATTTCCTTTAACCCCAACTTCGGCACTCCATCCTGCGTTGACGTGCAACGCAATTCTTTCATCTGTAAGTGATGAGTTTTTCATAATTTCAAATAACTCTAAAATCCAATTAAATCTCGGCGAGCCCTTACTGCTTTTTTCTTTTGAAACCCCGATGCCAATTTCTGCTCGTGGATTTGCTTTCAAAAAAGAAACAATTTCTTGTTTGTTTAAAAGTTCATTTGCTCCGCAACAAGAAACTTTAATAATATCTAAATAATTCATTCTTTCTCCAATAATGCATAAACCTTATGATTAAAACCTTTATTCTAAATCTAGAAAAAGTATAATATATAAAACTAATAATTTCAAGTTTTCGCTTGAAAAGTTTTTATGTTTTGCATATAAAAAATTTCTTTGACAATAATATATTTATTATAAAATTCTATTTAATTTAAGGGAGATTTTTTTTTATGACTCATAAATCAAGAAAATTGAAAGTTACAATGTATGGATGCGGAAAAATGTCGCAATATATAATGCGTTATGTCTTTGAAAAAAAAGGTGAAGTTGTCAGTGCTTTTGATATAAATCCTGAAATCATCGGCAAAGATATTGCTGAAATTATCGGCGGCGGATTTAAGAAAACTGGCATAATTGTCAAGCATACGCACGAACTCGAAGAAGAAATGGCAAAAAATTTTCCTGATGCGTGTATTGTTGCGACAATGAGTCTTTTGAATGACCTTGAAACTGTGCTGATGAAACTCGCTGGACTGGGTGTCAACACAATAACAACTTGCGAAGAGGCGTTTTATCCGTGGAACAGCAATCCAAAACTTACCGAAAAAATTGACGCACTTGCAAAAGAAAATAGTTGCACAATTTGCGGTTCAGGTTATCAAGATGTTTTTTGGGGAAGTCTTGTAACCACAGTTGCAGGAGCAACTCATAGCATTAAGAAAATTTTAGGTAAGACATCTTATAATATTGAAGATTATGGAATTGCGTTGGCAAAGGCACATGGTGCAGGTTTAACTATCGAAGATTTTGAAAGACAGGTTGCGAATGCTGATAATATAACGCCGAAAGAGAGAGAAAAACTGATTGACTCTGGAAAGTTTTTGCCGAGTTATATGTGGAACACAAACGGTTGGCTTTGTTCACAACTTTGCTTGACGATTAAGAGTCAAACTCAACGGTGCATACCGCAAACTCTCGACAAAGACTTGGATTCATCAACACTTGAAATGACAATTAAGGCAGGAGATGCGACCGGTATGAGTGCAATTGTAACGACTGAAACGAAAGAGGGAATAACAATTGAGACTCAGTGCATTGGAAAAGTCTATGCCGCAGACGAATTCGACAGTAATCAATGGACAATTGAAGGTGAGCCAACAACAACAGTAACCATAAACAAGCCCGCAACCGTTGAATTGACGTGTGCGACAGTTGTAAACCGTCTTGCCGACCTTTTGGAATCTCCTTTCGGTTTTTATACAACCGACAAAATGCCGAGTCCATTTTTTGTACGTGATTTAAGAGTTTTTGAATATGATGACGAATGCGAATGTTGCATAGATGAATGTGACTGCGACGAACATAAAGATTGATTTAATTTTTTAATATTATTTCTTTAAAATATTTATTCAACAATTTCAATGCTTGTCATTTCATAAATCATAATTCAGCATTTTTTGTATTTATTAAAAATTGTTTATTGTTGTTTTAGTGTTGGTTTTTAAATTATTTATGTTCTTCCTCTAAATTCCCTGTATGTTAATTCATATAGTCCTCGAATTTCTATTTTTTTAAAATTCAAATATCCGTTAAGTGCGAGTTTTTTTATTCAAAATTCAACAATGATTTTTATAATGAAAGTTAAAATTAAATTGCAAGATATTTTAATATGCCTATAAAAATGCTGTAACAAATGAGTTGGCGGTAGTTTTCTGTTAAAATCAATGCTTCATCGTTCGGGTTAGAAAGATAACCGCATTCAATTATAACACCGGGAATATCAGTGCAATTTAATATATAATAATCTCCAATAGACGGAGCGGCACGTGCGTTTGGTAAAGTTTGTACGAAAATTTTTTGTATGCTTGTTGCAAGTCCCAACGAATTCGGGTCCTCATTTTTATAAAAAACTTGTGCACCTTTCGGTGATGAAAGCGGATGGCTATTCATATGTATGCTTATGACTAAATTCGCATTGCTTCGATTTATAATATCACGTCGTTTTGCCATATCATCTTTCTTTTTATTCACACTGAACGGGCCATAAAGTCCGTTCAAGTTTGTGCGAGTCATAACAACTTTAATATTAAAGCGTTCAAAAATTTCTTTTAATGTAAAAGCATACTCTAAATTCAATCTGTTTTCATCTTTGCCCGTTTTTCTGCCTACTGCACCACCATCAACGCCACCGTGTCCTGCATCAATTAAAACAACATATTTTTGGCTCGGCGTGCTTGTAAAAGCAGACGGCAAGGCGAAAATACAAGATAAAAGCAAAATTATAATAAGGATTATAATTATAAATTTTTTACTTAAAGAAAAGCACATATTTCTATATATATTGTCGTTTTCTTTTCATAATGATTAATTAACGAAGTTTTATTATAAAAAAGAATATAAAAAGATGAAATTATCTAAAATTTGCTTTTTATCAACTTAAAATAGGTGAAATTTTTAATTTATTTACAATTAAAATTTATCTTTTCTCAATATGCCAAAATTAACTTTCTTACTAGAATTTTCATATTAATTTCAAATGATTGAAAAACTCACGCCACAAGAACTTGCTTTGCTTGGGACTTTGCTGGCAATTGAAATAACGAAAAATAAAACAACCAAAGAAATAAATTACATTAAATTTGTTCTGGCACAAATGTTTGCAACTATTAACACTATACTTTGTTAATTTTCTTTAAAACAAAAAACGCAAAAAAATCAAGGGACTAAATCAAAGAATAAAGAATTGAAAAAAAATCTTATTTAAAATCTTAAAACAGTTTTTTCTTTCGAAAAATTAATTGTTGGATTTTGAGCAATCTTTTGAAAATTAAATTTGAAAAATTGTATTGCTTTTTTATTCTTTATATGATATTATTGAAAATAAGAGATTGTAAGGAAACAAAAATCCTATCAATTAAATTTGTAACTATTTAAGAATAAAGAATCAAATACGAATATTAAATTTGTAAATTAAATATATTATATAAAATTATGAATTGTGTGTAAAATTATATTTGTCTTATAAAAAATGAGTTATTTTTTTCAGTATAATTTTTGAATTAAATTTTTTTTATTTATTAAATTTTTAAGGTGGCTTTTCACGCTATGATGTTTAAAAATTCAACCAAACTGTTACTAGCAAATTTTATTACGGTTTGGAAATTACTTGCCTATAAACTTGTTGCACTTTTAATTGTGTTTGGTTTGTTTTTGCCTGTGATTCCTGCCATAGAGGGGCTTGAAAATTTTGATTTATTATCCGAAAGTGTTATGGCATTTTTTTCCAGTTATGGCTTTAATCCGTCGTATGTGAACTTGCTTGTAAGTTTGAATGCAATTTTGCAAACACTAGGAAGTGTGATTTCAGAACTTATGATAACATTGCCCTTGTTGACAATTTATATAATGTTTTTGCTTTTTATTGTTCTTCCGTTTTTATGGCACTTTTGCGATGTTGCCGTTGGCGAAACGTTATACGGATATATGGCAAGTCAAACGAAATACGGCTTTGTTGGTTCAATGATTCGCAAACTCGGAGTTTCAGTTTCCTATTCAATCTTGCTTACACTTGCAGTTCTCCCTTTTAGTTTGCTTGCACTCGGTGGAGTCTTACTTGCATTGCATTTAACAACAATAGGTGGAATGCTGTTGTATATTATCCCGCTTTTTTTATTCTTATATTTTCTGCTTATCGGCTCTTTAAGAATTGCTCTTTTCAGCGGTTGGATGCCTGCAATTGTTGTTTATAATTGTAATGCCTTAACAGGCTTTCATAAAGGAATGAATGCTTTATCACGTAGATTTTATCGTGTTTGGTCAACTTCGCTTATAATTGTTTTCATCTTACTTGCGATTTATATGCTCTTCGGTTGGTATGCTTTAATTATAATTACACCAATAGCATCACTATTTATTTCAATCTTTAATACGGTAATGTTCTTTGGTAGTCGTGGAATGAGATTTTACGTTGATATGGATACTATAATAACACCAAAAAAACTTGAACAAACAGATAAATTGCACAGGTTAAAATTTATTGTTTAAAAAACCACAATTAAAAGATAAAAACAAACAAACTAATTTGTTTTTTAATATTAAAATCAATAAAACGAAAGTTAAATAATTTTAAATTTCTGATGATTTTTAGAAATATGGTTTTTTATGCAAACTTTAAACTTGAAATTAATTAAGGTAAATTTAGAATAAAAAGCGAAAAGTAAAAAAGTTAATTTTTAATTTGTTTTTTTAAATAACAAAATTACATAAAAATATAAGGAGAAAAAATGGACACACAAAAAAATCAAACAAACACACAAGGACAAAATTTACAAGGGCAAAATCAAATGCGAAATCAAAACCCAACACAAAGGCGAACTCCGCAAAAAAACTTCAAAAGCCCTCAAAATGCACCCAAGCATAAAATAAGTAATATGCAAAATAAAGATAATTTAAATAATAAGACAACATATATTCAAGGCATTCAAAAAACTCAAAATTTAAAAGGGCAAAAAATGCAAAACCAAAGACAAAATGTTCGTAACGAACAAAATACACAAACCACACCAAACTCTCAAATTATAAAGAACCCGACGAAAAGTGATAATTCGAAAAAAGTTAAAATCACTTTTCTCGGCGGAGTTGGCGAAATCGGGAAAAATTTAACAGTTTTCGAAACGGAAAACGAAATGATTATTGTTGATTGCGGACTTACTTTTCCCAACAATGATTATCCCGGAATTGACGTTGTTGTGCCAGATGTTTCTTACTTATTGGCAAACCAACACAAACTTAAAGCGATAATTTTAACTCACGGACACGAGGACCATATTGGCGGACTTCCGTTTTTGCTTAACGATATTAAAGCACCTGTTTATGGCTCACGGCTTACACTTGCGCTTTTAGATAATAAAATGCGTGAGTTCCCAAAAGTCAAATATAAAACAATAACCGTAAAGCCAAAAAATCTTTTAAAACTCGGAGATTTCACAGTCGAATTTATTAAAGTAAGTCATTCAATTGCAGGCGCACTTGCGCTTTGTATTTCCACACCAGCAGGCAATATAATTCACACAGGCGATTTCAAAATCGACTTCACACCAATTGACGATTCAATGACTGACCTTACTCGTTTTGGCGAACTCGGCAAAAAGGGCGTGCAACTTTTGCTTTGCGAAAGCACGAATGTTGGACGCAAAGGCTATTCAATGAGTGAATCAAATGTCGGGAAAGTTTTAGAAGAAGTTGCTTTCAAACAACACATATCAAAGCGACTTATAATTGCAACCTTTGCAAGCAACATCCATAGACTTCAACAAATTTTAAATTTAGCAGAAAAATATAAAAGAAAAGTTGCATTCACTGGGCGAAGTATGATTAATATTTCCGAAGTTGCAATGAAAGTTGGAGAACTTTCTTATAATAAAAACAATATAATCAGCATAGAGAAAATCAGCAAATATGCCGACAGTGAACTTCTCATCGTTTCAACAGGCAGTCAAGGCGAGCCGATGAGTGCGTTAACAAGAATGGCATCAGATGATTTCAAACAATTAAAAATTGGAAACAACGACACGATTGTTCTTTCTGCTTCGCCAATTCCCGGAAACGAAAAAAATGTTTATAATGTCATCAACCGATTATTCAAAAAAGGTGCAGATGTGATTTATGATGAACTTGCCGATGTTCACACTTCGGGGCATGCATGTCAAGAAGAAATTAAGACAATTCACGCATTGACAAAACCAAAATTTTTCATTCCAGTTCACGGAGAATATAGACATTTAAAACAGCACAAAGAACTTGCATTGAATATGGGAATGGAAGAGCGACATATTATTCTTCCTGATATTGGAATGCAACTTGAACTTACGCCGACAAATTTAAAACAAATTGGATTCACGAAAGCTGGAATGCGACTTGTTGATGGGACGACACTTGGCGACGTTGAAAGCAACGTATTAAGCGACCGCAAACAACTTTCCGAAGACGGCTTTTGTGTTACAATTCTCACAATTTCAGGCACAACCTCTGAACTTATTGGCGAGCCGTTTATAATCACACGTGGAGTTGTTTATAATTATGAAGCGGATTCAATAGTCAAAGAATTGAAAGCAGGATTAAGTGTTTTTATTAAAGGTTACGACTTTAAAGAAATGGATTTCTCACTGCTCAAAAATGAAATTAGAAAATTTATTTCGAATTTTATTTACAAGAAAACAAAACGTCGCCCTATCACACTTGCAATGGTTATGAGAATTTAAGATATTTAAAAGATAAATAAAACACTTTTGTATGAAATAGTTTCAAAAACACTTTGTTGTAAGATACAAAATAAGATATAAGAAAGATAATTAAAAGATAGTATTTGCTGTCTTTTTTGTTATTGCAAAGCCACTTTATTTAGTGTTATTCTTGCATTGAAAAATTTTTTGTGATAAAATAATTTTATTATGAACTTTAAATATGAAATTGCAAAATTTGCATCTGTTCCAGGAAATCAAATTCTCGCTTCGCCAAAAGCCGAAATGGGCGATTTTTGTTTGCCTTGTTTTTCAATGGCAAAACTTGAAAACCAACGACCTGATTTATATGCAAAAAATTTAATGGAAAAACTTTCCACTAAAAAGAATTATTTAATCGAAAAAATGGAAACAATGGGCGGATATTTGAATTTTTTTATAAATAAAAACATAGCCGCTGAAAAAACTATTCAAAATATTTTAAGCACAGATTTTAAATATAAAAATATTGGCAATGGAAAAACGATTTGCATTGATTACTGCTCCGCCAACCTTGCAAAATATTTGCATATTGGACATATTTCAACAACAATGATTGGCGAAAGTCTACATCGAATTTATAAGGCACTTGGATATAAAGTTGTTCGTATAAACTATTTAGGAGACTATGGCACAACCTTTGGAAAAATGGTTGTTGCAATTCAACTTTGGGGCAATATGAATGATGTAAAATCACGTGGCGTTGAAGCAATTCAGGATTTATATATAAAATTTTCAGCAGAAGAAAATGATGATTTAATGGATAAAGCACGTTTTGCGTCTAGACAAATTGAAGAAAAAAAAGGTGCAGAATATGAGATTTATAAAACTATAATTGATATTGCAATTAAAGAATGTAAGCGAATTATAAAAATGATTGGCGTTGATTTTGATGATTGGCGAGGAGAAAGTTTTTATGCTGATAAAACCGATTCAGCGGTTGCGGAACTTAAAGAAAAAAATATCTCAAAAACCGAAAACGGTGCAGAGTTGGTTGATTTAAGCGAATATAATTTGCCACCTGCGGTGGTTCGGCGAAGTGATGGCGGAAGTGTTTATTTAGCCAGAGATTTATGTGCCGTTAAAGATAGATTTGACTTATATAAATTCGATGAAATGTTATATGTCGTTGCAATGCAACATAACACATATTTTGCTCAACTTTTTAAAATTTTGGAACTTTTGAACCGTCCTTATGCCAAAAAATTAAAGCATATAAATTTTGGAATGTTTTCTGTGCCAGAAGGAAAAATCGCATCACGAAAGGGAAAGCAAGCACTGTTTGTCGATATTTTTCAAAAAGCGTATGACGAAGCCGAGAAAATTATTAAAGACAGAAATTTTGATGAAGAATATAAAAAAGAAACTTCCGCTAAAATTGCAAAAAGTGTTATTGCTTTTTCAATCTTAAAAGTTGAAAGGGCGAAAGATAAGGTTTTTGACATAAAAACTGCGGTATCTTTTGAAGGAGAAACCGCTCCATATATTCAATATACTTATGCACGTTGTTGCTCGCTTATTGAAAACTTTGAAAAAACTTTTCAAAAATTAAATTTAAAAAATTCAACAACCGAAAAGAAAAGCGAAACAGAAAAAAGGCAATGTGCGGAAAATGAAAAAGTAAATCAAGCCTACAACAACTTTTTTGAAATTTTTAAAATTATTGCAAACTTCGATGAGACTGTATTGCAAGCAAAAGAAAAAGCAGAACCTTGCTTGATTGCAAGAGAACTTATTGGTTTATGCAAAGAGTTTAATAAATTTTATCAAGAAATTAAAATAATAAACGATGATTTTTTTGAGTCTTCTTGCCTTATGCGAATTATTCTCGCCGTCAAAAAAATCTTGGAATTCGGTATGCCTCTCGTTGTCGTAGATATAATTGAAAAAATGTAAAAACAAACTCAAAATTATTGTAAACTTTTTTAAAATATGTTATATTTTATTGTACAAAAGCATTTGACTAATAAAGAATATTTATTCGATAATTAATATAAAATAAAAAAGGAATATATGAAATTGATTTTCGAAAACTTGACTGCTTTTCAAAATATTATGTTCGTCATTTCTGCACTTGCATTTGTTTTGCTTGTGTCGTATTTGATTATATTGCAATTTAAAAATAAACAAAAAGAAGTTATTGTGAGCGATGACATTGACAGCCAAACTGAACCATTCGAAGATGCATTTGGTTTTATTTTCAGTGCATTTAAAATAAAAGGTTGTTTATTTCTTCTCTTTTTCGGAAGTATTTCAATATTTTTGTTTTCGCTCGTTTTAGAAACTTGGCTCGCTGTTTTAATTGGACTTTTAGTTGGTTGTGTTTCAACAGTTATTGTTGGGTTTATTGACCGCAAGCCTGTGGGAGAAATTGGCGAACTTGCAACGGTGAGTGTGGAAATTCCTGCAAAAGGCAAAGGAACTGGGCGAGTTATTCTTTTGGAGGATAATTCAGAGATTGAAGCCGAATCAATAGGTAGGGCAATAAAAAAAGGCAAGAAAGTTGTCGTTGTTGAAAACTTAGTTTTTAAAGTAGTTGTCAAGAAAATTAAGAAAATGAATTTTAAAATTCGTAATAAGAAATTGAAAAAATTAAAGCATCCGAAAAAGTCAAAATTAAAAAATATAGAAAATTAATTGAATGATAGTTTTTTTATGGATTTTTAAAATGTTGTAAATTTAATAAAAATAAAAATTAATTTGATTTGTTAGAATTATTGAAATAAATAACATTATCGAAAGATAAATCAATAAATAAATAAAAAAATTTTAATGGCTGTTTTTTTGTTATTAATCTATTTGAAAGAGATTTAAAATTCGGAGGTCTTTATGAAAAAATATATACTTGCCATTGATGAAGGGACAACGAGTTGTAGGGCGGGACTTTTTGACGTTAAAAAAAATGTTTTCACTTGCGTAAAGTCTGCAAAATTTAAACTTAATTTTCCTAAAAATGCTTGGGTTGAATTTGATGCAAATGAAGTTTGGAAGGCTCAAAAAAAAGTGCTTCTTGAAGTTGGCGAAAATGTTGAGGCGAAAGAAATTTACGGCATCGGCATAACGAATCAGCGAGAAAGTGTTGTTGCGTGGGATAGGCAAACGGGAATTGCGGTTTATCCTGCAATTTGTTGGCAATGCAGAAGAACGGCTGACTTCTGCAATAAACTCAGTGCCGAAAAAAAAGAACTCATTAAACAAAAAACAGGACTTATTGTCGATCCTTATTTCAGTGCCACAAAATTTCAATGGCTGTTTGATAATGTTCCTGAAATAAAAAACTTAGCGAAACAGAACCGCCTTTGCTTTGGCACGATTGATAGTTTTTTAGTGTTTAAAATGACAGGAGGAGCAGTTTTTGCAACGGACACAACAAACGCAAGTCGCACAATGCTTTTCAATCTAAAAACTTTGGATTGGGATAATGAATTGCTTTCGTTTTTTAATTTGGAAAGAAAATGGCTTCCAAAGATTATGTCAAGCAGTGAAATTTACGGCGAAACATTTGTTCCTAATAAAGTTCGTAAAAACGACAGTAAAAAATCCAGTGAAAGTGAAAATAATTCGGATTACGGAGTTTTTGATTTTCCGCTTAAAATTTGCAGTGTAATTGGCGACCAGCAATCCGCCCTTGTCGGACAATGTTGCTTTGAAAAAGGTATGGTTAAAAACACATACGGCACAGGTTGTTTCGCATTGATAAACACAGGTTCTGAAATTCGAAACTGCAAAAAATTGATAACTACGGTTGCCTATACAATAGCAGGAAAAACAACTTATGCAATTGAAGGAAGTGCTTTTAATGCGGGAAGTTTGGTTGAATGGCTCATCAGTATTGGGCTTATAAATTCTGCAAGCGAAACTGAAAATCTCGCACTTGACGTGGATGATAATGGCGGTGTTTATCTCGTTCCTGCGTTCACAGGTTTGGGAGCGCCTTATTGGGACAGCAATGCTCGTGGTGCTTTTTTAGGGCTAACACGTGGCACAACAAAAAATCATTTAGTCCGTGCCGTTTTGGAATCTATGGCATTTTCAACCTACGATTTATTTTCAACTTTGAAAGCATCTGACGGAGAATATATCAAAGAACTTCGTGTCGATGGCGGAGTTGCGAAAAATAATTTTGTAATGCAATTTCAATCCGATTTACTTGGACTTAAAGTCAAACTTCCAAAAGATTTTGAAAGCACTCTTTTAGGAGCGACTTTTTTAGCAGGACTAAGTTCAGGAGCGTATTCTAATTTAAAAGAAATTTCCACAAAATGGCAAATACAAAAAGAATTTACTCCAAAAATGAATGACGACGAACGACAAAAATTGCTTGATGGTTGGCATAAGTCTGTTAATATGATAATAAGAAAAGATTGAATTTTTGTTAGAAAAGTCTTAACCATAATAAAAACTTGAAAATATGCAAAAAATAACTAAAAGACAAAAATCAAATTTAAAAAAGAAGGTGTTTAAATGAAACGTGAAAAATTTGTTTGCTATGATGATACTGTTTTGCAGTCATATTTATTCGAAATTGAAAAGCCAAAAGGAGTCGTACAAATTGCTCACGGTATGAGCGAATATTCCAAAACATATTTTAAGTTTGCAGAATTTTTAAATAAAAACGGATATAATGTTTTTTTAATGGACCAACGTGCACACGGAAAATCTTGCGAAAAGTTGGAAGAGGTTGGTAAGGCAAAAGGCGATATTTTTTCACAAATTTTGACAGACCACCTCAAAGCATCCGCTCTCTTGAAAGAAAAATATAAAAAACCGCTATATTTCATTGGACATTCTTATGGCTCATTCATAGGACAGGCTTATCTTTCCAAAAATCAATATGCCGAAAAAGTTATACTTCTCGGCTCTGCTTATATGAAAAAACTTTTAGTTTGGCTTGGAAAAGTCGTCGCAAGTTTAACGGTTTTGTTTAAAGGCTCTAATGCTCCCGCTCGTTTAGTTAAAAAAATGTCGTTTGATAGTTATAACAAACACTTTAACGATGATGCCAGTTGGATTACCAGCGATGCAAAAGAAGCAAAAAGTTTTTACGGAGATGTCCTAAACACCTGCACTTTTTCAGCAGGATTTTATAAGAATATGTTTGACAGTCAATTAAAATTATATAAAGATGTTCGCAAAATAAACTCTGATTTACCGATAGGTATTTTTAGCGGAGAAGATGACCCTGTTGGCGAATTTGGGAAAGGCGCGAAAAAATTATATAATTTTTATAAAAAACACGAACTTAATGTGTATTTAAAACTATATCCAAAAATGAGACACGGAATTCTTCAAGAGAAAAAATGTGATGTGGTTTATAATGATTTACTTGATTTTATTAAGAAATAATGGCGCTTAAATTTATAAGATTCCATTTATAATAATGGAGTTTTTATTTTCTAGATTTAAAGAATGATTTCAGGGCAAAATTTTCTATAATATTATACAATCTTTTATCTTTCATTAAAAAATATTTAAAGTAAAAAAACAGAAAAGAAAAGTTTGAAATTTACTTATTTAAGACATATTATTAAGAGAGGTTTTAATTAGACAATAAATCAGCTTTCGTAATACTCATAATTTAATCAATAAAAAAGGTGGTTTTTATCAAATAATTTCAATTTTTATACTTGACAATTTATCGTTTTTTTGCTAGCATGTAGGAGCAATTAGATTTTGGTTTCATTTTTATTTTACATTGATTGACAATTGTTATTTCAAAAAATAGTTGAATTCTTCAAATTGTTAGTTGCATTATATGGGGGTATAGCTCAGTTGGCCAGAGCATCTGCCTTGCAAGCAGAGGGTCAGCGGTTCGAATCCGCTTATCTCCACCACTTTACCTGATTTTCATTTTTGCATTGTCTTATTCATATTATATTTATATCATTCGGAGAATTAATGTTAAAACAGAATATAGCCAAAGAGCAAAAAGGCTTGAAAACGAATTGAAGAAAAGCAAAAGAAATGAGAAATAAAGACTATATAGAGCAAAAAACAATCTTAATCTTTGAAAAAATGAAAAGTAAAATCTCAATCCCCAAAATTAACTTTATTCTAAAAAATTAAGTGAAAACTTCGACAGATGAAAAGTCGTTAAAACATAAGCCGTAGGACTGTAGCTCAGCCGGTTAGAGCACCACCCTGATAAGGTGGGGGTCGGTGGTTCGAGTCCACTCAGTCCTACCATTGGAAAACTACAAAATCCCAAAACTAAAATTTTGTCTTTTGTTTGATATCCAAGAAAAATTTTAATAAATAGGAGGAAAAATGGAAGACAAGAAATTGGTTTGCAGAGATTGCGGAACAACATTTGTTTGGACTGTTGGCGAACAAGAGTTCTATCAAGAAAAAGGTTTCACAAATGAACCTACAAGATGTCCAGAATGCAGAAAAGCAAACAAACAAAGAAAAAGAAATTTTAATAACTATTAAGATTATAACTTTTCAAAATAAAAAAATTCTGATTATTGTCAGAATTTTTTTATTGCTTTTTACTGTTTTTTTTAAATTGTATGAACAAAAAAAGAAAATAATTTTTATCCATAGCTTAAACGTGGAACTTTCGAATTTAAAGATTGTGCGAGCAACCAATAAACAAATATAACAGAAATTTTCACTCTTTAAATTTTCATTATAATTTCAATTTGTATATTTTATAGCAATCATTTTTAATTAAAATTTATTAATCCAAAGTAACGGAAATTTTTGCCGCCGATAAAGTGTTCGAGTCAACTCGTACACTTTCGCTGATTTCAACTCCGGCAATTACCAAAATTTCATTTTCGACTGCAAGCACAGGAATTGACGTTCTTATGCGATTAGGAACTTTTTTATCAATTAAATAAGCCCTCAATTTCTTCGAACCGCCGCCACCAAATTTATTGAAAGTATCGCCTTTTTGTCGTAATCTCCAAACAGCATTTTTAGGTATTTTTTTAAAGTCAACGAGTAATTCTCCATCTTGCAACTCAAAATCTTTTACTTTTTTAATACTTACTGTGCCATAGTTTTTAACTTGAAAACTCCCTGATTTAAAAGGTTCGTTCAACTCGACAATTTCCTTTTTTTTATTCGTTATTGTAATGTAATCATATTCTTTAAACACCGTTATAGAGTTTGGCAAGTTGATTTTCTTTCCATTTTCGCCCGACTGCGCAAGTTTTTTTATCATTTGTATATGCACACGTTCAATGTCTTTTTTTGCCTTGATTTTTTCTAGACTGCGAAAAATTATTCTTGAAACAATCGCTTTTGGATATAAAAAATAGGACTGCGGAATTTTTGCCGTATTTTTTTCAAAAATAATTGCATCGGTTAAAATTTGTTCGTTAATGTATTGATTATCATCTGCACAATCTTTTCCAAAATTGACAATCTTTTCAACCGCCCCTGGCCACCTTTCTTCAATCAATGGAAGAATTAAGTTTCTTATATAATTTCGTGAAAAAACATTATCTTTATTTGTTTCATCTTCGACAAAGGGAATTGCATGCAAATGAATATAATTCAAAATCGCATCTTTGGAAGTATCAAGCATAGGGCGCAAATAAAATCCATCGCGACTCGCTTCCATACCAACAGCCCCTGTCACACCTGAGCCACGAAAAAGATTAATGAGAATTGTTTCTGCCTGGTCTCTACTGTGGTGAGCAATTGCAATTTTACCAACAACACCTTTTCGCAACAACGCATCAAAGACACCGAACCTCGCATCTCGTGCGACCTCTTCCAAAGAAGTTTTTTTCTGCTGTGCCATTTGTGGAACATTAACTTTAAATTTATAAGAACGAATCATTTGCTCTTTGCAATAGTCCATAACAAAAGCAGCATCATCCGCACTGTTAGTTCTTATACAGTGGTCAACATGCACGGCAACAATTTCAAAATCTAACTCTGATGACAATTCGTTGAGATAGTGAAGAAGTGCCATTGAATCACTTCCACCACTAACCGCAACGCCAATGACATCGCCTGGCGAAATCAATTTTTTTTCTTTAATTGTTTTTAAAATATTGTCCATTTATTTTCTCCAATTATTTCGCTAAATTTTTTCCTTAACATTATATAATCATTTTGAACAAATTTCAAGGTTTAATTATATAAAGGTTTGAAACATTTTAAAAATAATTGAATTTTAAAGTAACTTTAAATTGAAATATTATGAGTTCGAAAAAGTGAGAATTTCATTCATAAAAAGCGGAGTTCATAAAAAATAGTTTTAAATTACTTTAATTATATAAAAAATAAAAATCCGCACTTTGACGAATTTTTGAATTTTAAAAAAATAGAAATCCGAGGGCTACATGTAAACAATAGGAATTTAGAAGAGAAACATAAAATGCTCAACGAAGTCAACTAAATTTTTAAAATATTTTTGAGAATTTTTAATTTTGAAAAATTAAGTTAATTTTTTTTAAATTTTAACCCAAAGCCATATCAAGTATCATCATTACAACAAAACCAATAATTAAGCCGACTGTCGCCTTTGTTTTATTGTTGCGTGTTGATTCGGGGACAAGTTCCGCCATAACAACTGCAATCATTGCACCAGCGGCAAAAGATAGTAAAAACGGCAAAATATTTCGCATTGTCATTGCGGCAACGACACCAATTAAACCAGCAATCGGCTCAACCAGTGCTGATGCCTGCCCAATAAAAAAACTTTTTTTGATTGAATAGCCTTCACGTCTCAAAGGTAGAGAAACCGCAGCGCCTTCGGGAAAATTTTGCAGTCCAATTCCAATGGCAAGTGAAATTGCGGCAATCAGTGTCGCATTGGGGATGTTAAGTGCCGCCGAAGCAAACGCTATGCCAATTGCCATTCCTTCGGGAATGTTATGTATTGTGATTGCTGAAACCAACAAAATGCTACGTCTTCGTGAATCTTGTTTTGACTTAAATTTTTCGTTTCGACGAAGTAACATTTTATCTAAAAACTTATCCGAAAAGATAACAAAAAATCCTCCACCCAAAAATCCCGCCGCCAAAGCAAGCCAGGAAATTTGCCCCAGCGACTCGCTGAGTTCAATGGCAGGCAATAACAACGACCAAAAACTTGCTGCAATCATAACGCCAGCACCAAAACCGAGCATTGTATCCAAAACATTTTTATTTACTTCTTTAAAAAAACAAACGAACAAGGCGCCCAATGCTGTAACCGACCACGTAAAAAAGGTTGCAATCAGTGTTTGCCATATAGGGCTTAAATTTATAAACCAATCCATTCAAGTTCCTTTATCTAATAAGTAATTTTTTTAATTTTAGGTCTTTTATGTCGCTTGTTTAAATTTTTGTTTTTAACTTGTTCTTAAATTTTTTTGCCAATAATTTTATGTCGTTCAAAATTCTTAGTTTTTTATTTAAGTTGTTTTTAGTTATTTTTTTATTTATTTAAGTTGTTTTTAGTTATTTTTTTATTTATTTGAGTTGATATATTTATTTAAGTTATTTGAATTAAAATCTTTTTTGAAAAATAGTTCAACAATTATTTGCGGCGTTCTTTTATTTGTAAACTGTTACTGAAATTGCTGATTTTTCAATACTTAATCATATGATAATTGCTCCGACAAAGTGTTTGCTTTGAAAAGTCTAGTTCTCGTTTTGTATGCTGAACATAAATCACTCTGAAATGTTGCTTATTTTGATAGAGAGATTAGTTTTTAAAAAACATATCTCAAAAAACTAACATAAAAATAAAGAGCAAATTCTTGCTCTTTACATATAATTCAAAAAACTTTTTCAATTCTTTTCCAATTAAACATTCGCTTTTAAATCTATTCCAATTTCAAAGGTTGTCGAAAAGTATTCGGCTTGTGGATTTGTTAGTTTCAATTCATATGAAAATACAATATATTCGTAAGTTTGACTGTTTTCATCTTTCTGTTGAATCAATGTTTCAAAAGATTTTCCAGCAGGAATTTTGGCACTTGTGCTGTAATCTGGAATATATGGAACCGTGTTGTTTGTGGTTTCAAAAACTTCATATGTATAAGATGTTTGAACATTGTTTGCTGCCAAATTATTTTCGGAAGCATTATCGGATGCCACCGAAATCGAAATATCGTTTTTTCCTAAATTTATGAAAGAAAAAGTATAAGTTATGACCATATTATCAACGTCAAAATTCAGCCCACCCTCAGGTTTGCTTATGACAATTCCTCCAGAAATTTCTTCTCCTATGCTGTTTTCTAGTATGTATCTATCGTTAAGCTCATTATAACTCGCAGTGAAAATGTTGCCGGGCGAATATGAAATATTGTTTCCAGGAATAGCATTTCCAGCAATTTGATATGAAAAAACGCCTTCAATATCTTCAACAATAAAGATAATTCTATTGGAAACACCTAACATTAAAAAATTCGCAGCCCAAAGAGAAACGGGAATCAATATAATTGCCATACTAATTACAATGAAACTCAGTAATAACTGCCGTTTTTTCATTTTTTCTCCATTTAAAATTATCCAAAGTATTTTTTATGATTATTTAATTAATTTTTTTATTTGCATTTTTTTGAATTTGTGTATTGTTACATAATTTTTTGCACAATATTTTTCTATAATTTTTTGCTTACGTTTTCTATAACTTTCGCTCATACTTTATATTTTATATTTTTTCTATACTTTGCTTTTACTTTATTATATATAGTTTGCATTTATGTTATAATTTTATACTATTTATTATATCATAAATTCGTTATAATTTTAACTTTTCTAGTGAATTTTTCCTTTATTTCTTTAATTATTCATAAATAAAGCAAAATATTGAAATCTTAATTAAAAGATACCAAAAAAAGACGTAATTTGTCAACTATTTAAATATAATATTATTTTTTGTGTTTTATCTTGTCGGTTTAGAATTATTGTTTTAATCTTTTATTTGCATATTGCCTTGATTTAACTCATAAGATTTATTATGAAAAAAATTTTTTTATCTCTTATGATAGTGTTATTAGTTTCATCAATTTTCGGTTGTAATTTGAACGTTGACCGTGCGGCAATAGATGTAACGAATTATCAATTTAATCTCGAATTTAATGAAGAAATTCATTCAATAAACGGAAAAATGAAAGTTGACTATTTCAATAAAAGCGAAACGCCACTTGGTGAAATCAGATTTAATTTATATCCAAATGCGTTCAGAGAGCAATCTCAGCAAAGCGTTATCAGTCTTTCGGCTTATGATAAATGCTATTATAACGGTGTAAGTTACGGAAACATTGAAATTTTGCGAGTTTATGATAAATCTGAACTTGATTTAAATTTCCAGATTTGCGGAGTTGATGAAAATATTTTGTCCGTTGTTTTGCAAAATAAGGTTCAACCTGAAACTTATACAAGTTTTTTTATTGAATTTACCGTTCTTATTCCAAATATCAATCATAGGTTTGGTTATGGCGAAAACACTGTAAATTTAGGAAATTTTTTTCCTATTGCGTGCGTTTATGAAAACGGCAAGTGGATAGAAATTGAATATTGTTCATATGGCGACCCTTTTTACAGTGAAATTGCAAATTATTTAGTTGAAATAACATATCCCAAAAATTATATTATTGCAAGTACAGGAAAAGAAGCGGCAACGTCGGCGCTTGGAGATAAGAAAATCAGCATTTTAGATGCAAAAGCAGTACGTGATTTTGCAATTGTCTTGTCAAAAAAGTTTCAAGTAGCAACTGAAAAAGTCAATAATACAAATGTTTCTTACTATTATTATGATGATGAGCAGTTCCAGAACAGTTTGGAAACGGGCAAAAAGGCAATTAAAACATATTCTGAACTTTTTGGGCGTTATCCTTATGAAGAAATGAATGTCGTTCAGTCAAACTTCGTGCACGGCGGAATGGAATATCCGTGTTTAGTTTTAATTTCCGATTCAATACAAGATTATGAAACTTATACACACACAATTCTGCATGAAATTGCTCATCAATGGTGGTATGGAGTTGTTGGAAATAATCAAACGGATTATGCTTGGCTGGATGAAGGCTTAACAGAATTTTCCTGTGCACTTTTTTTCAAACAAAATCCAGATTATAATATAACAGTTGAAGATTTAGTTCAGCAAGCAAACAGCAGTTATCAAGTTTTTCAAGCGATTTATGGCAATGTTCTTGGGAAAATCAATACTTCAATCAACAGAAGTTTAGGTCAATTCAGCACTGAACCTGAGTATTTTAATTTGGTTTATGTTAAAGGGTTTTTGCTTTTGGCTTCGGTTAGCGATTTAATTGGCGAGCAAAAAGTTATAAATTGTTTAAAAAACTACTATTCGACATTTGCTTTTAAAACTGCAACTCCCGAAGATTTTATTGGTTGTTTTGAAAGAATTTCATCGCGTGAACTTGAAAACTATTTTGATACGTGGCTGAATGGAAAAATAATTGAATTTAATTAATTAATTAATTATTAAAAACAATTCAATTAATAAAAAATTAATTAAATAAAAACAATTAATTTTTATAAAAATGCTAAAAAGCAGCAAAAAAAACGTTAAATAATAAATAATTAATTAAAATTAATTTAAAACTATAAAGAACTATTTTTAATTAATTAAATCGTAATTAATTTTAATTAAATCATTGAAAAATGGTTAAAATATAGTTAATTAATTAATAAAAACAATAATTAATTCAATAAAAAGTAGTAAAAAAACAAGGAAATAGCAAAGAAATGATAAAAAAGCAATAAAAAAACATTAATTAACATTAAAATTAATTAAATATTAATAAAAATTATAATTAAATTGTAATTAAATAATTATTAATAATTAATTATAGTTCGAAAACTTACTAAATTGAACTGCTAAAAAATTAATTTTGTGTGCGTTTTGATTTGAAAAAATCTGACAATATTTTTTTGCATTCATCTTCCAAAATTCCGCCAACAATTTCACATTTATGATTTAATCTTTTATCTTTGAATATTTGATATAATAAATTTTTATCATCCGAATTTGTGTCAAATGCTCCAAAAAAAACTCTTTTTATGCGAGCGTTTAAAATTGCTCCCGCACACATATAGCACGGCTCTAATGTTATAAAAATGTCGGAATTGTCCAAACGCCAACTTTTGAGTTTTTTACAAGCTTTTTCAATTGCCAAAATTTCTGCATGATGAGTTGCAATTTGTGAATTTTCTCTCCTATTGAAAGCCTTTGCCAAAATTTTTCCGTCTTGCACTATAACAGCACCGATAGGGACTTCGCCATATTCCAATGCTTTTTTGCTTTCGTTAATGGCAATTTTCATAAATTCTTCAACGTCTTGTTTTTCCATATTCAAACTCATTTTTCTTTTTTGATTTTTAAAACATTTTTAATATCTTTATATCGATAGTCAAATTGCCCTGATTTTTTCTCATGATTCAAAAATTATGCAGTTTTTCGAGTGAGAGCAAATACTCACAGCACGCCCCAAATAAATGTGCTGATTGTAATCAAAACACCGAGAAAAATGGTTGCGGATAAAAAGATTTTTTCACTCAACATCGGATGATATACTTGCGAAACAGAAAACCCAAGTGCCTGAAACGGTATATCAATTCTTAATTTGTCAATCCCTGCTTTTTCGGCATCAGGTTGCAAGGATTGTCTTAACTCTCGCCCAAGTTCATACATTCGAACGCCTGTCGTTTCTTTAATAAGCAGAAAAACCAGCCACGCCAAAATAAAGGATGCAATAACCAACACAAAGAATATTATCATAATTGACGAGAAATACGATGATGACGCAAGCGAGCTTGTGAGTGTTGTCAAAGCATCGCCGAGCGGCCAGCCATTATGACTTGCATAAGTTAAATATACACTAAGGCCGTTATTCATAAAATGGATTATCATTCCAGGAAAAATACTTCCTGTTGAAAGACAAACAAATGCCAAAAACCAGCCAATTATTGTTGCATAGAAAAATTGCTCAATATTAAGATGCATGAGCCCAAACAATAAGCCTGAAATTAATATGATTTTTTTCCAACCGAGTTTATTAAATCCTTTTAAGAGCATTCCACGGCTTGCCACTTCTTCGCAAAAGCCCGGCAAAAGTGCCGTCGTTATAATTGCAAGCATAAATGCGATTACTGAATAATCCCCAGTTGTTGCTGTTGAGCCTATGCTTTCATAGCCTATAAGTGTTATTATAAGATTAAAAAATGATGAAATTGCAATATTTAAAATGAAAACTAAAATACCGATGCCAATAGCCAAAAAAACTGCTTTATAATTGATTTTTTTAAAACGAAAATCTTTAAAAACTTCCTTTGTACTCTTTTTTCTCAACTTTTTATATAAAAAGACTGGCAAAAAAAACATAATGACAATTTGAATTAAAAGTGTTAAAAAAAGCGAACTAGAATCTCCTAAGAAATCAAATGCTCCGAGTCTGCTTAAAATTCTTACACCAACAAAAGCCACCATTAAAATTAAATAAATAAATGTAACATCAAAAAAAACATTTCTTTCTTTTTTCCTTGTTGTAAATTCAAGTTGTTTCTGCTCTTCTACCAAAATATAATCCCTTTTACTCAACTTATATAATTTGAAAATTTTTACTTTAAAACTTATTTGACTTTTTAAAAACTTTGTTTTTAAACTTATTTATATTTTTTTATATAAAATAGGTTGAAAAATTTAAAAGCCAAATAAAAATTCCAATTCCAACACCCCACCTAAGCCAAAATGTACTATTGTTCTCAACAAGTGTTTTCTTTAATTTTTTTGTGTAATTATAGAATTTAAATGCCCTATATTCAAAATCTTCATCAACTTGCTTATTTTTTTGCGAATTGCAAATTGTTTCTAAATCTTTATTTATTTCCAAATCTTGACATATTTCAGTTTGATTTTCTTCATTTGAAACTTTTAAACTTTCGCTGTTATCAATTTTATCAGCCTTGCTTTCAGAAGTTTTCGAGTTGTTGAAAAAATCAACCAAAATGCTGTTATCTCTTTCTCTTAATATTTTATCTATTTTGTCGACTGTTTGAGAACTTAAATTATTCTTGCCAACATTCTTATATTTGTCTTCATTTTTCATATACTTTAAAAGTGCAGATACTATAAAAAAAACAAGTGCAACGGAAATTGTGGCAATTATCACAAAACCGCCATCAACACTTAAAGTCTCTTCCTGTGTTCCGCCAATACTGAAATAAGATATAAGCAAAGAAGCCGCATTACTTGTGAAATGGCAAATCATTGATGAAATAATCGAGCCACTTTTAACAACAACCATTGCAAGAATTATTCCGTATAAAAGCGGGAAAACCAGTTGAACGGCAGATGCGTGAATTAATGCGAAAAGTGCAGCAGAGCCGAGAATTGCAGGCCATACACCAAATTTCCTAAGACCTTGCAAAATAGCACCACGGAAAATCAATTCCTCAACAATTGCAGGGACAAGAGCAAATGAAAGAATTGCTAAAAGAAGCGTCCAAAAATTATTGATTTCAAAAGGTAATGAAGTCGAAAGTTCCAGCCCTGATTGTTCGAGCATAATGACAAATAAATTCGCAGCAGGTGAAAGCCCAATAAGAGCAACCAATGCAATTATAATGCAGATAAAGACGTTTTCTTTTGAAATTTTGCTGATTTTGCAAGCAATTTTAACATTTATATTTTTATTATATAAAACGAAAACCAACGCAAACGCAATTTGAGCCATCATAATAAAGGCATAAGTTTGAGATGTTTCGTATAAAAGTTCTTGAAAATCAAGTCCAGTTGACGATGCCACGCAAAGCAATGTAATATATATAATCATACCAAAAATTTGTGGCATTAAAACAACCCAGAAAAAAGTTTTTCCGGCATCGTTTACATCGTAGAAATTTTTTTTCACACTAACTCCTTGGCATTTTATCTAAAAATATTTTAAATATTTTATCTTTTAATTCAATCAACGAATAACTTTATTATATGTTAATATACAATTAAATATAGCAAATTTCAAGCAATTAGCAAGTAATTTAAAGGATTGTATTTTCGAATAGTTTTGCTTTTCGTTGCTGTTTTCCCATTATTTTATTTGTTTAGTCATTATTATTTAATTGATAAGTGATAAGATTTTTTTATTTTTAATTTCATAAATTTTATTTAGTGTTATTAATAATTTATTCCAAAACAGCTTTAATTCTTCTTATGCCAGCAGATGAACTTTCTTCTTTTGTGATTTTAAATTTTCCAAGTTCTTTTGTGTTTGAAACATGCGGACCACCGCAAAGTTCTTTGCTGTAATCTCCAATAGAATAAACTGTTACATTTTCGCCGTATTTGCTTTCGAAGAGTCCAATTGCTCCACTTTGTTTTGCTTTTTCAATCGACATTTCTTCTTTAATTACTGGAAGTTCTTTTTTGATTAAATCATTTACAATATTTTCAACTTCTTTTAATTCTTCTGGTGTCATTTTTCGCTCAAAATTGAAATCAAAACGCAATCTTTCAGGCGTTATATTACTACCTTTTTGGTTTGCATTTTCGTTTAAAACTTTCTTTAAAGCATAATGCAAAAGATGCGTTGCGGTATGCAATTTAACACTTTGTTCGCTTGTGTCAGCAAGTCCGCTTTTGAAAGTCTTTCCTGTGTCGCCCTTACTCACTTCACGATGCGCTTCATATAATTTATTGAATTCTGTTTCATCAACGGTCAGTCCGTGTTCGGTTGCCAGTTCTTTTGTGATTTCAAAAGGAAAACCAAATGTGTCATACAACTTAAACACTAGATTCGATTTTAATTGTCCGTTTTCAATATTTTCTTTCGCTGATATAAACTGTTCAAAAGTTTTAAGTCCCGTTGCTAAAAGTTTAGAAAATTTCTCTTGTTCTTCGACAACTTTTTGAACAATTTGCTCTTTTGTTATAAGCCATTCAGGTGCAAGTGTGGTTTCGTTTAAGTTGTCGACAGTCTTTTCAACAACTTGTTTTAAAAGTTCATCATCTCCACCAATTGCTCTTATGTGTCGCATTGCTCGACGTAAAAGTCTGCGTAAAATATATCCACGTTTTAAATTACTTGCTTCAACTCCCGCATTTATAATATAAATACTTGTGCGTGCGTGGTCGGCAATAATTCTTAAACTTTTTTCGTCAGGTTTTTTAACAGCAGATTCAATCAATTTAATCACAGGTGCATATGCTTCGGTTTCATAGACGTTATCAAGTCCGTTTAAGTTCATTGCAAGTCTTTCAAGCCCTGCGCCAGTGTCAACACTACTCAATTTCAAACGTGTGTAAGTGCCATCTGCGTGTTGCATATACTGCATAAAAACTCCGGCATTCCAAATTTCAATATATCTTAACTTATCATCAAAAAATCCAGTTTCTTCATAAGATTTAACGTATTTATCTCCTGTATCAAAAAAAACTTCGGTGCAAGGGCCACAAGGGCTTTCGCCTTCGCCCATACGCCAAAAATTATCATCAAAAGATGAGTGTATAATATGACTGGATGGAACGCCTACATCTTGCCAAAACTTTTCACTTTCAGAATCCGCAGGAAGTTTTCGTTTTTCATCACCGTTAAAAACTGTAACGTAAAGTTTCTCTTTTGGAATTTTTAAATGATTTATAAGAAACTTATACGCCAATTTAATTGCAGTTTCTTTGAAATAGTCGCCAATGCTCCAACTTCCAAGCATACAAAAACTTGAAAGGTGGTGGCGGTCGCCAATGCTTTCAATATCGTTCGTTCTAATGCAAGTTTGCATATTACACATACGGGCGGATTCGGGTTCGACTTCGCCTGTAAAAACTCGTTTTATAGGAGCCATTCCTGCATTAATAAAAAGCAGACTATCATCATTTTCTGGAACAATCGAACTGTTCTTAATTTTTTTATGATTATTCTTTTCGAAAAAATTTAAAAATAATTCCTTGATTTCTTTAATTGTATATTTCATAGTACTTAAATTATAAACAGAGCGTCAAAAAATGTCAAATTTATTTCAGAAACAAGACATAAACAATATTTTTATTCTTTTACTTTTTTCATTTTTTCAAAAAAATTATGATTTTACTTTTAAAAACATTGCTAATGTGTTACAATTAAAGCAAACATAAGGAGGTTTAAAAAATGTGGTTATTTGATTTGTTTAATAAGGAAAAAGTAACCGAACCTATCCACCACGAAGATGAAGATAATATAAATTTAACCGACGGCGCTCATATTCTTGTCAACTGCAAGAATGTGATTTTATCTGGAACAGCATGTGCGCTTGAAAGCACGGATACTGAATATATCGAAGTCGGCGGTCGTGCGAAAATTCAAGTTATGCACACAGGCAGAATTAAACTTCTTTGCAATAGAGCACAAATCGGTATGGTTAAAAATGGAATAATCGAAAAAGCAACGGATGACACTGAAATCACAACCGTAAATTTTTGCCAGTTTGAATATATTTCAGGTAGGGCAAAAATAGGAACTTTTAATAATGGAATAATTAAGTTTATGGACAAAAATTCTTTTATCGCAACTTTCAATTCAGGGCAAATTATGTTTATGAGAAATAATGCGAAAATCGGAACACTTATAAACGGGAATATTGCAGGAATTGAAAACAATGCGAAAATTGACACTATGATGAACGGTCAAATTGGCTATATGCTAAACAAGGCAAAAATAGGAACAATCAATGCGGGTGAAGTCGCCCAACTTTGTGATAATGCCTCAATCAATACTTTGAATGAAGGCGAAGTCAAGCATATGATGGGCGGCTCAATGATTTATCAGCAAATTGGTGGCAGTGTAAAAAACCGTAGCGGTCAAGCAATTTTAATATATTCAAAAGATAAGGCGGCGGAAAGAAATAATATAGAGCCTATTGAAGTTGAAAAAATCACATTAACAAAGCCGAAAAAAGATTCTCGGAAAATTTTTGATAATTTGAATTAATTTATAGTTCGATTATATTAGATATAATAAATGTATTAATATATAAAAATAAAACTGTTGAAATTTTAAAAAATTTCTGCTAAACTTTGTAATATGAAAATAAAAGTCCCAGAAAAATTAATTGAACTTGCTGTGTTGCTTAAAGAACACGGCTCGCTATATATTGTTGGCGGTTATGTGCGAAACGC
>DIPL01000007.1:69323-72244 GCA_002424095.1 Christensenella sp. UBA5489
TTGAACTTCTCGACGGCACAAAGTTTGAAGTTATTGATAAATCTTATAAACTTGGCAGTGTAACAATTAAATGCAAAAATCAAATTTGGCAATATACAACGTTTCGCAAAGATAATTACGGCTACGGCGGATACCATAAACCTCAAACCGTCGACTTTATTAATGATTTACGACAAGATGCACAACGCCGTGATTTCACAATGAATGCTCTTTATTATGATATTTTAAAGCAAGAAATCATTGATATATATTCAGGTGTTTTCGACATAGAAAATAAAACTGTGCGTTGTGTTGAAATGCCAGCATTTGTTTTCGCTCACGATGGCTTGCGAATTTTAAGAATGATTCGCTTTGCGTGCGAACTAAATTTCCGCATTGACCACGCAACACTAATTACCGCAAAAAAAATGTCGCATCAAATTAATTACATATCAGGCAAAAGAAAGCTTCAAGAATTGACGGCTGTTTTAAACTCTCCGAAACGTTATGAGATTTCCAAATCAGACGCACATATTAAAGGATTGAATTATTATAACGAACTTCGAATTTGGAATTCGCATTTTATTCCAACAAGCAAAGTCCGTCTCCGAATGGTTAAAAAAGTTAGCATTGAGAATGATTTTATTGGACTTTTAATTGATATTATTGACACCGTTAATCCACCTTGCATTGAATATTTCATAAATGATTTGCTTGGCGAAAAAGGTTTTGCTTTGAAGGCAAGCGAAATTAAATTTTATAACACTATTGTTTGCGGATATTATGATGCTCTAAATAAGATGGATAATAAAAGATATTTTTTCAAATATTTTGACCACTTTGAAAAAATAGCGGAGATTTTAGCACCTACAAAAAAATTTTTATATGCAAAATATAAATTTTTCTATGATTACATTATAAAGCATAAATTGCCAATCAGTTTAAAAGAATTAAATCTAACCAAAGGAGATTTAAAAAAGCACATTCCAAAATTACCGCAAAAGAAATATGAAACCGTTTTATATAACGCATTAATAAAAGTTTTTGACGGATTTGTAAAAAATGAAAAATCTGCATTGATTGATGCAATAAAAAAAAATTTAAAAGAAGAAGCCGAAAAATAAAAAACGGCAAAAGATGAAGCAACAAAAACTGTTAGAAAATAAGATTTAAGAATACAGAGAAAGAAAAACAATCAAAAAATAAAAAAAAGGAAATTAAATGATTTTAGAAATAGTTATAATTTGCTTGCTTGGAGTTACAACAATTTCAAGTATAGTTGCATTAATTGTTATATTAAAAAATAAAAACAATTCATTTCAAGGCGACAGCATTTCTTTGAAAAACGATTTTGAAAATCAAACCGAATTGTTTAAACAAATAAATCAAATGATTTTAAATACAATAAAAAATTATAACGAAAGCGTTCTTAATGCAATAACGAATAATGTTTTTTTGCAAAAACAAGAATTCACGACAATTCAAAATAGACTTGAAGCAATTCTAAAAAGTAATGAAGAAAGATTAAATAGAGCCGCAGATATCTTAGAAAAAGGACTTACAAAATTGCAAACAGACAACGATAAAAAACTTGACCAAATGAGAGAAACTGTTGATGAAAAATTGCATGTAAGTTTGGAACGTCGACTTGGAGAATCTTTCAAAATAATCAACGAACGTTTACAATCAGTTTATGAGGGACTTGGAGAAATGAAAACTTTGGCAAACGGTGTAGGCGACCTTAAAAAAGTTCTTTCGAATATAAAAACACGTGGAGTTTGGGGCGAAGTTCAACTTGGGAATCTCCTTAAACAAATATTAGTTAAAGAACAGTTTGTCGAACAATACGACATTAAAGGCAACGGCGAAAGAGTGGATTTTGCCATTATTTTACCGGGAAAAGACAAGAGCAATATTTTCCTTCCGATTGATGCAAAATTTCCGTTAGAGGATTATCAACGACTTGTCGAAGCAAGTGAGGTTGGCGATACAATCGCAATAGAAACTGCTTTGAAGAACATAGAACGGCGAATAAAAGATGAAGCAAAAAAGATTAAAGAGAAATATATTTCACTTCCAAGAACAACCGACTTTGCAATTATGTATTTAGCCATTGAAGGACTTTTTGCCGAAGTTTTAAGGAGAACAGGACTTGCTGAAACCTTGCAGAGAGAATATAAGGTTGTCGTTTGCGGACCAACAACATTGACCGCACTTTTAAACAGTTTGCAACTTGGATTTAAAACACTTTCAATTGAAAAGCATTCATCAGAAATTTGGCAGTTGCTTGGTGTTTTCAAGCAAGAATTTGGACGCTTTGCTGAACTTTTAGCAAAAACTCAAAAGAAATTAAATGAAGCGTCTAACACAATTGAATTTGCGACAAAGAAATCACGAACAATCCAGCGGAAATTGAAGAACGTTTCAACTTTAAGTGATGACAACTCAATTTTAGATGAAGAAAGCATTTTAGAATATAATGAAGATGACGACGAGCAATCTTCCGAAAAAAATGAGATTTTAAGAAAAAAGATTAAACCAACCGACGACGATGATGAACTCGCCCTTTGATAAAGTCCGCTGTTTGATTTTTTAGCAACTTGCCGTTTTGATAAGTTGCTATTTTTTTATTAAAACTTATTCAACTGATAATTGTTATTATATCAATTATTAAAAATTGCATATTGAATTTTTCTATGATTTGTTATACAATAAGAATAAGTGAAAATTTAGGTTTAAGAAATTTTATAAAACATTGAAAAAAGGAAAAAATGTTTAAGGGGACGGCGTACATTATATATGATGGTCAAGCGGGAAGTTGTGGCAAAGGAAAGTTTGTCGGATTATTTGCAAGAAAATCTCCGATTGATATTTCCATAAACAATAATCCACCAAATGCAGGGCATACTTTTGTTTTCGATAGTGGCAAGCAAGTCGTAACA
>DIPL01000010.1:0-8317 GCA_002424095.1 Christensenella sp. UBA5489
TTTGGCGGAGAGTGAGGGATTTGAACCCTCGCGAGCTTTTACACTCCTACAGTCTTAGCAGGACCGCCTCTTCGACCTCTTGAGTAACTCTCCATTAATTATTGTTTGATATGTTATTTCCTTGTCTTAATTTTTAAATTTCGTTGAATTTTATATTTTTAATCTATTAATTATAACAACTGTTTTTTTATTTGTCAATATTTTATTTAAGAGAGTTTTGTAAACATTTAAATTTGAATAGCATCAAAATAAATAAGTTAAATTACTTTGATTGAACAACTTACAAACTGACGTGTTAGATAAATATTGGTGTAAATTCCGATAGTCAAAAACAGTCCGAAATGCAAAATAAAAATTGATTCATGTTATAATATTTTGAGCTTTGTTTCAGAAATAACCACACCGCTAATTGATTGAAAATTTATGTATAATTATTTTAGTTATATTTCGGCTCACTTGAATTAAATACTCAAAAAAAGTACTTGATTAAATTTAAAATTACTTGAAATTTGATTTCTTGAAAAAACAAATTTTTTCAGTTAAAAATTAAAATAATTTGATTTTGAATAAATTATCAAAATAAATAAGTTAAATTCCTTTGATTGAATAATCTTAAAACTGACGTGTTAGTCGAAACTATCTATGACCAATTAAAAGAACAAAGGAAAGATTATCTGTTAAAGAAAAAACCAAAAACAGTCCGAAACAGCAAAAAAAATGATTCGCGTTATAATATTTTGAGCTTTGTTTCAGAAATAACTACCCCGCTAATTGATTGAAAATTTATGTAAAATTATTTTAGTATATTTCGGCTCACCTGAATTAAATCCTCAAAAATAAAGTGCTTGATTAATTTTAAAATATAAAATCTTGAAAATCCTTAAAACATAATTTTGTCATACTTTTAAAAATTAAAATAAATTTATGACTTTCTATTTTATTTATGTTAAAATAATTACATTGTTAAAAAAAACAATAATGTTTTAATACTAGCACAAATACTTTTTGAATCACTTTCTGCTTGAAGTTTAACTATTTACACACACTTTTGAGTCCGATTTAAATATTAATTAATTTCTATATTTAAAAAATGATTAAAAAATATTAATTTTTACATTAAAAAACAAAAAATAATTAAAAATAAATCAAACTATTTGTATTATTAATTAATAAAAAAATATTAAATTTATTTACAAAAACTTAAAGGAATTTAATGGAAAACAACGTTAAGATTGCCGAAAATATACATAAAAACCATCGCAAAAGATTGCTGGATAATATTTTTAAATCGGGAATTGAGAATGTAAGCGAAATTAATGCGCTTGAATTTATTTTGACTTATATCATTCCTCGAAAAGATACAAATCCATTGGCACACAATCTTATTAAAGAATTCGGAAATTTGGCGAATGTTTTGGACGCAGATTTTGAAAGACTTAAAAACTTCCCCGGTCTCGGTGAGCGAACTGCAAAGTTAATTGTTCTTTTGCCACAAATCTTTTATCGCTATAAACTTGAAAAACAAGCGAATAAAAAATATTTAAAAAATATGGGCGACATAATTAATTTTTATCTTGCTCTTTATGAAAATAAAAATGTCGAGGAGTTTTACATAACGTGCCTTGATTTAAAAAATAAAGTTTTAGCAAATAAGAAAATCAGTGGTGGAAACATCAATTCAATTAAAATTGATAAAAAAGAATTTACGATACTGCTCGTAAATAGCAAAGCGTCAAAAGTTATAATTTCGCATTGCCATCCTGAAAGTTCTTGCCTGCCGTCTCGTGATGATATAAATTCAACAAAAGCCATAATCGAAGTTGCAAATTTACTCGGCATTGATTTTATTGACCATATAATTGTCGGCATTGATGGATGTTATAGTTATAGCCACCTCGAAATTATAAAATAAATTTTTCGGAATTCTAGTAAATAATTGATTTTCTTATGTTTTTTGATATAATTTAATAAATGTTGAAATTTTAATTAAACTAGCAAATTTATGCGTTATTTAAAAATAAATGCAGTAAAAAATAATAAAAGGATGAGAAATGGATTCCCAACAAGAATTTATTGACATTTATATGTCTGAAATTAAAAGAGCAGGTTCTGATAATCTTTTAGAGTGGTTGCAAAGGACGGACTTTTTTAATGCCCCTGCAAGCACGAATTTTCATTCAGCCTGCAAAGGTGGTTTATGCGAGCATTCTGTAAAAGTTTATAAGAGATTTATAAATATATTAAAAAGTGAATTTGGAGATGAATGGCAAAATAAATTATCCGCCGAAAGTGCCGCAATTTGTGCACTCTTGCACGATGTTTGCAAAGTCAATTTTTATAAAGAAGATGTGAAAAATGTAAAAATCAATGGCGAGTGGGTTCAAAGACCTTATTACAGCGTTTCGGATGATTTGCCGTATGGGCACGGCGAAAAATCAGTTTACATAATAAACGGTTTTATTAAACTTTCACGAGATGAAGCAATGATAATAAACTGGCATATGGGCGAATTTGATTTGCGAGTGCGAGGCGGTTCATATTCCTTGCCCGATGTTTTTTATAGATATCCTTGTTGTCTGTTATTTCACAGCGCCGATGTTCAAGCAACTTATTTAGATGAAAAAAGAGGTATATCTTAAAAGACAACGAATTAAAATTTATGTCAAAGATTATTCTTTAAAGCTTATTTTTGATTATTTATTGTTGTTTGTTTATGATAAAAAAGATATAATATTTATGAAATTCGAGCAGTATTTAGAATCGGTTGAGCATTTATGTTCATCTACTCTATGTTAATCATATAGTCCTCGGATTTTCTTTTTTTATAAATTCAAAAAAATTCACTGTTCCTTGTATAATGCTTTTTCAAATATCAAAAAATTTAAAATCCGTAAAAGTGCGGATTTCTTTTTTTAATTTAATCCGCTACAACGTTTTTTATATAATTTAAAATCTAAAAACTATTTCCATTTTTTCTTTAATGAACTTAACTCGCATTTTTATTCTTTGTTTTTATGAGTCTTATTTAATTTCAGTGTTTTTTTTAATGCCGTTTGTTTAATAAAAAAAGTTCGTTTTCAACTTTCAGAAGTTGGGTAGACGAACTTTTATTATTGTTTTATATAAAGTGTGATTTGCTATTTTTTGAACGCATCCGTTTGATATTTCTAATTTTAAATTTAAATTTACTCGTTACGCATACTCCTTATTAGTAAATTAATTCAAACTAGACATTCCTGAGGCTATTGCAGTTAAAAATGCAATACCCACATCTGCCGCTTTATCTAATGTCCATATAATAAACTTGCCCAACTTTGACCATATTGTCTCTTTACCTTCTTTTGATAATATAATCAATTTAATTTCATTCAATTTTTCTAGAGCCTCTTTAATTTGAACTTCATTTAATGAAGCACTCTTTTCAATGGACTGTTTTGCACTCTCAAAAACATTATAAATATTTATTTGCATATCAACATTAGCACTTGCTTGGTTTTGATTATAAATGTAAAAAGTAGGTGCAGTTTTTTCTAGCTTTGGCTTCTTTTCTTTTCCATAGCCTTCAACTATCGCTCTTTCATTCTTTAAAGGTTGTTTCCTTAAAAAATTTAATCCGCCTATGATATTTTCTTTATCATTATATGATATTGATGTTTTATCTAACATTTTTAATATTTCGGCATTATCATCTTTATCATATTTGGTTTTTATATGTTTTTTTACTTTCAGTCTCCACGTTGTATAATCTGCCGAATTGAGAGAAAAAAAATCTACGAAATAATTATTATCTATCTCATTAAATTGATTTATACAAATTGAAAACTCTTTCTCTAATTCCTCAACAAATAGTTCAAGTTCGTCCATCTATACCATCTCCACCTTGATTTTTGGGCTGTAAGTGCCGAATATGTTTATTTATGCGACAACTTTCTATACATAAATATAACATAAATTATTTCAACTAGCAGTGGATTTAAGCAATTTTCTATACCAAAATAAATATAATTTAATCAGCAAAGTTTTATTTATAATTCACTATACATAAAATAATATAAATTATTAATTCAGCGATGTTTTGATTGTATAATTATTTATAACATAATTATTTATAAAAATTATAACTATTTAAAAAAGTTCTAGTTATCTCTATTTCTTTTTTTCTTTATCTCTTCAATGCGTTTTAGCATAGTCTCACGTTGAATTTCAATTTCTTTTTTTCGCTCTTTAACTTCTTTTTCTCGTTCATTAATTTCTCTTATTTTTTGCCCAGTTTTCTTGTTGTTATTAAGATTAGATGTGCCAAATCTAAACAGAGCCATAACAATAAGTGCGATTATCGCTGAAACAACAAAAAATATTATAATTAAAATGAAAATCGTCGTTTCTTTATCAAGCATAAAAATGATAGGAGACCGCTCATAAACGGCATATAAATCTAAATTATCTTCAATGACTAATTGTGTTACTTGTGGACCGCTCCCTTCACGATTTTCGTACCAACCTTTAAAAATATATAAAATTTCTTTGCCTTCAACACTTGCTTCAAATTCGCTAGTGCCTAAATTGACAATATCATTATAATGTCCAGTTAATGTCTTAAAAATAATCTCGCCATTAAAAAATCTGATTGTATAGTCTATATATTCTTGCTCGAAATATGCATAATAGTGTTGTGGAGCACCAGTAATTGTAAAATCGCTAACAAACTGAGGAGTTTCAGGATTTTCTTCGGTTGTCCAACCTTTAAATACATATGTATATGTCTTGTCGCTCGGCTTTGTTGGAGTTTCAAAAATTGCCTCTGTTCCATAGTCCCCTGAAACTTCTGTTATGTCCTCGTCAATTTGGAAATAAACATTATAACTTCTTAATTGTTGTTCGAACTTTGGATAGAAAGTTGTTGGAATAGTTCCTCCGCCACTTATATAATCTTCGGTTAAAACAATTTCGCTTATAGGGTCTCCGATAAACTCGTCGTTATCATACCAACCGCTGAATACAAAAGCAAATTGAACAGTCGAGGTTGGCGGTTCTGGCTCATCCATTAAATCAGAAATCAAAATTGTGCTACCGAATTCAAGTTCAATGGTATCAAGTTGATTTCCGTTCTTATCATAAAAAGTAAATTCATATTTCTTTGCACTTTCAATAAAGCCTGCATATAAATTCAAATTGGCACTTAACGCAATAGAAAGAATTTGTTCTTCGTTTCCAGTTCTTTCATCAAGTGGCAAATTAAACCAGCCCGAAAACTCATACTCCATAGCATAAGTTCCTTCTTTGGTGTCGAAATAATTATATATAAACTCTCCGTCTTGTTCATAGGCAAGCACAATTTCTGACGAACCGTAAACGTGGCTGATTTGGTCTAAAAGTTCGTTGTTGTTTTCATCATATAAATAAAGCGTATAAGTATTTGGTGTAACATCAATTTTCGCATAATATGAGATATTCTCTGTTATTTCCACCGAACCTGTAATCGTATTTCCTTGTAAATCTGAGTTATCATACCAGCCTTCAAAGACATAATCAAAATGAGAATTCCAAAATTCTGCGGAAAAGTCAGGAATGCAATCATCTAAATTCACAAAAGTTCCGTAGTCGTCTTCAATATAGCCCTCTGTGCCATTTTCGAGCAATATTTGCTGTGAGTCTTCACCATTAAAATAATAAAAAGATATTCTATACTTTTTAATTGTTTCTTCGAATTTAGCATAATAAGTTTTGTCGCCGTCAACTGTGATTTCTGAAACTTTTTCGCCTATATAATCAATATTTTCGTACCAGCCATCAAAAACAAAAGTCTTTTCTTTTGTTTCTTTATTATTAGGAATATATTCTGTGTTAATATTTATAACAGTTTCATATGCAATTTCAGGAGAGAACAGTTCAGTTATTGCATCGCTATCGAGCAAACGAATTGTATACATTCTTGCCTGTGCTTCAAAATGTGCAAAGAAGTTACATTCTGCATAAACGACCATTTGAGTTGCATCAATTTTTGTCCCGCCTACACTTAGCGACCAGCCGTCGAATTCAAAAGTTTGTGAGATGGTTTGTTCTTTTGTTGGTGGTATTCCACTATAAATTGAGGTTTCTCCGTATTCAAATTCGCTTGCTTGGAGAGTTGAATTTCCATCTTCACTATAAAAAGTAACTAAAAATGTTCGGATTTCGCTTGCAAAATGTGCATAGAAACTGCGGTCTTGTTCGATTTTGAAATTTGTTATCTTTGTGCCACTTTCGCCCAAATTATCATACCAGCTATCAAAAACGAAAGTATGCGAATCTGTTTGCTCTTTTGTAGGAGTGAGAAAGTCTATATCATAATTATCTCCGTGTGCAACTTGCGTTTCATTTAGATATTCCCCTGAATCGTCATATAAAGTAACCGTATGATAAATAGTAGTAAATTCGCCATATAATTCAATATCATCTGTATATACTTCTGCTTCTAGAACTTGTAAAACATCTTGCGAGCCTTGCAATTTCCAGCCACTGAACTCTTTGCCATAAGGTTCAAGAGCAGGGAATAGTGTTGTTTGCTGTCCGTAAGTATGAGTATTTGGCGTATGCACAATTTCGTCATAAATTTTTGTATCGTCGTTAAATATAAAATATGAAATTGAATATTTATTGCCTTGCCATTCAATTTTTATCGTTATTATTCCACCACTTTGATATACAACACCCGCCAACGTTGCAAGCCCTGCGGAAGTATAAGAATTAAGCGGATTTGTTAAAGCGGTTCCGTTTACCGAATATCTAAAAATATGATAATGTTCACGTGTTGCACGCACTTCCATTTGTGCAAGACTTACAATTGGAAAAGGATTTTCTTCATCATAAGGCACGTTAGATTGTGCCAAATCAGACAAATCGCCCGTGCCACCATTAATATCGTAAACAACGTTATAATAATAAGCTGTATATTCTCCATTCATTATTATATTGCCGTAAAATTCATTAAATGAAACAGGATAATCAGGCAAATATTCCCCGCCCACTTCCCACGATGACGGCGGAGTTATTTGAGAAACAACCCAGTGTAATGCATACCCCGCTCGCTGTTCTGGGGCTGGCGGAAACATTAGCCCTGTTGATTCAATTGTATAATTTATATTATAGAGAACCGCATCTTCAAATTTAAATAAAATAGTATAATTTGTTATATTCCAATCAGCGGTTAACGTAATAACTGCTCCACTTTCATAAAGCACATTTGCCAACGAAGCAAGATGAGATACAAGAAATGATGTGCCGTGTGCAATAGGTTGAGGTCCTTCTGTGGTTTGTATTGACCAGTTTGAAAAATTATAGCCTAGTTTAGAAACAGCCAAAGCCGAAACCGTTGTTATTGTGTCGCTCGCCACCTTATTTGTTTCGCTTGGAGCAGTGCCTGTGCCACCTGCTAAATTATATTGGATTGTATATAAATTATCTTGCCAAACTGCATTTAAGGTTATAGTTACTCCGTTTTCATACTCCTTTCCTGCGGATGACACAATATGACTTACATCGTACTCATTTCCGAGAATAAGAATTTCAGCGGTATCTTCAATTTGCCAGCCAGTAAGTGTTTTCCCGGCAAAATTAATCCCCGCTTCTATATTAAGCATTGTTGTTTTTCCAGAATAAAAAACTTCCAAAGCGTTTTGGTTGCTCCGCTCATCCACGCCACCATTTTCTGAAAAGTCAATAAAGTAATTGTTTTCATTCCAATTAGCGGTATACGACCTTGTGCCTGTCGAGCCTTTTGGAATTTCTACATTAAGTGAATAGCCAACAATATCAGTTCCGCTCCAACCTACAAAATTATGCCCCTCACGTTTTGGATTATTAAGAGAAAAAGTTTCGGTTCCTGCCGTGTAGATAGTTGGATTAGAGATATCGAGAGTGCCACTATTTAAGTTATAATTAATTGCATATTCATAACTCAAATCAAGTACAAAACTTGCAGAAACAACAATGTTGTCAACGCTTTCAATACCATCAAGCGCTTGAATTGTTGTGGTCGAATTATTGATGTTGTCTATGCTTATATAATCGCCACCGCTGACAATAAGCCATTCAATAAAATTGTATCCTTCATTTGCAGTTGCGTTTAAAGTAGCGGTTTCCAAAGGAGCGAGGTCAACATAATTCGTTTCAATACCGCTGAAAGCAATTGTTCCGCCGTCAATTTCAGTGGTTAATGTAATTCGATAAATTACAGGTTCAAAATAGACTTCCAAAATATGACTACTGCTTAAATCAGTTAAAACATATTCAATTTGACGCGAGGTTATATAATCAAGTTCTTCTTGCGGAACATTCA
>DIPL01000010.1:8609-11716 GCA_002424095.1 Christensenella sp. UBA5489
TTTCATCTTGCGAAAGTTCCAGAGTTCGTTCAATATCATAAAACCAACCCAGAAATTGCGCATTAGTCCTTGTCGGTTCTTTTATATAAATTCTATCAACAACATTTGTCCCATCGCTGCTTTCATCTAAGTATGCACCGTTACAATTATCGGTATGGTTTACTCCCCCATCAAGAGAATAATCAACACCTAAATATATAATACTTTTCCCCGAAGTATAATTAAAAACCTTTATTTTATAATCAAATTGATATCTAAGGGAGGAGGCTCTTTGGTGTCCAATAAGAGTTGTGACTCTTAAAGTTGCATAATGCACACCCTCTGTTGCTGCTCTTAAATAAAATTTAAACTCCCCTGTCGTATAAGATTGTAACGTAGCAAACGTAGGTTGAGTTGAATAGATAACGGTTAAATCACCGCCAACTATAACTTCATAATCTGTAACATTATTCATTCCAGCATGTTGAATAATAAACGGCAATCCCGAACCAACTGGCGAATAATTATATATATTTGCAGTCGAATCAGCATTGTTAAAAGTATTAAAATTTTGAAGTACTTCTCTTGCTGAACCTTTATTCGTCCAAACAAGAGAAAATTCAGCACCTGAAAAAACTACAAAAGTTTTAAGAAAGGTTTCGTCAAAAATACCATCAGCATCGTTGTCTGCTTCAATTATGATTTTATATGTACCAGGACTCAGTCCAGTATATTTATACGACACATACAAAACGTTTATATAAGATCCCCAATCAAAATCGCCAGACACATCCTGATTACCTTTAAAAACACTTACTTTAAGTTCATTATAGATTTGATTTCGAAAAGAATAAACTAATTCATTAGAAAAATTAGTTTCTTCGGTGTAATAAAATAAGTTTTTGGCGAGATATTGATTGTCAGGAATCTTTAAGTGTGAATAATTCGAATTAGAATTTACAAGTTTTATTTTATCATAAGCCTCTATGTCTGCCATTCCATTTCCGGTTTTAATCAAATATCCATTGAAATTAATTTCATTAATCAATGCATAAGTCGAACTTACATGGCGGTTATCATACATTATGTAGAACTCCTCATCCTGAGCTCCCCAACTGTTTCGTAGAATCCAAGCACCTGTACATCCTCCCGCCGTGTAATTATCATCCCAGCCAATAATGGACACCGCATGAGTAATTGATCCTGTACTAGCTGCGACATACGTGTTGTTGTTAGCGTCTTTTTTCATATCTGCCGTATTAAAAGTGCAGTAAATTGAGCCAAATTGTTGTATGTAAGTTTTTATACTGTTTATTGTATTTAATTTTTCACCTGAGGAATAGTCATTATAATTTCCATAGTTTTTGAATTTTAAACCCGAAACTAAATCTTTTGAAGCATAATCCTTATAAGCATCATAATAGTCCAGATAGTTTTCCTGTCCAATTTTAAAAATCATATCATATGGGAAATCAGCTTCGAGCATCATTCCATAAGTGTTCACTGATGAATAATAGGCCCAATTACCCCCGCCTCCTAGAGTTGAAAATGAACCCATGCTAATCTTGGTAATTACTGAAACCCATGATTCAGAAAAATTATAATATTCATTAAATTGCATAGCAATGAAACTTTCAACCGTTTTGGTTGTTGCAAAAGCCCAGCAGAGACCTGCCCCATCTTGATTCTCGGTTGTAAATAAATATTTATCATTAAGCCTAAATTGAGTTGGAAGTGTGTCGAGAAAATTGGTTAACCCTTTTTGCGAAATCTTTTCCGTTACACTCTCGAACATTTCCGGATCATCAATAGCCCCAGGTCCATTTTCTGCATAAAAACGAGTATAGTAATCACTTGTATCAACCTCGTTGTCAGGAACATTAACTTCCGAAAAATTGCCCGCAGGAATGATTTCAGGCACTTTCCCTGTTAACTGAATTATCCCAGCAACAAAAGCCATTAGAATTAAGCTTACTATTAATATATATTTGTAAAATTTTGTCATATTTTTCCTATGTTTATTATTTCCACACTATTGAATTTTAATTATTTTAAATGATTTTTGATTAGAACTCTTGAATATATTTATATATTTCATTAAAAGGTGAATATCGATTTTTAATTTGTATATTTCATTAGAACGAGTACGAGTTTAGATTTAATATAATAATAAAAATCGGTTAGTGGCGAGAAAACTCATTAAATCTTTTTGACTTTGTTTTTGAAATATTTTCAACAACCTGCGAGCAAGTAAATGCAATAATGAATGGAATTAATTTAATTATTTTGTATTTGAATTTAGTTCTTTAATTATATCACGGAAAACTTAAATTGTCATCTTTAAAGCCTTAAATTACGCCAAATAATTCCTATATAAAACAAAATTTTTGATAAATTATCAAATCTAAATCATTAATTTAGTTTATCTCACTTCTTTTAAAGCAAATAAGTGGTAGATAGACAAAAAATAAAAATCATAAAAAACATTCTTTCTTTTGAAACTTTTAAAAATTGCAAAGAGCACTTTTAAAAAACATTTTTAAAAAATCACAACAGTACCTTACTTTTTAAAAGATATTTTTAAAGAAAGTTATAATATTATTACAATCAACCTGAAATCAATTTCATTTAAATTTTTTGTTAAATTTTTTGAATCATATATTAACTTTTCCAATGATTTCATTTTTAAATTTCCATTGAATTTTTTGAGTCATTATGCTAAACTTATATATTATGAAATATTTAAAAAAAGAAAAGCAAGAAAAGATGTGCAATTCAAGTCCTACGCATACGAATTCTCCCAAAAAACCATATTATTCTAGCGATGAACAAAATTCAAGCGAACGAACTATTGCCTGCATTTCTACGCCACTTGGCACTGGCGCAATAAGTATTATTAGAATAAGCGGTCCTCGTTGTTTAGATATAGCAAAAAAAGTTTTTTTCTGTAAAAATAAAAATGACATTACTTCACGATTTTTATATCTCGGCGACTTCATATATAAAGATATAAAAGATAAATGTTTGATGGTGTTTTTTAAAGCGCCGCTATCTTACACTGGCGAAGATATGGTCGAGTTTCAGTGCCACGGCGGCGAGTTTTTGGCGGAAAATATATTGAAATCATT
>DIPL01000010.1:11891-13170 GCA_002424095.1 Christensenella sp. UBA5489
AAGTTGACTTTGGATAAAGCTGAGGGTATCGTTGATGTAATTAATGCAACAAGCGAAGCAGAACTTAAAGCCGGCTATCAAATGCTTAAAGGCGAACTCAAAAAAACCGTCGAGGAAATGCAAAGCCATTTGACTTCAATGCTTGCTGAAATGGAAGTGCTTTTGGACTACCCAGAGCACGACGACGAGCCAGCAACTGCGGCGTATATCAAAAAAGAATTAATTAAACTTAAAGAAAAAATTGAGAAACTTTTAAAAACAGCCGCAACAGGAAGGATTATTAAAAGCGGTATAAATATTGCAATAATTGGAAAACCAAATGTCGGGAAATCTAGTCTCTTGAATGCCTTAATCGGAGAAGAACGTGCAATTGTTACAAACATTGCAGGAACAACACGTGACACAATTATGGAAACAATTGTTTTTAACGGTATGAAATTTAATTTTATCGACACAGCAGGGATTCGTGAAAGTGATAATTTGGTTGAAAAAATTGGAATTGAAAGAAGCAAGCAAACAATAAGAGAATCAAACTTAGTTCTAGTCGTTTTAGACAATTCTGAAAGCCTGTCGCCCGAGGATGAAACTTTGTTGAAAATGACCGAAAATGAAAAACGGATATTAATTTTAAATAAATCCGATATTGGCAGAATTTTAGTAAAAGACAAACATTTTCTAAAAACCGTTGAAAAATATGAAAAAAACAATGAAAAAAGCGAAAAAAACTCACAAATTTCACAAAATTTGAATAAAAATAACCTTAACAAAGAAATTACAATTGAAGTGAGTGCGTTTAAAAAAGAAAATGTACAACAAATTAAACAGTTAATTTTCGATAAAATTATTGATAAAAAAGTCGATGCCTCAGGTTTAATTCTAACTAATATAAGGCATATTACAAATTTAAGAGAATCATTGATGGCAATTGATGAAGCAATTAATAAATGTGATTTTGAAAGTGCAGATATACTTACATTTCTAGTAAGAAGAATTTGGGAGATTTTAGGAAAAATAACCGGTGAAACTGAATTTGAAAGTGTTATCGATGAAATCTTTTCTAAGTTTTGTTTGGGTAAATAATTAGCCAAATTCAAGGCGTTTTTAAATAAATTTATTAAAACTTAATTACAAAATTTAATAAAAAACACTAAATATTTAAGAATAAATATCAAAATTCGCTAAAAACTATAATTAAATGCAATTAAATAATAATTAAACAATTAATTTAATTAAAAACAAAAACACTAGATAAACGACAATGACTTAATAATTAATTAAT
>DIPL01000010.1:13332-18094 GCA_002424095.1 Christensenella sp. UBA5489
TAAGAAATTAATTAATATAGATAAATCAAATAACAGTTAAATTTAATAAACAATTAATAACAAAGAAATAAAACAGAAAATATTATAAATAACAAAGCGATTGGCAAAAGCGGAATACACAAAGCTTTGTGTTAAAAGTAACAAAAAAATAAATAGAAAATAGCGGAAAAAATATGGGAAAAATAATGAAAAATAATGAAAAATTTAAAAATAAAATTCATGAATATGACGCCATTGTAATTGGTGCCGGTCATGCAGGATGCGAAACGGCGCTCGCTTTGGCACGTACGGGTAAAAAAACTTTAATAATAACATTAAATTTGGATTCAATTGCATTTTTGGCATGCAATCCATCAATTGGCGGCACAGCGAAAGGGCATTTGGCTTGCGAAATTGATGCGTTAGGCGGGGAAATGGGCGTAAATGCCGATACTTGCTTGCTTCAAATTCGAATGTTAAATCGTGGAAAAGGTCCTGCGGTTCATAGTCTACGGGCACAAGTTGATAAAAACGTTTATCACACTAGAATGAAACAAGTTTTAGAAAATCAAGAAAATTTATCTATAAAACAAGCCGAAGTTTCAGAAATATTAGTAAAAAACCACAAAATTTATGGCATAAAAACTGCACAAGGCGAGAAATTCCTATGTAAAGCAGTTATTATTGCAACTGGTGTATATTTAAAAAGTAAAATTATTATAGGCAAATATTCAAGCAATATCGGACCTAACGGTTTTGCCCCTGCCAATCTTTTGACAAAAAATCTGATAAATTTGGGCTTTAATATTTTTAGATTTAAGACAGGAACACCCGCTCGTGTTAGCGGTAAATCTATTGACTTTTCAAGCCTTGAAAGACAAGAAGGGGAAGAAAATATTCAAAGTTTTAGTTTTTTAACAAAAAAATTACCAAAAAATAAAGTCGCCTGTTATTTAACTCACACCACCCCTGAAACAAAAAAAATAATCCTTAAAAACATTCACAAAGCACCGCTATATTGTGGCACAATAAAAGGCGTGGGGGCGCGTTATTGTCCATCAATTGAAGACAAAATAATGCGATTTTCTAATAAAGAAACGCATCAGGTTTTTTTAGAACCAGAAGCCGAAACGACCGACGAATTTTATGTTCAAGGTGCAAGCACCTCTTTGCCTGTCGAAGTTCAAAACGAACTTTATCCAAGCATAAAGGGGCTTGAAAATGTTAAGATTATGAGAAATGCCTACGCAATTGAGTATGATTGCATTGATTCGACACAACTAAAACCTACATTAGAATATAAAAAAATCAGCGGGCTTTTTACAGCAGGTCAAATAAATGGGACAAGCGGTTATGAAGAAGCGGCGGCGCAAGGTTTGATTGCAGGTATTAACGCAAGTCTTTTTTTAGAAGGAAAAGATGGACTTGTTTTAAGTCGAAGCAGTTCTTATATTGGCGTGTTGATTGATGATTTGGTTATCAAGGGAACAAACGAGCCATATAGGATGATGACTTCACGAGCGGAATATCGACTTTGGTTAAGGCAAGATAATGCTGATTTGCGACTCACGGAAACAGGACGTTCCGTTGGATTGGTAGACGACAAAAGATATAAGATTTATCTCGAAAAACAAAAAAATATTGAAAAATGTATGAAAATATTAGAAAAAACACTCAAAATCGATGAAAAAATGATAAACTTTCTAAAAAAACAAAACGAAAGCATTCCGAATCAATCTATTAAAATTTATAACTTAATTAAAAAAAATAATGTAAATATTTTTGACGTCAACAGAGAATTTGGATTTTTTGAAAATATAGGTCGTGAAGTTTTAGAAACAGTAAACATTAACATTCGTTATGAAGGTTATTTAAAGCAACAACAGCGAGAAATTAACGAAATGTTAAAACAAGAAGCGGCACGAATTCCTGAAAACATAGATTATAAAAATTTAAAAGGACTACGGATTGAAGCAAGGGAAAAATTAGAAAAAATACAACCACAAACAATTGCACAAGCATCTAGGATTTCAGGAGTTTCGCCTGCCGATATTTCTGTTTTAATAATCTACTTAAAATTAAAAAAGAGCGAAAATAAGCAAAAATAAACAAAAAACATGATTATTTTAGCAAAATCGCATTCGTTTAATTTGTATATTATAGAACAAATAAAAATACTGATACTTTTAAACTCACAAAAAACAAAATTTCCAAGAAAACATAACACTAAAACAAACAATCAGACAAACTATCTAGCTACTTAAATAAAATTTTTGTTTCACGTGAATCAATTAGGTCGCAAACACATAATTTTAGCCCGTATTTAGCGCAGCGCGGCACTCAAAGCAAGAGTGGTGAATCTAAGAAAAAATAGCAAATCATTTATAAGGGCGTAGAGTATGGAGAAAGAACAATTCTTAGAATAAAGTGAAAGAATATAAATTAGAATTGAAGAAGCAATATATTACAAAAACAAAAAAATAGGCTATTCCTCATACTTTGAATATCTAGAAGAAATAAGAAAATATAAAGATAGCAATTTAAAGAAATATTTCCTATATAATTGCGCTTCAACAGAAATTGACTTGAAAAATGCGTTCCGTCTCTAAGACCAACAACCCAACGCAATAATAAAAAGTAAACTAAGCAGTTTTGATTTCGGAAATTGTTTCACGTGAAACATTTTAACTAAAATTCCAACACAAGCCAAAAGCCTGTCCTTCAAATAAAAACTAAACCATAAAAAAATAAAAGGCAATTAGATTATGAAAGAAAAATTAAGGGAAATTTTTAAAAAATACGACATAAGAATTGAAGATGCAAAGGCAGTTAATTTTTGCTTGTTCTATAAAGAATTGATTGAGTGGAATTCAAAAATTAATTTAACCTCTATAACCCAGGAAGACGAGGTTATTGTTAAACATTTTTTAGATAGCGCCTATCCACATACACTGATTCCCATTAACAGTAAAGTTCTTGACATTGGCGCTGGCGCAGGTTTCCCGTCTATACCGCTTAAAATCATTCGTCCAGACCTTAATATTCTTATGCTGGACAGTTTGAGAAAGCGGGTTAATTTTTTAAATCATATAATAGATACCTTGCACTTGAGTGGAACTAAGACAATTCATTCCCGTATTGAAGATTTGAATTTGAAAAATCAGTTTGATATTATATTGGCGCGTGCAGTCGCTGAATTGCCAACCTTGATTGAATACGGATTGCCGTTTTTGAAAATAGGCGGCTTTTTGATTGCGTATAAGTCTTTAAAGACTGATGAGGAAATTGAAAAATCCCAAAAAGCTTTATCAATATTAGGTGGCAAAATAGAAAACGTTATGCGTTATGAAATAGGCGGAAATCAAAGAAGTATAATTATTGTTAAAAAAATCAAAAATTCACCAACAGGATATCCCCGAACCAAAAACCTTCCAAAATTAAAACCGCTTTGATTGCCAAGAACAAACAACAAACAAATAACAACCAGTAAACAAATCAACCAAACACAATGACAAAATCAATCGGACAATGAGAAATATAAGATAAACAAATGCGAAGTAAATTATCTAAAAAAAACAAGAGTAAGTCATTGACAAAAACTCAACCTTTTCAAAATGTTTCACGTGAAACATTTTATCAACCAAACAATTAAAATTAAAACCTTGATATAAAGCCTCTAATAGTTTTTATAAAATCTCCTAAATTAATAAGGCAATCAAAGGCGCAAAACCTCATATTGCAGGATCAATAAATAACAACAAAAATATATTTAACAAAAACAGTTTTGCTACCTTTAAAATTATTGACATTGTCTTATAATAACTGATTTCTTAAACTGACTCAGACTCTTGCATCTTTAACCTGTTTTACATTTCCATCTACCTTAAATGTTTCACGTGAAACATTTTTTATTAACGATAAACAAGCAAACACTCTTCTGCCTGCATAACTTCAACAATAATATAAACGTGTTCATTTCCGTTGGGATTTACGGTTTTTTAATCAAAAACCAATCAAAAATCCAACAATTTTCCTTAAAACTTTAAAATTAATTTGTTTTTTAATAATTTGTATGTTACAATGTATACAAAAGGAGGGATTATATGGGAAAAATTATTGCTTTCGCAAACCAAAAAGGCGGCGTTGGGAAAACAACCACCTGCATTAATCTTGCCGCATTCGTCGCCGTTATGAGCAAAAAGGTTTTGATTGTCGATATGGATCCACAAGGAAACGCAACCAGCGGCGTTGGAATAGAAAAAAATTCATCTATGAAGACAATTTATAATGTTATTGACGGCGACTGCTCAGTAAAAGAGGCCATTTTGCAAACTTTTATCGAAAATTTAGACATAATCCCCGCCACTGTTGATCTTGCTGGCGCCGAAATCGAATTGGTTCAAATGAGTTCAAGGGAGAAAATCATCAAAAATATCTTGAACCGTATCATTGAAAATTATGATTATATTTTTATTGATTGCCCACCTTCACTTGGGCTGCTAACCGTAAACGCCTTGACCGCCGCACACTCAATTGTAATTCCTATTCAATGCGAATTTTTTGCACTTGAAGGATTGAGCCAACTCATGAACACAATCAGACTTATCAAGCATCACCTAAACCCCGCATTAGATGTGGAAGGCGTGATATTGACAATGAAAGACAATCGCTCGAATTTAATTAATGAAGTAAGCAATGAGATTATTAAATTTTTTGGCAAAAAGGTATATGACACTTTTATTCCTCGCAACATTCGACTTGCCGAAGCGCCTAGCCATGGACA
>DIPL01000020.1:0-10001 GCA_002424095.1 Christensenella sp. UBA5489
ATTTTTAAATAGTAATATGTTATTTTATCACCCACTTCAAACGCATATTCAGTTGTTAAAACCAATTTGAAATCATCAGGCTTTTCGGAATAATCAAAGATAACCTTTTCTAGCTCAATGGTTTCCAGTTCGTTTGCAGATTTAAAAACAATGGATGTCCCTTGTGCAAAAAGCACAGGATTTTGGATAAAGGGAAAAAATGAAAATGAAAGAATGAGTGCAAAAAAAAGCACGAGATTAACAATAATTAAAAAATTCTTCCCTGAATTTAATTTTCTTATACTCTTCATTTTACGTTATTTAGTATATCACAATTTGTAAAAAATTAAAAATGTTTTTCGCTAATTTTTTAATTTTTAACTTAAATATCTCTTTATTATAAATGCGTTAGTTAAATATAAAGAAGTCATACGATAAAACATTTTTATTTAATAACGATTTTGAACTTATTTTGTTTATTTCTCATAATAATATTATATCATTTTTAATGGTTTTTCATTTGCCTTGATATTGCCAATATTTAGTAAAAAAAAACGTAAAAATGCTTGCAATAATAATTTTTATATATTATACTTGCAATTAAGTTTAAGTTTATAATTCTCGATAAGAAAGGAAATTTTGTTAAAGTTTTTATTTGAATGTTTTAATTAATAGCAGTCGATATATTAATTAACAAATATCAATAAAAAATTTAACAAAACATAAAACTTTCAAAATCAAATTATAAAACTAAACAAAAATATTTTTTCATAAAAAGGAGAAGAAATGAAAAACAAAATTTTAACCTTAGTATTAACCGTATTGCTTTTCAGCGGCATGCTCGTGTTGCCGTCTTGCGGAACACCCGCAGCAACACTCGGTACATACAAAGGCAACTTTATAGGCGCAGATTTAACCTTAGAATTGAAAGCTAATAATGCCTATACGTTGACAATGGATAGCCAGATGGACGTATTCACCAATGTAAAACAGACTATGACAGGTAATTATGGTGATAAAACAACCATAACCTCAGGAAAAACGGAAATATCAGCCTTTGGTCAATCATTACAAAAAATTGAAATGGCCGAAGAGGATTTAGCTGTAGGTAGCGAATTCTTCAATCTTATCATTGATGGCAACTATGCTTTCGCATTATTTGATGGCCCAATTGTGTTGATAAAAGATGGATTTACACCAGCTGAACCAACAGGTGTTCTTCATACGTGGGGCGGTGAACGCTTCTTCGGAAACGCTTATGATATTTCAGTTGAAAAAGACTCAACAGTAGAAGATTTAATTAATGTTACTTCCTACGTTGTTATCCATAATAACGGAGACGTTGTATATGGAGATTTAGATGACGTATTAGGAGTAACAGGAGTTAAATTCGGAACTATTGGAACATATGATGCAACTTATTTCTTAGGAAATGGAACAAAAGTTGTTTTAAAAGTTAATGTCTCAGAAGCAGCAGTAGCGGAAGAAGCACTTGACTTGAGCGAAGATTTGTTTGATGACGATTTTGTTGCCAAAGGCACCACACTTGAAACAATTATTGGCGCAAAAACAGTTAAAATTAATGGTAGCGAAGACGCTCCAGAAGCTATAACAACAGCAATGATTTCTGGATATAACAAAGATAAACTCGGTGCACAAACCGTAACTTTAACATATACCAAGGGAACAAAGACCGTAAAAGAAGTTTACTACATTACAGTTTTTGACAGTGAAAACATTGCTCCTGTTGAATATCTCGGAGCTCCTTACTTTATTGTTGCCAAAGATACCGCAAAATCAGCAATGACTGAAAATGTAAAATACATGCAAAACAATAACGTTAAAACCGCAACAGTTGCTTTTAGCGATGAGTCAATTGCACTTACAGGTTATGATGCAGCAGAAACTGGACTTCAAGCTGTAACAGTAAAATACACATATGCTACCGACAAAACCTTTGAACAAAAAGTAATGTTCTATGTTTATGACACTGACAGCAACCCTATTGTTGATTATGCATTGACAACAAGTACAGCAGAAGCCTCTACAAATATATTAGCAATTGAAGCAGATGAAGAGGGTGCGTATGACCTCTCAGGAATTAAACTTGTTTCGACAAAAATTGATGGAACAGATACAGTTGCTGAAACAGCATTGACTGCAGCAGCAATCGGATATGATTCAGCACAGCCAAAAGTGTTTTTAGGCGATTTTGAACTTGAATCCATTGTTGAAAATATGCCAGACCTTGTCTATACAATTGAAAAGACAATAACCGTTGGAACATACACAACAACCGTTAATTTGTACATCGTTCTTCTTCCTTATAGTGCTTAATAGTTTGTTTAATCACGAGCAATTTGTTTTAATAAGTATGTAAAATTTTGCGCGCAAAATTAATAAAGTTTAAAACAGAGCAAACCCAAGCATGCAAGGGGAAACAAATAAACAAATCAAGAAAACCTACTTCGTAGGTTTTCTTTTTTTCTCTCTTAAACTAACAATTCTCTTTTAAAGCAAGGCTATCAACTAAAAAGTTTATCTCTTTTCCGTTCAGCCCGCACTGTTGTTCTCTCCCTACAACTAATTCTTTTTCCGTCACTTCGTTACACTTTCGACAACTTCTACCACCATTTCATTTTTTACCGCCCCACTCTCCCCGAAACACCCTCTTTTCAAACAATTTTATAACTAAAAGAACAACTAGTTGTTCTTTTTTTCCGCCCTGCTCCGCCATTCTCTACGTTCGCACGCCCTACTGTTTTTTTGTTTTCATATTTTCTTGCCGTACTTTTCTTTTTAGCTTGTCTATTATAACAAACTTGCTAAAAAATTTTTGATTATTTTTTAATAAAAACTTGACAATAATAAATCTTTATGGTAAAGTATAAATTGCTAAAAACAAGATGAAAAAGCATAATCCTTGATAGCTCAGCAGGTAGAGCATCCGGCTGTTAACCGGCAGGTCGCAGGTTCGAGCCCTGCTCAAGGAGCCAAAAACACCATATGTTGTGGTTTAACTATATGTTAGACCACAATTTTTTTATAAAATATTGAAAAAATATTGCATTCTGGTGTCAAAACTGGTGTCAGAATTGGTGTCAAAAATTAGCATCAAAATAATTGTTAAGTTCTTGCATTTGTTCTTTTTCGAAATTATCTAAAATATGTACGTAATATTGTTTTATTGTGTGTGTGTTGCTATGTCCTAACCATTTTGCAACCATATTATCTTTTATCCTATTCGGTTTTTTATTGCCTAATTCGATTAATTGCCTGGCAATTTCTGCATTTAAAAATGTCTAAAAATTTTACATATTCCTATGAAAATGAAAAAGTTGGGTATTGATTATTAAAATATTTTGTGGTATAGTATTAATACTTTAAATTTAAGATAACTTTTTGCGTTTTTATATTACAAATGTTAAATAAACACACATAATAGGAGATAAATAAATGAGTTTTGGTGAAGCGTTGATTAATGTTTTGGCAGTGCTTGCAGTTATTATTGCAGGTGGGTTTTTGATTTTCTTTGTAGGAAATTTTTTATTATCATACTTAGAATCAAAACCTGAAAAAGAAGGAAAATCAAAGAAAATTAAACAGTCAAAGAAAATTGTCAAAGAAAAACAAAAAGAATTTAACGATGAATTGACTTCTAAAAACATCTCTTTGGATGAAAAAAAAGTCAAAAATTCGAAAAAAGACCTTGAAGGAACAGTAACTGAATTCGTTGTCGACGAACCGAAACCAGCAGAAGCAAATTTACCAGAAAAAAATGATTTTAATGTTCCTGATTGGATGCAAAGAGATAAAATTTACGGAAACAAAAATTTTAATGAAGCTGAATTTGATAAAATGTTTAATGAAAATAAACATTCATCTGATTTTGACTTTCTTTCCAACGACGATAAATTCGGCGAGAGTGATTTAGATAATCAAACCTACAAAGATTTAGATAATATTTTTAATGACAATGAAGAATTTAATTTTGGAGATGATTTTGATACGAATTTCGGAAAAGAACCAAATGAAAATATAAACCGCATAGAACCTGTACCAGCAATGTTCGCAACAGCAACGCCAAAAAACAAAACTTTTACAGTTGAACCTGAAAGTACAACTGATAGTTATGAACAATTTAGAAATGAAACAGGATTATTCAGCGAAGATGACAATTTTATCCGTCAAAAAGATGAAATTGCAGCAGCAAAAACAGGTAACTCATACGCAGTCGCAGAAAAAAATACAGATGAAAATTTAACGGATTTTAATTTCAATACACTTTCCAGTCTTGAAAACCAAATCTCAGAACCTGAAATTATATCTCCGCAAAAAACTGAATTTATTTCACCACAAATTAAAGAAACTCCAACAACTAATTTTGTTTCACCACAAACAACCGATTTCGTTTCATCACAAACCGAAACAATTACAACAACTGAACATGCTTCATCACAAATTAAAGAAACTCTAACAACCGACTTTGTTTCATCACAAAAAACTGAAAGCAAAATTGCAACAACTCCAAAGGCTGAAATTCTATCAGCACAGGAACAAAATTCAGCAACCGAATCTTATGAAAAAACTTATCCTTTTATAAGTTCTTACGATGCTTCACAAGTTGCTCCTGATAAAAATATAGCCAACGCATCTCAATATTTTAAAACTGAAACTTTTAGAGAAAGCGAACTTAAAGAAGAAATCGAACTTTTAAAGCAAGAGTTATTGGCTCAGAAAATTGAATATGAAAGACTAAAAAGTGAATCTGAGCTCAGCACTCTAAAATTTCAAGCCGAACTTACCGAACTCGGTGCTCTTTACGCTCAGGCGGAACGACAAATTGAAGAAGAAAAGAAAGAAGAAAAAAGCGGTCCTGTGCTAACAATTGAAGAGTACCAAAGCAGACTTGAAATTCTTAAAGCACGTTTAAAAATCAATGAAAAAGAACTCAGAGCAAATAAAAAAGAGTTTTTGCCACTTCAAAGAGTTCGGAAAACTTTGGATAAAGACAAGAAAAAACTACGCAGAAGAGAAGCACTTGTTGCTAAGCAAAAAGTTGTGCTCTATGGCGTGAATAACATTGCAGATATTGACGAAGAAAAAGCAAAAAAACTCTCGCAAGATTTAGACTTGCTCGATGGACTTAAAATTTCTGTACAACACTGCGAAGAAGTTATTGAAGCAAATAAAGAAAGGTATCCTATTTTGGAAACCACTTACAGAATCTTAACCTCTGTTAGTAGAGATTTGAAAGATGATATTTCTGAATGTGAAGAAAACATTAAAATAATTAAAGGTGAAGTCGACGTTGACAGCAATGATAGTGTTAACGTGAAAAAAAGCAGCGACACTGATGGAAACGGTAGCGATGACAAAGGCAATAGGCAAAAGCCCCGTGGCGATGGAAATGACGACAACAACAGTGGCGGAAGGGCAAAAAAAATAACACCTAAAAAAGATGAAAAAAGCGACAATAAAATCGAAATACAAAGCACAAAAGAACAAGACAAAAAAGAAGATGACAGTAATGGAATTGTAAACGAAGCAAAGGCACTTATTAGCGAAGATACAGATGTACTCATCAACACAGATTTATTCGAAAAAATTGAATGTGAAAAAATTTATGAAAATGTTTCGATTAGTTCATCAAACTTTGCATCAGAGGAAAATTTAAGTTTTGTTGAATTTGAAAATAAAAAAGCGAATAGTTCAACGGCGAATTAATTAATTTGTTAAATAAAATAAGGCGTAATTCAATAAAAATTATGTCTTATTTATTTTAATTTATTTAAAACTATGCTATAATTTAAAGTAAATTATTCGAACTATGAATTAATTTAATAAATTTTGAATATAAAGTGAATAAGATTTAATAAAAGGAATTTTATTATGAGCGGAATTATAATTGATTTAATTTTTGTCGGAATTCTTGTGATTTTCTCCGTCATAGGAATGTATAAGGGCTTTTTTTCAACTCTTTTATCTCTCTTAGGATTTCTCGGAACTGTTGTTGTTGCTTTTTTATTCCGCCACCAAATGGTTGCAATTCTTGATTCAATTTTTAATTTAACACCTTGGTTATCTGCAACGTTCGGAGATTCGGCTGCAAATATAATTGCTGTTATAATTGGAATTATTATAACATACATTTTAATCCGCATTCTTATCTTTATATTAAATCATACGATTGGAAAAATCTTTAAAGGTAAATTGCTAGGAAAGGCAAATGCAGTTCTCGGACTTTTTCTTGGTTTTTTTAAAGGTGTTTTATATGTATCTTGTTTTTTTGCAATCATTTATATTGCAACAGTAATTCCGTCAGTTAAAACTTTTGTTAATGATAGGCTGGAAGGAACTTTGGTTACAGGTTATGTGTATTCCTTTGTCGGCGAACAAATTGTACATAACTTGGTAAGCGAAGAGGAAACCGTTCCTGAAAATCAATAATAACAATATAATAACAATTTATTTGACATATCGTGAAAAGTGGAGTATATTTAAAGGTATAAGGAGAAATTTTTTATGAAAGAAATTGATATAAAAATGTTTACGGGAAGAACCGAAGCAAGACTTGTCAAATTGAGATATGACGTTTTGCCGATTGCAATGAACACAACAGTAAATATAACAAATGAAGATGAAATTGTTATTACAAGAGTTGACGATAGAGCTATTTCTTTTGAAGTTACAAGAAATATTGTTGTCAATCCAAAATCTTTGTTTGAAATCTCGGCGACCTGCTATTTAAGAAGAAGTATTGGCGAACAGTTTCAAAATTTAGTTTCATTGAAAAGTATTGATATTAATAAGTTTGTCAACGACCATTTGGCAGATTTGACAAATATTGCATTTTGCAATTTAGCATATATTTTTGGAAGCATAACAGGTTCATTTGGCGGCACACCACTTTTAACTCCCCCTGCCCCTATGAAAAATACAAATATTCGAATTAAAGACTAAAAAACAACATATTTTATAAGTTTCGAAGTTTAATTATTATAAACTTAATTTATTGATTAATTCTTGTGTAGAAAATAATCCGTTGCGATTTATACGTTTAAGTTGTATAAGCGATGATGGATTATTTTTTTTGATAAAACTAACACCTTCATTACAAGTTAAAAACATTTCAAAGCCCATTGAAAGCAAAATGTTTGTTGCGTTTGTTGAATATTCTCCAAACGGCCATGCAAAAACTTTTGGTATTACTCCGGCACATAAACGCAATTTATTTTGCAATTTTCCAATATCTTCTTTAAGGCAAGTATAATATTCTTCGGATGTTTCGTTCTTTTTTTGTATAATGCCAAAACGAGGTTTATAGTTGTGCATATTATAAGAATGGTTACCAATTTCAAAAAAACCGCTATCATATAATTCTTTAATTTGTTGCCACGTAACGTGCGAATATGCGGGATTTGAGTCTCCGACCAAAGATGAATTGTTGCTAAATTGCCCAATGATATTCATTAATGCTTTTACGTTATATTTTTTTAGCAGTGGCAAAGCGTAACATAAATTATTATAATGCCCATCATCAAAAGTGAGCAGTAATGGTTTTGACGGAAGTTTTTTCCCTTGTTTGACATAAGAAATAATTTCCGACGGAAAAACAGTAGTATAACCTGCTTTTTGAAAAGCAATTAAATCGCTTTCAAGTTGCCACTGATTTACCATATAAGTACCTTTTTTATCTATTGAAATTTTATGATACATAACAATGGGCAAACGAATCTTTTCTCGGCTATCTTGCTCGTTAGTCAATATTGTTGAATTTTTTTTTGAGTCTTTCAAAAAAATGTTTTTTTCTTTTAAAGATACTGTCATCATATTTGAATTCGTTGCAATTAAAAAAGCGGACGGTGCGAAAACGGCACTTGATGCAACAAGAATAAGTATAGAAAAAATGACCGCAAAAATTTTTTTCATATATTTATATTACACAAATTCCGTATATTTATTAAAATTAGAAAGTTAAAAAATTTAAGTTATATATAAAAACAAATTGTATTTAAAAAACCTATTTCAGTTAGTCCTTTTCATCTATTCTGAATAAAAAATCCACATTGAACAAAGAATATGTAAAAGGTGTTTTTTCTATGAATTATTATAATATTATTTTACAATCGTTGTTTGCTTTTGCAACTCTGTTCATTATTTCAAAAATTCTAGGTAAAAAGCAAGTGGCGCAACTTGAATTTTCCGATTATGTCGTTGGTATTTCAATCGGCTCAATTGCTGCGAATATGGCGACCGAAACCGAATTGCCCATTTATACTTTTATTATAGCAATGGCTTTATTCGGCGGGCTTGACTTGTTTCTGACCTTAATTGCAAGAAAATCAAAGTCTTTAAAACTTTTTATAAAAGGGCGACCGCTTATAATTATAGAGGACGGCAAAATGAATTTTAAAAATATTGTTAAAAGTAAACTTGATATAAATGAAATTATTGCACAATGTAGAAATAAAGGCTATTTTTTTATTGATGACATTGCATATTGCATTTTTGAAATAAGCGGAGATTTCAGCATTTTACCAAAATCAAACACACGCCCTATTGTTGCAGAGGATTTGAACATTAAAGAAAAGCCAGCTGAAATGCAAAAAGAAATTATCATTGATGGAAAAATCAGAGAAAGTGAACTCGAAAAAATTAATAAAACAAAAGAATGGGCTTTGAAAAAACTTAAAATAAAAAATAAGAGTGAACTTAAAAATATTTTTTTAGCAACCTATGATGATGAAACTGACAAACTTCTTGTTCATTATAAAAATCAAAATAAAAAATGAAGCAAAAAATCTCAAATTCGGTAAAAATTTTGCTTAAAATTAAAAATCTAGTTCGTTTAAAAAAGTTTTAACCGCTTTTCTTAAATCAGTTTCGTATGATTTTTTAATTTCTGCAAATGTCTTATTCGGCGTTGCCGTTTGATATATTTTTGAAATTCCATATTTTCTTAATAAGTTTTTATCTGTTATTTCATTCTTTCCAGTAAAAACGAAAAGAGGAATTTTTCTTTTTGACGTTCTTTCGGCAATTCCATTTATTGCCTTTCCCATTAAAGATTGATGGTCGAATTTTCCCTCGCCTGTTATGGCAAGGCTTGCATCATTCAAAATCTCGTCAAAGTTGCAAGCATCCAAGACAATGTTAATGCCACTTTGCATTTTTGCTTTTAAAAAAGCATAGCAAGCCGCACCTATTCCGCCCGCCGCTCCGCCACCACGAGCAGTTGAAATATCAATTCCAAGTTGGCTTTTAACAACCTTAGAAAAATTTTTCAAGCCCTTGTCAAGCAAAATAATTTCATTTTCACTTGCACCTTTTTGTTTCGCAAAAATATATGCCGCCCCATTCTTTCCATACAAAACGTTGTCAACATCGCACATTGTTATAAAATTAATATTTTTTTTATTGATTTCTGCCGTATTTTCAGTTTCAATATAATTTTGAATTTTAAAATTTGATGAATCAATTTTATGGATATTTTTAAGCGTGCCACCAACAGGAATAAACTCTTTGTTTGCAAAGTCAAAAAATTTAACACCTAAGGCGGATAACATTCCCGCTCCACAATCATTTGTCGCACTGCCACCAAGTGCAATATAAATTTTTTTAATGTTGTTATCTGAAACTGCATGTAAGATTTGCTCGCCCATTCCAAAACTCGTCGTTTTCATAGGGTTTTTTTGACGTGCAAAAATAAGTCCAGCACATTGTGCGGCTTCAATAACCGCTGAATCCTTGAATTTCACATACTTAAATTTTTGTCTTTCAAAATTAGGCGAAGTGAAAAAATCTTCAACATATGTGCCGTTAAAATTTTCGTAAAATGTTTCAATTGTGTTCTCTCCACCATCGGAAACTGAAATGCTGATAACTTCGGCATTTGGCAATTTTTTTTCAATTTCATTTTTTATTATATTCCCAGCGACAAAAGAAGACATCGTTCCTTTAAATGAATCGGGTGCTACAATGATTTTTATTTTTTCTTTTTTCATAACATTTTTCTTTCT